>JAZBPA010000204.1:0-2732 GCA_036351435.1 Candidatus Competibacteraceae bacterium
GCTCATATGTTACTCGGTAGGCTATTACAAAATGAAGGTCGTCTTGCCGAGGCAGAGCAGCAGTTTCGTGCTGCAGTAGCGTCCGACCCGGATTCCGGTCGGGCCTATGTAGCACTAGCCAACGTGTTACACGCCAACAATCGGCATGAAGAAGCTGCTCATCTTAATCGCCGTGCGCTTGAGCTTGATCCCTCACTAGCCGGCAAAGTGGATAATAGTCCAGTGGCTGCTCCGTATCTCGAAGATCTTGCCCAATGACCGGTCTTACCGAGTCAATTTGCCTGTTTCAGATTCCTTATCTGTTCACTGCTTGATCAGTCAACGACAACGGATGCAGCAACAATTCCGGTTTTTCGTTAGTGTGTTTTGCTTAGTCGTTCTGCTGACCGGCTGTGACGATCATGCAAAATCCACTGACCAAGCTAACACTGCGTTAACTCGGTCATCTGAACCCGCCAGTTCCGGCACAGAACGGATGGTCAGGCGTCTGGCGCTGATCGCCGATACCACCGACCCGATGCAAAACGGTTTCATGAATCGAGAACGCGTCGCTTTGCTCCGGCAACTCGCAATATCGAGCACCGACCAACAGCCCAAGGAACGCGTCGCCGCTGAGTTTCGACTGGCTAATGAGCTACTCCGGGCTGGTGACTCGGAAGCCGCGGTAGCTCATTTCAGGGAGTTGCTCAATCTGGTACAGCAGCAACCGTCCGCTTTTTCGATGGATTTGCCCCGTCAGTTGCGCAGCTTGTTGGCGGTGTCGTTGTTACGCATCGGAGAGCAACTGAATTGCGTTGCTTTGCCGAACAGTCGGAGTTGCTTGTTTCCTATCAATCAGGATGGCATCCATCTATTCCAGTTGGGTTCGCGGGAAGCAATGAAAGAATTAGCCATCCTTTTGCGCAGCGATCCTGACGATCTGGTCAGCCGTTGGTTATACAATGTCGCCGCCATGACGGTGGGTGAACATCCGCATGCCGTACCTGAAAAATGGTTGATTTCCCTGGACACCTTCGCTCCCGACTATGATGTCGGACAATTCTCCAATGTGGCTCCCTTGGTCGGGCTAGACACGATGGATTTAGCCGGCGGCAGTATTATTGAAGACTTTGACGGTGATGGTTATCTCGACGTTATGGCTTCATCCTGGGGCATGCGGGGCCAGTTACGCCTGTTTCGTAATAAGCGCAACGACGGATTCGAAGAAATCACTCACGAAGCTGGTTTGACGGGGATTTTCGGTGGCCTCAATATTGTTCAGGCTGATTACGATAACGATGGTGACGCCGATGTGCTGGTGTTGCGCGGTGCCTGGTTGGTACGCAGCGGTCGGCACCCTAACTCATTGCTGCGTAATAACGGACATGGCGTATTCGAAGACGTTACTGAACAGGCCGGTCTATTGAGTTTCCATCCCACCCAGGCGGGCGCCTGGGGTGATTACGACAACGACGGTTGGCTGGATCTCTACATTGGGAACGAGAGCAATCCCAGGGAGTACCATCCAAGTGAGCTTTATCGAAATAATAGCGACGGCACCTTCACGAATGTTGCTACGCTGGCCGGTGTTGAGGTCGGTGGGTATATAAAAGGTGTAGTGTGGGGCGATTACGATAACGACGGCTGGCTGGACCTCTATGTCTCGCGCATGGGTAGCCGCAATCTGTTATTTCATAACGAGCGCGTGACGGGCCAGGTGGTTTTTCGGGAAGTTGGTCGGGAAGCTGGCGTTACCGACCCGTTATACAGTTTTCCCACCTGGTTCTGGGATTACGACAATGACGGCTGGCTGGACTTGTTCGTCACCGATTATCCGCCCAATGCCTTCGCCACCGACGAAGCTCCCAGTTTTAGCGAAGCTCAACCTTACCAGGTCATTGGCGACTATCTGAGGCTACGGCAACCCAGTACCACTCCCCGCCTCTACCGCAACAACCGGAACGGCACGTTTACCAACGTTACCGAGAAAGTTGGCCTAGCGCATCCCACGCTGGCTATGGGTGCGAATTTTGGCGATATCGATAATGACGGTTATCCCGATATTTATCTCGGCACCGGCGCACCCGATTTTCGCACTTTGTTGCCCAATCGGATGTTTCGTAACGCCGCCGGGCAGTCTTTTCAGGACGTAACGACGTCCAGTATTACCGGGCACTTGCAGAAGGGGCATGGTATTTCATTCGGCGATCTGGATAACGATGGGGATCAAGACATTTTTGCCGTCATGGGGGGAGCGTTTTCCGGGGATGTTTATCAAAATGCCTTGTTTGCCAATCCCGGCCACGGTAATCATTGGATTACCTTGCGGCTGCAGGGGGTCCGCTCCAACCGTTCGGCAATAGGCGCACGCCTGCGTATCACTGTAGCGACACCGACAGGCGAGCAACATATCTTTGCCACCGTTGGCAGCGGCGGAAGTTTCGGTGCTTCCAGCCTACAACAGGAAATCGGCCTGGGTTCCGCTACGGTTATCCGGGCTTTGGAGATTAACTGGCCTGGAAGTGGACAACAGGTTTTTCGCGATCTGCCTGTAGATCGGGTTGTCACGATCCGGGAAGGCCGTGCGGAGCCAGTGGTAATTTCACTCGAACAGTTTCAACTCGGTCAAGGTTCGCCGTGAAAATACCATCGATAGCTGCAGGGTCGGCTTGGATTATGTGGAGTTTGCTGGGGACTCTGGTAGGCACAACGGTAATTGTTGCGGCTTATATGCTGATCCAGCCACAGGAAAC
>JAZBPA010000205.1:0-8297 GCA_036351435.1 Candidatus Competibacteraceae bacterium
AGTCGCGATCCGGGTCGAGGATCTGACCTTCGAGTTGGATGGGTTACGGGTGCATCTGCCCCGCTCGAAAACTGATCCAGAGGGTCGCGGTGAGGTGGTGCCGGTGATTCGCGGGCAGCAGACTTGTCCAGTGCGCGCAATCAGTACTTGGCTCAAACGGGCTGGTATGACCAGCGGGCCGGTCTTTGTGCGCTTTAATCGTGCGGGTCATTGCCAGCCGGAGGCTGGACTGTCAGCGCAAACCGTGGCGCTCATTATTAAGTGGTATGCCTTTAAAGCGGGATTCGACCATCGGCTGTATGCGGGCCATAGTCTGCGCCGGGGGTTTGCCACCCAGGCGGCGATGAATGGCGCGACACCCTATAAGCTTCGGGCGGTTACCCGCCAAACGTTGGCGACTCTGCAGGATTATATCGACGATGCTGAGGCGTTCGTCGAGCATGCCGGGCGGCACATGCTGTGACGCATAGCCAATAACCGATATTGTCATCGGTTTGTTTATAAATCAATACGACTTCGGGCGCGTAGTGTAAAGACGGAATAACCAGCTTTATGACATTACCGATCAGTCTGACGGCACGGCAACCCACAGCGGCGATTTTAAAGAGCAGCAAACGGTGGGGAAGGCAGACTGCCCGGCTCAGTCGTTCTTGTTGAGGAGTGCCTCAAGGTCCGCGAACGGACGGTGCTTGGTCCCGGAGACCCCACTCGCTTCGGAGCCGGTTGCGCGTCCGGCGGTAATTGCGGCTACCTGTTCTTCATATTTCTGGTGTTCGTTATCATGGCAATACAGGCACAGCAGTTCCCAATTGCTGCCGTCCTGAGGGTTGTTGTCATGATCCATGTCCTTATGGTGGACAGTCAGCTCCCGCAGGTTGGCCTGGGTGAACTCGCGTCGACAGCGGCCGCAAACCCACGGGAAAAGCTTGAGGGCTTGCTCGCGGTAACCAGTCGCACGTTCGTCGCTGCCGCGGCGTGCATTGGCGACGATGCGATCAAGCTTGTCGGTATCGATGGAACGGCCGGTGCGGCCATGCCGGGGCGGGTGCTTAGCCATAGTCCAATAATTCCAGATCGACGGTGTTGGGCATGCCCTGCGAAAGGCTGCCAGGGAGATGCTCACCTATGAACACACGAAATTTGGTAGTGTGCGCCAGGTAATGCTCCAAGGATATTCGATAGTATAGTTGGCCGGAAAATGAAAACGATCAGAGGTCAACCCTGTCATCAAGATTATCCGATGATCGGTGCCCGCGATATGGGTCCCGGCAATACAAGAAAAACGGGCATAGTCATAACGGTAAACAAAACTACCGCTGTCGCGGTTTCGGGGTAAGCAAATCAGCCAAGCAATTCGCTACCGACGCTGTGATGGCAGCGAAACAGTCCATCGGGATCCTGGCGTTTCTTGATCTCCAGTAGTTGGGGGTAGTGAGGTCCCCAAAACTCCTCCTGCCAGCTCTTTTCGAAGTAGTCGGCTTCGTTGGCGTAGGTGCCGGCGCCGGGGGTTAGCGAGCGGATGATCTGCATCGCGGCGCCGATGCGTCCTGCTTTTTCCTCGGCCTCGTTTAGGTCCGGCTCAAGGCCCGTAATCCCTGGAAAGACGCCTTTTTTCCGCGCCACGAGGATAAGTAGCGCTGCTGCATCGTAGACGGCGGGATGAGTTGAAGTTTCCCGGCCACGCTCCACCGCATCAGCCGCGGCTCCGGCGAGTCCTTTGTTGATGTGCATTGCCAGCGGCCAGTGTCTGGAGGCTGCGAAGAGTTGGTCGGCGAAGTTCTTACGGGCGAGAGCACTAAAAAGTAGGGGGTGTGGCTTCGAGCGATTGCGTTTGACTGGGATTTGGCGGACGTTTTCCGGGGTTGGTATCCAGGATTCCGCCCGCCCGATCCACGCTAAACACAGTCCCAGGAAATCAGACCCCCCACTTTTTAGCGCTCTCGCACTTGCTAACGGTGACCCAGACTATCGTGAAAAATCACAAGCAATACGGGTAAGGGTGGCCATTAGGACCATCCGCCGGTTATTCGGCAAAATATCAGCAACCGGCCTTTAGCAAATCCATGAAGCGAAAGCACCTGGTAAACCGGACGGGACGATATAGGACAATACCGCACGGATCATTCCCCTCTTCAATTCAAATATTTCGCATCATTGGTGACTAAAACGGGGTTATCCTGGGTGGGGATACTGGCTTTCAACAGGCCGTCCTCGCGACTAAACCTTACGGCCTGGCGAACCCGCTTGATCAAATTGGCCATTTGCTCATTTTCCGAAAGCAGGTATCCCTCAAAACAGGCAATTCCGCGTTCCGCTGCCATTGACAACAACCGTTGCAGCAACAATCGTCCGATGCCTTTGGCCTGTTGATCGTCAGCAACGGCCAGTGAGAACTCGGCAGTAGCACCATCCTGGGGGGAGCGAAAATAGCGACAGACGCCCACGGCATCGTGTTCGTTACCGGCGTCATCCAGCTCGAAAACACCCAATGCGGCATGATCCCTCCCGTCGATTTCAGTCATGAACTGAAGATCGGCTGGGGATAGTTCATCTTTGTAGGAAAAGAAACGACGGTAGCGTGACATCTTCGACAAGCGCAAAAAGCCTGACTTCAGTTTGGCTTTATCGGCAGGGTCGATCTGCCGGAGACTCAACCTGTTGCCATCAGCTAACACCACCACTTCTTGATAAGCGGGATGAAAAATCATGTTGGATAACTGGCTCACCGGTGGTTCAGGCAAGCTCTCGCCTGAATCACCGCTACATGGTATGGGGATCGATGGCTGGAAACCCTCAGCCACCGCTACGCTGAACGACCACACGCGAATCTCAACAATCGCATTGCTCCGCCAATGGCGTATTGATGAGGCAATGCCCTTGCCCGATGAGTTCGTTTGCAGGGGGACTCAGCGAACGAAAAATTTAGCAATAACCACGCCAATCGTTAGATTTGCTCCGTTAGTTCAACAGTGTCCTGGCGGACTGGTAGCGCAACAGGCGGAGCGGCAACGATTCATGCGATAAACGACCATACACGGCTTGATGGGTCCAAGAGAGTTGGGGACTCTGGATCACCAAATACTACGGACAGTTTTTGGTTGTGTTGCTTTATTTTCTGACGGGCAAAAATAACCTCACTGGAAAAGCAATAATGCAGACGCCTATTATTAAGCATTGACTTAATTAAGTAATATCTTCATAGTAATGCACATGGATAGATTTGCTGCCCTCGCTGAGCCCAACCGTCGTCGCATGATCGAATTGATTGCGGCGAACGGTGAGATGGCCTCGACAGATATAAGCAGTGCGTTTGCCATTAGTGCTCCGGCTGTTTCGCAGCATTTAAAGGTGCTTCGCGAGGCCAAGCTTCTACGGATGGAAAAAAGGGCGCAACAGCGCATTTATTCTGTCAACCCGGAAGGAGTCGATGAAATGTGGGAATGGCTAAACCAAATGCGTCAGTATTGGAACAAACGCTTTGACGCGTTGGACAGCCATTTATCAAAAATGAATTATAGTGAGGAGTCTAATGGTGAAAAATAACGAACAATCCGTCAATGAAGTACGGGCTGCTATGGACGCATGGAATGCGGCTTTAAAAGAAAAGGATCTAGGTACGATGTTTAAGGACTATGCTGATCGATATCGGCTGTTTGATGTCGGAAGTACAGCTAACAGCATTGAGGAAACCAAGACACTTTGGGAGCAATGCTTCCCGTATTTTGACAAACCAGAGATCGAATATAAAAACATGGTCATTGAAGCGACTGATGATATGGCCGTTGTTCATTTTAATAGTCGCTTAAACGGCATTAGTGTTGAGATGCCGTGTGAAATGGCCAAGGCATGGCTTCGTGGCACGGTCTGTTTTCGCAAGATTGATGGTGTATGGAAATGTATCCATGAGCATTGCTCTTTCCCGGTGAATTGCGAAACAAACCAAATTAATTTTGAAGCCGCCGCATAACAGTGAATGAACTTCAGAATAAAGCATTCGAGCTTACGATCACCCGCATTTTCGATGCTCCGCGTGAACGCGTCTGGCAGGCTTGGACAGACAAGGAGCAAGTGATTGAGTGGCTCTCTCCGAAAGGATTTTACGTTAAGGAGCACAAAGGAAAAATTGCTGAGGGCGAACACTATCGGGAACGTATGATCAGTCCAGCGGGGAATGATAGCGTTTTCTTTGGTGAATACCTGGAGTTAAGTCCGCCTGAAAAATTGGTGTTTACCCATATCTGGGAGAATGATGAATGCGGCATCCCGGAAGTTAGAACGGTTTGCACTGTATTGCTGGAAACCATGTCTGATGGAAAGACTAAGATGATATTTACACAAACCGGCCTTTCCTCTGAAGAGTCACGCGATAGTCACGAGAGTGGCTGGAGCGAATGTTTTGACAAGCTGTCAACTTTCTTAAAAGAAATCAAATAGATTTCTATCTTTGTTTCGTGGTGGCTTTCCCACACTTCTCAGCCATTGCGAGCTACCCGAGATTTCATGCGTGAGCCTTGCGCTGCTGAGCAACTGGACCAAGGGTTATCATGTCCTGATGCAGCCGACTTCTGAAAATGGCTACTTAAAGTAGCCAGAAAATGGTTTTTGCAACCATTGCTCCCGTTACGGGATCATAATAAACTAGTTGTGATGAGAATTATCGCTCGCAAGACTTTGCTGGAGTTCTGGCAGCAACACGCAGACGCTGAACAACCGTTGCGAGCTTGGTTCCGGTTCGCCAAGCAAGCGGATTGGGGCAATCCTCAAGCGGTCAAGGCAGACTACAGTAACGCCAGCATCCTGGAAGACAATCGCGTGTGTTTCAACATCGGCGGGAACAAGTATCGTTTGATCGTGAAGATCAACTATCCCTACCGGATAATGTATATCCGGTTCATTGGGACCCACGCTGAATACGACAAGGTCGACGCCAACCGAGCCTAAGAAATAACCGCCATGGACATCAAACCAATCAAAACCGAAGCCGACTATCGGCAAGCGCTCAACGACATTGAGCAGTTGATGGATGCCCAGCCCGACACGCCCGAGGGCGATTACCTGGACGTGCTGAGCACCCTAGTGGAGGCTTACGAAGCTCAACATTACCCTATTGAGGAGCCGGACCCTATTGAAGCCATCAAACACCGTATGGAAGCCTTGGGGCTGGAACGCAAAGACTTGGAGCCTTTCATCGGAGGGCGGGGACGCGTGGCGGAGATACTGACGCGTAAGCGCCCCCTAACCCTTGCTATGATCCGGCGGCTCAGCGCAGGAATGCACATTCCAGCAGATGTGCTGATCCAGCCTTATGCCGCTAACTCAACGGCTCAGTAAAGTTCGTAGCCTAGCGGTATTAGGAAGTGTTGGGCTTATTCACGGGCAACTACCCTATGCTGAAGTTGTCGAGGATGGGTATTGTCAACTTGTCGAAAGGAGGTTGTATTGTTCTCGCGATGTGAGGTGATGCGGAAACTCAACCGGCCATCCGGGCACACGTCACCTGCTGCCAGGTTTCAAACGCCTGGGTGCGAACGGCGCGATAGTCGGAAGCGGCCATCCGGTGACGGCGGGGGCGGAATAGATTGTTAATGGGGCCATGGGCGGAGAGAAAGCGTTGGGCATGGCCGGGGGACTTGAAGCGACGCATCTGTCGCTCCCGCTGCCGGGTCGGCTGATGGGAGAGTTCGGCCCGGTTGTTCAGGCCCTTGTGCTGGCGGTGTTCGACACCGGGGATCAGTTCCTTGCGGGCGGCTTCGTAGCTTTTGAGTTTGTCGGTGATGATGACCCGTGGGACGTAGCCCAAGCCCTTGAGGAGCTTGCGAAAGAAACGTTTGGCGGCGCGCTTATTGCGCCGCGACTGAACCAGGATGTCGAGGACATAACCGTCCTGATCCACGGCCCGCCAGAGGTAGAAGCGTCGGCCATTGATGCTGAGATAGACCTCATCCAAATGCCACTTGTCACCGCGGCGGGGCGCGCGACGACGCAGTTCATTGGCGAACTCCTGGCCGAATTTCAGACACCACTGGCGTACCGTCTCGAAACTGACGATGAGGCCGCGAGCAGCCAACAGCTCCTCCACGTCGCGGTAGCTCAACGTGAAGCGGAAATACAGCCAGACGGCATGGCTGATGATCTCGGCGGGATAACGGTAGCCGGCATAGGGATTCTTGGTATCGTTCATGGCCGCAAAGCCTACCGGCTCAGCCGGCTACGTTCAAGTTGACAATACCATCGCCTGAGCGTAACGCGCTTCGGGTGTTTGTCCGGCATTGAATTCTTCGAAAAGCTCCGCGCAATAGGATCTCTGATCGGCGGGTAGTAAGGCAAATAATTGTTCAGCCGCTGCACTTTCACGGGATTGTTGTTGAGCCACTGCATGAGGATCATAAACATATGTGTCGCCAGCGTATATCTCCACGCTGTCGTGAAGCAACAACAGTGACAACACTCGTTCGAAATTGATGGGTTCCCGGCAATAGTCACGCAACACCAAGGCGAGTAATGCGACATGCCAGCTATGTTCAGCCGCATTTTCTCGCCGATCTTCGTGCAGCAGTTCGGTGACTCGGTGCACAGACTTGAGCTTATCCAGTTCCAGCACGAAAGCGATCTGCTGTTGCAATCGGTCACCAGCTATCCGTTCGTCTTTCATTTAACACTCCCATCCTAATCACATGGCACACCCGTTGCAGCGATTTTAATAAACTGAACCGCGACTACCACTATTCCAGTGCGCAACGTGCAAACCAACAATAGCTACAAGAAGGTCACACAACAATGTTTACTCGCTCAGAAAAATCCATGACACGTTTTGCCAGTGCCGCAGAGGCTTTGCAAGTCTTCAACGCAGGTCCTACCGCTCCTGACTGGGATCAGGCAGCTTGTTACTTACTCAGCGAAGGAACTCCGGTGGACGTTCAGGAGCATGTGGAAATAACCATTACCGAAGCGTTGCAAGCTTTCCACGGATTCGCTTTTCAAGCTGACGCACAAACGGAAACGGGTGAATCGGTGATGACGGTACACGGACTGGCCAATCGCATGGGTATGAATAAACAACAGTTGCTCGGTTGGGCACGTTGGCTGGAAATGCGGCTTGGTGAATCGGTACTGCGCAATCCGCAACAGTTAAACCGTCTGGAAGAAGTGGCGGCTTGATTGCCACACCACACCTGTTTATTTAACCGGATCAGCCGAAGGGAATCCGCTAATAAGCGGTTCGGTTTGAGTAGACAACGGTTCAAATCGGCCCGCTGCAACGGTCCAATCTGGTCCGTTGCAGCGGATCAGCGAGCACTGCTGTAAACCACTTCTGCCATCGGCAGCACTTCCCATACCTCGGTTCAGTAACAGCCAAATACAAGTCGATAATAGTCATTCCCAAGCAGCAAAGCTGCCTTCCTGAGCAAGTTGCCGCATGGTGCCATCCAGCAATTCCATGAATTCACGCCGGTTGCCGTTCCAATACAGTGCCTCGCCGACAAACGCATCACAGAAAAACGGTACCAACAACATTTCCCCTTTTGGCAGAGCTTTGCCCAGTCCGTGCAGATATATCGGGTGAATGGGGGTCTGCGGCAACCGTTCGGCCAGTACAGCGATACCTTTTTTGAACTTGCCAAACTGTTCAGGTTCTCCCCGCGTGCCCTCGGGGAAAAGAATAAGAATAGCGCCCTGATTGAGTGCTTTGATCATTTCCGCAAAAAGCTCTTCTTTAGGGCGGCGGCTACCCAATGGCAACGGAATAATGCCGATTATCCGGGTTGCAAACCAAGCCAGCCAACGCTGGCGCAGAAAATAATCCGCCGATGCCACCGGTCGAGCGCGATGCAGCAAACGCAACGGCAATAACGACATCAACACCGGCGTATCCAGATGACTGTTGTGATTAGCAACCAGTATCGCCGGCCCCGTTTTTGGCAAATACTCTGGACGGCGGATATTAATGCCCAAGATCAAGAAGATGATGGGCCTGATCAACACTGCGAAAAACAGGAAACGGAGGCTGCGGTTCAATGCGCGGAACGGAGACTTAATAGTAGTAGTAACGGGTGAAATGGGAAAACAACGGCGCCGTGTAAGTCAAGCTGTCTACCCGGTCGAGAATATAGTGGACCCCAAGAATGTCAAAAACATTTTAACTTTTCCCGAAAGTGCCGAAGTAAAATTCCCCACCCGTGGGTCGGTGATTAGCCGTTAGTAATCGATTCGTCTCCTGGGTGAGGTTGGTGGATAGCCCGGCCTTGTTGGCTTGGCGCAGGCTATCCTCCGTTCCCACGTGGTCAAAGCTAAACCCA
>JAZBPA010000206.1:0-5192 GCA_036351435.1 Candidatus Competibacteraceae bacterium
ATCTGAATAGAGCTTGGTATAGCCCCAAGCGTCGCACGGTGATCATAGGCCTGGTTCTTTCGGCTGTCGCGCTGTTGTTGGTTGTCTCAGGCATTCTCCTCGTACGCTTCGATTTCTTCGTGATTAGAAACCCGCATGCTCGGGCTGTAATTTATTGGACTCATCTAAGCACGCCTGTTTTGGTTATTACCCTGTTTATCCTACATCGATACTCAGGCGGTAACATACGTTGGCGAGTGGGTCTCCGTTGGGTCGGCTTCTCTGGCGGAGTCGCTCTGGTGATCGCAGTTTTATACCTGCAGGAGCAACAGCAGGGACAGACGACCGTTGAACAGGAATTCTTTCCTTCATTGGCGCGCATTGAAAACGCCACACTTATCCCAGCACAAGCGCTGATGAGAGATGCTTATTGCCAAGATTGTCATAGCGATACACACCGGCAATGGTCTCATAGCATGCATCGGTTCAGTTCGTTCAACAATCCAGCCTACGCGGCAACGGTAAGAGAAGCCCGTGAACAGCTGTTGCGGCGAGACGGAAACGTGCATGCGTCACGTTTCTGCGCCGGTTGTCACGATCCGGTTCCTCTGTTTAGTGGCGCTTTCGACGACCCGCAATACGATGATGTGCACGATCCTTCCTCACAGGCGGGGATTACCTGTACGGTCTGTCATGCCGTTACCCGGCTGGAGGGTACGCTTGGCAACGGGGGATATACCTTGAAAGAACCCATCCACTATCCCTTTGCTGACAGCGACAACGCCTTGCTGAGTTGGGTCAACCGTCAATTGATCAGGGCTAAGCCTGCGTACCACAAAAAGACCTTTCTTAAACCGCTGCACAAAACGGCAGAATTCTGCGCCGCCTGTCACAAGGTTCATTTGCCGGTGGAACTTAACCAATACCGCTGGCTAAGAGGTCAGGATCATTATAGTTCTTTCTTATTGAGCGGAGTCTCAGGCCACGGTATCAGCAGTTTTTATTATCCCACCAAAGCCGTGCGTAGCTGCAATACTTGTCATATGTCTTTAACAGCTTCGGAAGATTTCGGCGCCGATTATTTCGATGCGTCGGATACCTTGAAAGTCCACAATCATCAGTTTCCAGCCGCCAACACGGCCATTCCTCATTTGTTGAATTGGCCCGCTTGGGTGAATGAGGCTCAGCAGGCATTTCTGGATGATGTCATGCGGGTGGATATCTTCGGCCTACGAGAGGGAAGAACTATCGATGCACCGTTGATAGCTCCATTGCGTCCTCAATTACCGGTCTTAGAAGGCGGAAAACAGTACTTATTAGAAGTTGTGATCCGTAACCTGCGGGTAGGCCATCACTTTACCCAAGGTACCGCCGATTCCAATCAGGTCTGGTTGGCTGTGAATGCTACTAGTGGTGATCAGCTGATTGGGTCCAGCGGCGCTTTGAGAGAAGAAGGCCGTGTGGATCCTTGGGCTCATTTTGTCAATGCGTATGTCCTGGATCGGAAAGGGCACCGGATTGACCGCCGCAACGCCCAGGATATCTTCGTTAAGCTTTATGATAACCAAATCCCGCCAGGGGCAGCGGATGTAGTGCATTACCGACTTGATCTCCCGAAAGATGTCAAGGAATCAGTGGTGGTGGAAGTTAAACTGCTTTACCGGAAATTCGACACTGACTATGTCCGTTTCTTTCAAGACTCCGCTTTTGCTCGCAACGACCTACCGATTACGACTTTGGCCACGGACAAAGTGGTATTGCCGATTAAGGCTGGCGGTCCGTCCCAAACGGCGGATATCCCGGAATGGCAACGTTGGAACGATTATGGTATCGGTTTGTTGCTTAAGTCAGGAACAGGCGATTTGCGCCAGGCAGAACAGACCTTTGCAAAAGTGGAGCGACTGAAGCGACCCGATGGTTCATTAAATTTGGCACGAGTTTATCTTAGAGAAGGTCGCTTGGACGAAGCAGCCTCAGCGCTAGAACGTGCTTCGCGCCATGAACTACCTGCTCCCGCTTGGTCAATCACTTGGTTTACCGGATTACTGAACAAGCAAAACGGCTATTTGGATGAAGCAATAGCCGCTTTCAGAAAAATTGCCGCTACTGACTTCCCAGAGGCGCAACGCCGAGGGTTCGATTTCAGTCGGGATTACCGGGTGCTTAACGAATTAGGCCAAACTTTAATGGAGCAAGCTAAACGTGAACGCGGCGAATCCCGGCGTGATGCTAAACAGGCTCTGCTCGACGAAGCCCGTGACTGGTTTCTGAAAGTCCTAGCCATAGACGCTGAGAATGTCACTGCGCATTACAACTTGGCGTTGCTGCACGAACAACTGGGAAACACCGAAGAGGCTGAACGGCACCGTGCACTGCATGCCCGGTACAAGCCGGATGATAACGCCCGTGATCGAATCGTAGCTCTGCATCGGCGACTCAACCCTGCCGCTGATCGCGCCGCTGAACCCAACGTGATCTATGATCTGCAACCCGGTCACATTGATCGATGAGCGAGCAACAAAATCACCAACTCGAAGTTCCCCGAAGCCTCTTTTATCAAACCCGATTTTTTCAGAAGACGGCCCGACTCTGGGAACGCTTGGGCAATTTGGAATCGGCCTTGTTGGCCGAAGAGTTGCGCAATATTGCCATCATAAAACCGGTTTATGTGACCGGACTGGCTCGCTCAGGCACTACGATCATCACCGAATTACTGAATTGCCATCCCGAGCTAACCAGCCACCGGTATTGTGATTTTCCACCGATTTACACTCCATTTTGGCGTAATTGGCTTAGAGATCGGACTCGTTTCATCCAAGCCAAGCCGGCAGAGCGTGCTCATGGGGATCGCATTATGATCACCGAGGACAGCCCGGAAGCGGTAGAGGAAGTGCTCTGGATGAACTTCTTCCCGGGCTTACACGATAACCGGCGCAGCCAAGTGCTCGACGCAGGACGATGCAATGCCCGTTTCGATGCGTTTTATCAAGATCACATCCGCAAGTTGTTATTGGTGCGACGACGTCCCCGCTATCTGGCTAAGGGCAATTACAATATCACTCGGCTGAAATATCTGTTACGACTCTTTCCTGATGCCCGTTTTGTGATTCCGATACGTCATCCCGTCAATCACTTCGCCTCGCTGATAAAACAGGACGCATTATTTCGAGAAGCACAGCAACATGACCCCAGAATACGTCAGCAACTGGCCGCCTTCGGTCACTTTGAATTCGGCCTAGACCGATCATGTATTCATTTCGGTGACACGGGTGCGGTTCAAGAAATTACAAACCATTGGGATCAAGGCTATGCGCTGAGAGGCTGGGCGCTCTATTGGGTAGGGCTATACCGATTTGTCCATAATCTGCTGGAAAGCGACGAAGCGATTGCTAGGGCTAGTCTAGTGGTTCGCTACGAAGACCTCTGTATTGACTCGGCAACTGTTATCAGGTCTATTCTCACCCACTGTCAATTAGAGCCGGATCAGTTTCGGGATACCGTGAGGCATTATCAAACAATTCTCTCGCCGCCCACCTACTACACACCAAGCTTTAGCGCATCAGAGCGAGAAGAGATTGCCGAAATTACCGCCGATACAGCCACCCGTTTTGGCTACCCATCCACATTGCAATCGGATTAACCAATGAAAAAAAGCATCGCGTTGCTGTTCTTACTGTTACTGATTGGGATAGCTCCCGTACAAGCTTACATCGGCCCAGGCGCGGGAATACCCGTGTTAGGCTCTTTGCTGGGATTGCTGGCCACCGTCGTCTTGGCTATTGCAGCCATCCTCTTTTGGCCTATTCGTAAATTGTTGAAACGAAAAAAAGCCGCCCGTGCAGCCCAAACTGATGACAACCGCTCACCCGAGGAAAGCCCACAGTAACTCTGAATAGAGCAAAATGATGGGGTTTTTCGATTTGCCCGCGCCACTGTTCTCGGTCATTGATGCCTTGTTAGCCGAGTTTCTGTCGGCTACGATCCGTCTGATCATTTGGGCGTTGTTTGGGGGGGGACTTTCAATGGCGCTCTACCGATGGTTTTCTAAGCAGGACCGGCTCGCTGAACTCAAACCGAAAATTAAACAGGCGCAACGACAGCTGGCGAATTTCGATGGCGAGTTCTCGGAACTACGCTCTTTGATCCGGGAAAATCTAAGATTGTCTTGGCAACGTCTCGGATTGGTTGCCGGACCCGCCTTGTTAGCTGCGCTTCCCTTGCTGTTTCTGTTGGTCTGGGCCTCCAATCATTTCGGTTATCAGACTCCGACGCCGGGCGCTTCAGTGCAGATCACCCTGCAACCGGCGTCAAGTCGGTTGCATTGGCAACCTGAATCCGCTGTGATGAATCAGGCGGCAGACAACACCTGGCTGATCCAATGGCCAAATCCAACGGATCAAGTAAATCTGCTAAGCGAGCAGGGTGAGGTGATCGCGACCTTGCCTACTGAGGAACTCACTCCGATACTCCATCAGCGACAGTGGTGGAACTGGTTGGTTGACAATCCCGGCGGTCATTTACCAACGGACACACAGTTGGAAATCATGGAAATAGCTCTGCCCCGACAATCGTTTCTTGAACTTGGACCTGAATGGATGAGAGGTTGGGAATTTCTTTTTTTGAGTGTGGCTTTGGGTTGTTCCCTGACCATTCAATGGGTTTGGAAGGTTCATTGACCATCAGTTGCATCGCTTTGGTTAGGGGGCGAGGTTAACTCCAGCAGTGAGCTTACCAGCGTTCCGATCTCCCCGATATGTTGAACCGGTTGCGTTGGTTTAAAGTTGGTAAACAACACACCGGGGACTTGAGAGGGATCAATCAAGTGATCGCCACTCCATTTTTCCTTGTTGTCCTCTATTAATTCAATCGGCACTCCGCCCAGAGCAGTCTGCCAAGAAGCCCGGAAGCCCGGCGCATACCCTACGACCAGATCCGGAGCATCGGCCTTGGCCTTGCCTTGGTAAATCGAATCGCCATCGTAAACTTGCAATACCACCGCCGCTTCGGTTTTGGGGTCTTTGAGCTCAGTCAACTTTTCACGTATTTGCGTCTTTAGTGCGGCGCTATCGCTTTCTTCCACGATACCGTGAGCCTCTCGATCACGGCGATTGATAAAAATACCGTTCAACCCCAAAGCATAGGCTTGAGTTTTGCCCCAATCGACGGATGCGAACAAAGCACTGGAGTGTTGTTGCCCTGGCTTTAGGGTTAAC
>JAZBPA010000207.1:0-2691 GCA_036351435.1 Candidatus Competibacteraceae bacterium
CGGTTCGAGAATGACGACAAGTGTATGCTGCATATTAAAAATCTGATCAATCAGCATCTCGGGGCCGAGTTCAGCAAATATCTGAATACCGATGTCCGCCCCGTTGAGGGCAAGACGCTGGTGGCGATGACCTGTAAAAAGGCCACAGAGCCAGCCTTTCTACTAATGGGTCAGAAGGAAGAGTTTTATATCCGCAGCGGACCGTCGAGCATCAAATTGACCCCCCGGCAAATGCTGAACTATTTGCGAGTACGTTGAGCGCAGGTTGCCTACCATCTCAAAATGAATAGTCGTAATCAATGGTCAGCGGTGCGTGATCGGAAAAGCGCTGATCCTTATAAATTTCGGCGGTGCTGACCGTATCGGCTAAGCCCGGGGTAATGATCTGATAATCAAGCCGCCACCCTACATTCTTGGCCCAGGCTTGGCCGCGATTCGACCACCAGGTGTATTGCTCCGGCTCCTGATTGACAACGCGGAACGCATCCACGAATCCGAGCGAACCCAATAATTCGTCCATCCAAGCCCGTTCCTCAGGCAAGAAACCGGAATTTTTCTGATTGCTGCGCCAATTTTTCAAATCGATGGCGCGATGGGCGATATTCCAATCCCCGCAAAGAATATATTCTCGCCTGTCGTTGCATAGGGTGCGAAACCGCTCGCTCAGTCGTGCCATGAGATCGAATTTGACCGCTTGTCTCACTTCACCTGACGACCCGGAGGGAAGATAAAGCGAAGCAATGCTCAAACAACCAAAACGGGCTTCCAGATAACGGCCTTCAGCATCAATGTCCGGCCAACCAAATCCGGCGACAATGTCATCAGGCTGGCGGCGTGTGTAGAGCGCTACTCCGCTGTAACCGCGTTTTTGCGCGTCGTGATAATAACAATGATAGCCTGCAGGGTAGTAGGGCTCGGTATCCAGTTGCTGTTCCTGGGCTTTGGTTTCTTGAATACAGACCACATCGGCGGCCTGCTCGCTGAGCCAAGTAAAAAAGCCCTTGCGGGCGGCGGAGCGGATACCATTGGTGTTACAGGAAATGATGCGCATAAGTCACCTGATGAGCGGTGACGGCAGCATACACAAATCAGCAGCATTGACATACCATTGAGCAGCGGTAACGTTCAAGCGAGTAAGCAATGGCCAAAGAAATCGAACATAAATTTTTAGTGCGTGATGATCGTTGGCGAGACCAGGTGTTTCGTTCGACCACCCTGCGTCAGGGATATCTGGTCAGCGACGAAACCCGCTCGGTTCGGGTGCGGGTCGCCGGCGATAAGGCGTACCTGAACATCAAAAGCGCCACCGTAGGCATCTCGCGCAATGAGTACGAATACCCCATCCCGGTACCGGAGGCTGAGGAAATTCTGGCCCATCTTTGCCTGCCGTCGATTGTGGAAAAAACCCGCCATTTGGTGAGATATGGGGACCATGTCTGGGAAATCGATGTTTTTGAAGGCGATAACACCGGTTTGATCGTCGCGGAAGTGGAACTCGCTAGCGCGGATGAAGCATTTGAAAGGCCGCCCTGGGTCGGCGATGACGTATCTCATGATCTGCGCTATTACAATTCCTATCTGGCGCAATGTCCTTATAAAGATTGGTGATGGAAACTCCCCGTATCCGCATTAGTATTCCTGAACAACGGCTTTATCTGTTAAACGGGGATACTACGGAATATCCGGTGTCCACGGCGCGCAACGGTGCAGGGGAATTGCGTGGTAGTGAATGCACGCCGCGTGGATTACATCGGATTCGCTGCAAAATTGGTACTGATGCACCGTTGAATGCGGTATTTGTCGGTCGTCGCTGGACCGGGGAAATTTATACCTCAGCGCTGGCAGAGCAACATCCGGGTCGGGATTGGATATTAACCCGCATTCTCTGGTTAGATGGTCTGGAACCCGGCCGGAATCGTTTGGGTGACCGAGATACCTTGCGGCGTTATATTTATATTCACGGCTGCCCGGATTGTGAACCGCTTGGAGTGCCCCTGTCGCACGGCTGCATCCGTATGAGTAATCAAGCAGTTATGGACATGTTTGAACGAGTTGAGATCGGTGACACCGTATTGATTCAATAGCTTTCAATATGTTCAAGGTTTACGCTATCTCAAGGGACTTGAAACATTAGATGATAGTTCAGCACATCAATGGAGGGCGGCCATGCAGTGGCAAGAAGTAATCGATAACCCTTATTTGAAAGATCTACCGTTCAAGATTGAACTCAACCGCTGGGGCAATATTGAAATGAGTCCTGCCATCAACCGCCATGCTCTCATTCGATCTCGCTTAGCGCAATTGATCAAGACCTGTATCGGCGAGGGTGAAACGCTGACTGAATGCAGTGTTCAAACCTCAGATGGGGTGCGTGTGCCGGATGTGGCATGGGCATCATGGGACTATCTGAAACGGCATCAGTGGGCGACGCCGTTTCCGTCTGCACCGGAAATCTGCGTGGAGATTGTCTCTCCCTCCAACAATCGCGATGAAATGATGACCAAGGTTCGGCTTTTGCTCGAAGCTGGAGCGGAGGAGGTGTGGTTGGTAAGAGAAGATAATGGGCTGGAAATATATGGAACCAAAGGGCTGATGGGCGATTCTGAGTGGATTCCTGACGTGGCTGCCAGAGTTAAAGAATTCGGTTGATGGCAAAACCTGTTCAATGGTAGCCATCGTCGATCGGAAACG
>JAZBPA010000208.1:0-7366 GCA_036351435.1 Candidatus Competibacteraceae bacterium
ACCACGGCCAGATCATGGCTCACCATTAAATAAGTTAAGCGATGCTCTTGGCGCAATCGGGTCAACAGATTCAGGATTTCCGCCTGTACCGACACATCCAAGGCCGAAGTCGGCTCATCCAGCAATAACACGCGAGGTTCCATAATCAAGGCGCGGGCGATAGCGACTCGTTGGCGTTGTCCGCCGGACAGTTGGTGTGGGTAACGAAACCGCAGCGCATAAGCCAAACCTACCGTCGCCAGCGCATCTTTGACCCGCCGATCGGCGTTACCCAAAGCTTGGATGGCGACCGGTTCAGTCAGGATTCGATTCACCGTATGGCGGGGATGCAAAGAGCCAAAGGGGTCTTGAAACACCATCTGGACCTGTCCATAAAACGATGCAGAGCGTTTGCGGTCTTGCGCCTCGCCGGCTACCCGAATAGTGCCTTGCCAGCTGTCGATCAGACCGCATATCGCTTTAAGCACCGTCGATTTACCCGATCCCGACTCCCCGACCAAACCGAAGGCCCCGCCTTTACCGATGTGCAAGGAGACGTTGCGCACGGCCTGCACCAGCGTGTTACCTTGGCCGAAGGAAACCGAAAGATTGTCGACTTCAAGCACGGTTCGCTCTCAATCCAACCAAGCGGGGTCGCGTTGCAACACGGGCAGCATGGATCGCCGCTCAGTCACTGCCGGCAGGCAATCCAACAAGCCGCGCGTATAGGGATGCTGCGCTTGATGGAGTCGGTCGGCAGCGCATTCCTCCATGATTTTTCCACCGTACATGATTAAGATCCGGTCACAGAACGACGCGACTAGATTCAGGTCATGGCTAATCAGTATCAACCCCATCCCGCGTTGCGTGACCAGGTCGTCGAGAATTGCCAACACCCGCAAGCTTACCGTCACATCCAACGCTGAGGTGGGTTCATCAGCAATCAACAGATCGGGTTCGGGCAGCAACATCATGGCAATCATCACCCGCTGCCCCATCCCGCCGGAGAGTTCCTGGGGATAGGCACGTAACACCCGTTGTGGGTCGCGGATTCGCACCGCTTGCAGCATATCCAGTGCCTTCTGACGGGCTGTATGACGACTGCCGCCAAAATGAACGCGGTAAGCCTCATCAAGTTGTTGACCGACGCTCAGCACCGGATTCAAGGAATAATGCGGGTCTTGCATGATTAAGGCGATACGTCGGCCACGAATCGCCCGCCATTGGCGGTGACCGGCGTGCAATAAATCGATCCCGGCGAATTCCAAACGGCGCGCTTGCAGTCGCCCCGAGCTCGGCAACAAGCCCAAAATAGCGCGGGCAGTCTGCGATTTGCCGGAGCCGGATTCACCGACAATGCCCAGTTTTTCTTGCCCCACGTGAAAATTAATCCCGCGTACCGCAGCCACCCGACCCTGGCGAGTAGCGAAATCGACCTGTAATTCCTCCACGCGCAGCAGGGGATTGCGACGCCCGACAGTGGCGAGTAAACCGTTCTGGCTGTTGTCTTTAACCGGGTCGCGGTTCATGCTGATAAGAAAACTCCTTGGAGAAAGTCAGGAATGGGCAGACTTTATCTCACCACGGTTCGCGCTAGATTAATAGTGCTGAGCGTGGTCGGCGCTTTGGCCACTATCGCGACTGTAGTCATTATTCTGTATCTCACTCAGGCGCGCGTGGTGGATCAAGTCAAGCATAATGCCACCCTGCTCGCCAATGTGTTGGCCTTGGAGCACAAAACACAAGTGAGCAGCATCCAGCAAATGCTTGCTCTGCTCGCACAAATCCCAGCTATTCAAAGTAGCCCGCCGGATTGTACGACGGCCTTCCGTTTGTTGGATCATCCGTTGAATGAGTTCATGGGTTTTGCCCTGCTCTCGCCGATGGGAGATCTGTATTGTACCCAATCTCCGGTCGCTCAGCTGATTGCACCGGTAGATCGAGAGTTTTTTGCCCGAGTCGCGCAAACCCAACGCTTCCATATCCGTGACCATCCGCTAGTCAGCACCCAAGGGGATGCCCACTTGCTTGCTGTCCTGCCACTGATGAGTGCGGCTAACCAAGTCGAATCATTATTAGTGGGGGTGTTGAATATGGAATGGTTCGATGTTTTCTTGGCTGAAACGCCGCCACTAGACGGCACTGCTATTCTGATGGTCGATCAACAAGGACAGGTGTTGGCACGCTATCCTCATAGCTTCGCTGCCATCGGCGAAAATTTTGTTGATACCGCTTTTTATCAAGCCCTACTTGGGCCTAGTGCTAGCAGTGGAGAAATCCTCTGGCGCGATGGTGAAGAAAAGATCCTCGGTTTTGCCGTCCCACAAGATCATCCGTTTAACGTATATATCAGCGTGCTCTTCAATAAAGACCAGCTTTGGCAACATACGTTAAGCTCGCTCCTGCAAGGCATCACGCTAGTCGCTTTGGCGCTGGTGGGAGTTTTTTTATTTATTCTGTACGGTAATTACCAGATCATCCTGCGGTACTTGAACAGCCTGGTTGATACCACCCGGAAAATGGCTGCCGGCGATCTTTCGGTGCGTTCCGAATGGGCCACAGATGTCAGTGAATTCGGTACGCTAGCGCGCGCTTTCAATACGATGGCTGAAGCGATGGCGCAACGTGAGCAAAAGCTTCGGGATCATGCTGTTATGTTAGAGAAATCGAATATCGAATTGGAACAATTCGCCTATGTGGCCTCCCATGACCTGAAAGAACCGTTACGGATGGTGGCGAGTTTCTGCAACCTACTGCAACAGCGTTACGCTGACCAGCTCGACGCCAAAGCCCAACAATATATTGCCTATGCGGTCGATGGCGCCCAGCGCATGCAAACCCTGATCAATGATTTGCTGACGCTATCGCGGGTCGGAACCCAACAAAACACCTTTACTGCAGTGGATTGCAATACCGTATTGCAAGCAGTGCTCGGCGATTTGCAACACATTATTCAGCAATATGATGCACACATTGTCACACCAAGCCCGTTACCGATCGTGCACGCGGATAGCACGGAGTTTGGACAGCTGCTACAGAATCTGATCGGCAACGCCATCAAGTTTCGCGGCGACGCGCCGCCTCGCATCAAAATTTCCGCAATCCCTGATGATGATGAGTGGATATTTGCAGTACGCGATAACGGTATCGGTATCGCCCCTGAATTTAAAGATCGTATTTTTTTGATTTTTCAACGCCTGCATCACCGAGAAAACTATTCAGGAAACGGCATCGGCTTGGCGGTGTGCAAAAAAATTGTCGAACGCTATGGAGGTCGAATCTGGGTGGAGTCGGAGCCTAGCAAGGGCAGCACGTTTTACTTTACCTTGCCGCGTTAAAGCACTATCTCGACTATCGGGCATATGATGCTTTTTCAGAAATTGGCACTAATCTAAGGCTGCATAGCTCAAACACAAAGTCGCACTTTACCTTTTAAGGAGAACCTGAATGAGCCTCAAACCCCGCCAGCCAGTTCCAGAACTGAATATACCCACAGTACAGGGTGGTCAGTGGAAACTCGCCGATCAACAACCCGCGCATTTTACCTTGGTGGTCTTTTATCGCGGATTGCATTGTCCAATCTGTAAGCCCTACTTGCGCGATCTGGACCGTAAACTACCAGAATTTCAAACCCGTGGCGTAGAAGCCATCGCCATCAGCAGCGATGTTGAAGAACGCGCCCGGCGTGCCCAACAGGAGTGGGGATTGAATGCCCTTACCGTCGGTTACGATTTGAGCATCGACAATGCCCGAGAATGGGGTCTTTACATTTCCACCAGTCGCGGCATGACCTCTATTGGAGTTGAGGAACCGGCCCTGTTTAACGAACCGGGATTATTCCTGGTACGACCCGATGGCACTTTGTACGCAGCCGCAGTGCAAACCATGCCTTTTGCCCGACCCGCGTTCAGTGAGGTATTGTCTGCGGTGGATTTCGTGATTTCAAAAGATTATCCGGCTCGCGGAGAAGCCTAAAATTGATCACTGCTGGCAACTTATCGACCGGGATACGATTAGCAAGACCGTTTGCGGTAGGGATACCGCAGTCGAGCTTACAGGGAGGTATTCACAGCGCGTCTTGATAACGCTATCCGGGTCGATGGGTGGAGTTCATCTGGATAGCGTTATGATGACGTGGCCTCACTGGGTGGCTCGTGGGCTGCCACATCAACCCAGTGGTCGACAACTTCCTTGCTTTTCAGAAATATGGCGAGTAGGGGCGGGATAATCGCCAACGTCAACAGGGCGGACAGCGCTAAACCGCCCACCACTACCGACCCTAATCCCCGATACAGTTCAGATCCCGCGCCGGGAAACAATACCAGCGGCAACATCCCGAACACCGAAGTCAGCGTCGACATGAAAATCGGTCGAATGCGGTTACGAGTGGCTTCTTGGATGGCAGTCACCACATCCATGTTGCCATCCCGTAAGTTATAAAGCGTCTGATGCACCAGCAGAATCGCATTGTTGACCACGATGCCGATCAGAATCACGAAGCCTAGTAGCGTCAGCATATCCAGCGGTTGGAAGGTGAACACATTGAGCAACGCCAGCCCTAAAACAGCACCAGCGGTTGCCAAAGGCACTGAAAACAGAATGATCAGGGGATACAAAAAACTCTCAAACAACACGGCCATCACTAGATAAACGATGACGATCGCCACGAACAATTGCCACACCATCGCATCCCACGTTTCAGTCAACTGATCGGCGGTGCCGGATAGCGATAAGCTCACTTGGTTCGGCAATCCTTCCACGACCAAAGGCGCCATGACTTGTTCCTCAATGATGTCCATGGCGCTTTCCAAGGCAATACCGGGTGCTGGTCTGATTTCCAAAGTCACCGTACGCACCCGTTCTCGATGACGAATCTCGGTAGGGCCTGAGGTGATTTCGATGTCCGCTAAAGAACGAGCGGGCACGATAGTGCCATCCGGCGTCACTACCGGTAAATAAGCAATGCCTTGGGTTTCCAGAATGTGTTGTTCGGGGCCTGTGAGCATAAGATCAAGCCGTTCACCGTCTACAGTAATTTCCGCCACCCGCAAACCATCGTTGAAAGCATCCACGGTTAAGCCCAACTCGCGGGCAGTAACGCCACTGTCGGCTAGGCGCAGTCGATCCGGCATCACTCGCACCTCCGGGGCACCCAACTCCAGCCCGGGTTGAGGGCGTAATTGGTGGCCCTCATTTCTCGGTAGCGCTTGTTCGACTTTGCCGGCGGCGCGTTGGGCCACTTCTAGGACCTTTTCCAAATCAGGCCCGGAAATATCCAGATTCACCGAACGGCCGCCACCGATCCCCCGCCCAAAGATGGACGGTTGCGTGATGAAACCGAAGGTGCCCGGCTCTTTAAAAACTAGTTGTTGTAAAGCCGGAATCAATGCGCCGGCACGAGTAGGTTCAATCGACGAAGCGCCGAGAAAAGTACGGCTGCGGGTAGCAACGAAGAAAAAATGCTTGATCTTAGGCGGTTCTCCCGGTGCCGATTCTGGACCAGTTTCGCTGGCCCATAACGGGCGGACTTCTGCCTCCAGACCCTCGGCGATGGCCGTGGTGGTATCCAGGTTATAGCCTGGGGGCGGCAACACGATCCCGAACACCAAATTGCGATTGCCCTCGGGTAAATACTCCAGCTTGGGCAATAGTGCCCAGGTAGTCACTAATGCCAGCGCGGAAACCAGCACCACCACTCCAATCGCCAGCACGCGGTTGCGTGCCACACGTCCGGTAAACCCAACGACGACGACTGTGACTCCATGAGCCAACGAATCAATAACCGGCAAGCGGCGCTGGCTATAGTCTTGAGCTACCGGGCCGCGCAACAGCCGTTTGGACAAGGCTGGAATCACAGTGACCGACACCACCAATGAAAGCGTCACAGCGACCGAAATCGCCACGGCGATGTCGCGGAACAGTTGTCCGACTTCCAGTTGCAGAACTAACAATGGAATGAAAACCATTACGGTGGTCAGCGCCGATACCAGAATGGCTCCCCAAACCTGGCTGGCGCCTTCATAAGCGGCTTGCGCGACGGGCACCCCTTGTTGACGCAACCGGTAGATATTCTCTAACACCACAATGGCGGCATCCACCACCATTCCTACCGCAAACGCAATGCCTGCCAAAGAAATCACATTAATCGAACGGCCCATCCCGGCCATAGCCACAAACGCACCGATCACGGATACGGGAATGGCCAGCGAGACAATCAGGGTAGCCCCAAGAGAACGGAGGAATAACAACAAGATAATAGCTGCCAGCACCCCACCCACATAGATGTTCTGTTGCACGAGGGCAATAGCGGAGTCAATGTAAACAGTCTCGTCGTAAACCTGTTCCAGACTCAGCCGTTGTTCCGGCAGCACAGTCCGGTTCAGTTCAGCGACCGCCTCGCGTAACCCCTGCATCGTCTCAATCACATTCGCACCGGTTTCGCGTACCGCATTGACCGCCAGCGACGGCTCGCCCAATTGCCGAATCCGCGCGCCGGGCTCCTTATAACCAAAACTAACTTCCGCCAAATCGCCGACCGTGACCCGCGCCGCTCGCCCGGAGACCGGATCACGGGTGCTTAACAACAGCACGTCGCGTACTTGTTCGGGCGTGGTCAGTTCACCTTCGGTGCGGACCACATAACGGCGTTTGCCTTCATCCACGTTGCCGGCGGACAGAGAGACGTTGGCGGCCCGCAAGGTTTCCGTGATAGCCCCAACCGTCAAACCGGATTTGGCCATCCTGGCCGGATCGATAATCACCCGCAGCTCTCGCTCGCTGCCGCCGAACACATTGACTCGACCCACCCCCGGAACCCGTTCCAATCGTTCCCGAATCGCATCTTCGGCAAAATCGCCGAAGGTATGAATCGGTCGCTCGTTGCCCGGTAATCGTTGCAGAATAAACCAAGCAATGGGGCTGTCTTCGGAACCGGCCGTATCTAAGGTCGGTTCATCAGCTTCTTCTGGATAACCACTTACCCGGTCCAGCCGATTCGCGACCAACAGCAACGCTCGGTCCATGTTTTGCCCGACCCGGAATTCCAGCGTGATCTCTCCTTGGCCGTTTTGCGCGGAAGCGGTGATTTCCTCCAGTCCTTCCAGACCCTTAAGCGCTTCCTCCTGACGGTTGATGATTTCTCGCTCGATTTCAACGGGCGCTGCGCCGAACCAAGAGGTGTTGACGGTAATCACCGGTTTGCGCACATCGGGGGCTAATTGCACCGGAATGGTTTGCAACGCCAGAAAGCCGAACATCAACACCATTAACACCGCTGAGATGACAGCAATAGGCCGTTCGATGGCGAGGCGGATCAGGTTCATAGGTTAGCTTTTGCGCTCAATGGGAGCCGTATCCGGTTGACCGGGATAACTGACTTTCTGGCCGG
>JAZBPA010000209.1:0-9587 GCA_036351435.1 Candidatus Competibacteraceae bacterium
ACTACTGAGCAACCAGTTGGAGTGTAGTTTTTTGCCTCAATCACCTCACCCGATTCTGTTGCCGGAAGACCGGCCAGCTTTCTGGATACATACTGTAAGAAGCTCATCGTCTACTCCTGATCCGTATATCGCTGCGCAACATGAGGAAGCGTTTATTATTGACTTGTTAAGACATCATTACATTTTGTCATCATAGCTTAACATCACAGGTTAAGCCAACCTATTGTTAAACATGTGAAATAATTCACAATTTCAGCGGTAAGTGGGGTATATAAACTGGAAAATACCGGGCCTATCACCCGGAACTGTGCGTTTGTCGTCAAGTTTCAAGCGCGGTACGGTACAGCTTTGAAGCCTTGTAGGGTGCCGAAAGCGGTAAACTGTCCATGGGACACTGGCGGGACACTCAGAGGCAAAAAACAGCCATATTCGACAATAAAGCACGACAAACTGAACCCAGTAAAATTCTTAGTTATCTGTTGGTTAGTGTGGTTTGGTGTTGTAGCTTGTTGTGTTGGAGATGACTCTTAATCAATTGGTTGTAGGTTCGAGTCCTACACGGCCCACCAATAAAAAAAGGCTTACATCAGATCGGTGTAAGCCTTTTTTTCTGGCGCTACGCCGGGGCTACTTTGGGACGGAAAACACCGCATCCATTCACTTCCATTCAATTCAGGACGGATGAAACACTACAGCCAGTCGAACCATGTATTAGCGCAAACGATCCAGCCGCAACCGATGGCGCACATCGGTCAACCGATGCACACCTCCGAATACCGCGCTGACTGCGCCGATGGCAGTACCACCGGAAATCAGAAACATGATTAACATCTGGTATTTCACGGCCTCAACCGGCTCGACCCCGGCTAAAATCTGTCCGGTCATCATGCCGGGTAACGCGACAAGACCGGTTGCTGCCATTGAGTTGACAATCGGCATCAAAGCGCTGCGCAAGGCACTGCGCACTACCGGCAAGGTGGCTTCCCAGCGAGTCGCCCCCAGCATCAGTTGGGCTTCTACGGCAGCGCGCTCGCGGTTCAGCCCGGTGGTCAGCGTGTGCAAACCCAAACTAATACCGGTCATGGTATTACCGAGAATCATCCCCAGTAACGGCAACGCATAACGGGGGTCATACCAAGGATCGGGCTGCACCTGCGTGGTGAGCG
Organism: Candidatus Competibacteraceae bacterium; assembly: GCA_036351435.1. Lineage (GTDB taxonomy): Bacteria > Pseudomonadota > Gammaproteobacteria > Competibacterales > Competibacteraceae > JAAUQA01. The sequence continues at coordinate 1,167 of JAZBPA010000209.1, forward strand.
CGAATACCGTCACCAAGCTGGCCGCTAGTAACATGCAGCTCGTCCCCAGGCCGTAAGACCAGAAGCCCTTAAGACGCTTTTCCTGACGAGCCATTATTTCTCGACCGGCAAACAACACCATGCATAAAGCCGCTAATCCGGTCCAGAATGGCGATACTAGCGCGAACAGGGTTTTCAGCACCAGACCGACCAGCGTCAGTTGCACCACCATCCTCACCGTAGCGACCAGCAAAGGCCGCTCCAGCCCGAGATGTAGCGCTAGCGACAAACTGGCGCTTAATAGCACCAGCACAGACCCCAACAGCAGATCGATATTGTCTAGGGGAATGGTGGTCATAACGCCGCTTCCCGGAACTGTCCGGCGTTGAGAAAGAAGCCGCGTTTAGCCAGACGCGCAGCTTGTTGCGAGTCATGAGACACCCACAGCACACTGGTACCGTTTTGCAGACGTTCAGTAACCAGCTGTTCAACAGCTGCGGTTGCTTCGGCATCTAACGCGGCAGTCGGCTCATCCAATAGCAGCACCTCTGGTTGAAGGAGCAATGCTCTGACCAGAGCTAGGCGCTGTCGTTCCCCCGTAGATAGCCGCTGGATGGGCCAATCGTGAGCAGCGGCTGACAAACGTAAGGCTTCGACCAAGGGGATAGCGTGTTCCCAAACGGGAAAGTGCTCACCGACTAGTGTTCCCCACCAACCGGACTCGGCTGGCACATAGACTACCCGGCGTCGCCAAGCCGGTCCTGAGTGAATCTCCCGTGCCTGCCCCTGCAAGCTGATTTGGCCTCTATTCGGATCGAGATCGGCAATTGCCCGCAACAACAGGGTTTTACCAGACCCGGACGGCCCTTGGATGACGACACATTCGCCGTCACTCAGTTCGAAGGAAACGGGCGACAGGCCGGTACGACATAACTCGCGAACAATCAGCATGAACTTATTGGTAGACCGGCAATAGGAATCGTTGACCCTGGTAGGATAATACCGCGCCGTTCGCTGTAATGGATTCCAGTAGCGGACCCTCGTTCAAGCGGTCGCCTTCTTGGTAGCGTTTGGAATTGATTAGTACAAATCGTTTACGCTCCGTTGTGCTGTAAACATGAATATCCAAATTGAGCTTGGGAACGGAACGGCGAAACTCCATCGGTAGGGCTTGCAAGGCCAACGCGGCCTGAGTTACAGCAGGTGCCGGATCTGGTAATGGTAATGACTCAGCGCGAGGAAGCAGCGGCGGTGGCGGCAAGACCGGCGTTACGTTGATTGCCGGCGCCGAGATCGGTTCTGGAGCGGATTGGACCGTCGGGGCCGGAATCGGAGGAGGGAATGTGGGTTCTGTTTGAAGGCGAGCAAGCTGATCAGCCGATCTGTTTACTGTGGCGTCCTGGGACGCTGTCGAAACAGGATTGGCAGGAGTGCGGTTCCAATGCTCAGGCCACAACAAGACCGCTAACACCACGCCATTCACTACCAATATCAGCCCTAAGACTAGCGGCCATAATCGCCGCCTAGTTGCGGGCATCGGCATGGGTGAGGTTTGCAAATCCGGTACTCGTCCGAGATTGCGTTCCTGTTCTGCTTTACGCAATGCTTCCAGAATATAGGACATATCACTGCACTTTAGCTGAGGGCGTCAAGACTGGGGTATCGGGACCCGACGATAAGGTATTCAGCAACGCCATGGTGCGTTGCCCAACCAGCCCGTCTACTTCGAGGTTATTAGCCCGTTGAAAATCGCGTACCTGTGCCTGTAACGGCGGGTCGAATATTGTAGACAACGTATCTGGTGTAACTGAACGACCTTGCGCCAACGCAAGCTGCCGACGCAACCAAACTACCGACTCGCCCTGACTGCCAGGACTGATGAGATTCGGTACGATTTGTGGCCGCCACAGCAACCGATAATTGCCATTCCACAAGGGTGCCAAAGCATCTGGCGTGGTTTTTATAGCTTGTTCACCGATTTGTACGGTGGCTGAATCGCCTGTCAAAGTACGCAGTAGTAGTTGCTGCCCGCCAGCTTGGCCATCATTGAGCTGTAATAACACAGGGCGATTATAGCGACGTAGTTCCGACCAATCAGCTCCTTGCCCTTCCAAGCAATACAGACGGTAGGCTTTGATTGTTTCACAATCGGTCTGGTCGTTGACTGCCGATAGGTCCTCGCCCCAGAGCGCCAGCAATTGTTGTAGGGGGCTATCTGCAACGGGAGCGTTCGCCAACACCGTTTGTAATGCTGCCGGTGAAGTCATCTGAGGGATGCTGATCGGTTGTTCCGCTGTTACTGAGTCAAATTTTGCGGGGGGTGCTGGAGCGACTATCGGCGCAACCGGTTCATTAACCACAGCGATTGTAGGCGGCGCAGTGATCTTCGGTGTTTCTACGACAGTGGAAGATGCGGCTTCAGGGGATGAATCCGCCGTCAATGCGGAATAAGACAAATACGATCCCACTCCGGCCAAACCGATTCCAAGCAGAATAATTGCCCATGTCAGTGCCGATATCCCCAATCCCTGCTTGCCATGAGGTCCAGGAACACCCAACACTTCCTTTGCTGCCTTGCGCAATACGGCCTTATCTATCCGTTGTCGGCCTTGGCCGTAAGCGCCCAGCAACGCGTGGTTACAGAGCACATTGATCAACCGAGGCACGCCTTGGCTAAGCCGATAAACGCTCCTGAGTGCGGCAGAAGTAAACACATCACCGCGTCCCCCCGCCACTTGTAAGCGATGTTGAATATAGGTCGTGGTTTGTTGGCGATTTAGCGGCATCAGATGGTAGCGAGCGGTAATCCGCTGAGCCAATTGCCGCATGTCCTGTCGTTCCAGCAAGCGCTGCAATTCCGGTTGACCGACTAGAATAATTCGTAACAACTTATGCCGGTGCGTTTCCAGATTGGTAAGCAATCGAATTTGTTCCAATACCGGCCGGTCGAGACTTTGGGCTTCGTCAATAATAAGAATGGTGCGACGGCCTTGCGCATGGGTGTTCAATAAATGGGCATTAAGCGCATCGTACAGTAGTTTGAGACTGGAAGTCTCGCGGGGGTAATCGACATGCAGTTCATCGCAGATCGTCGCCACCAATTCATGCACAGTCAAACTGGGATTCAGGCACAGGGCAACGTCCACATCCTCCAGTTGCTGCTCCAGCAAGGTCCGAATCAAGGTGGTTTTGCCGGTTCCTACCTCACCGGTCAGTTGTACAAAACCGCCGTTTTCACCCGCACCGTACAGCAGATGTGCCAACGCCTCTTGATGGTGTGGGCTGAGGTAGAGATAACTGGGGTCTGGGGTAATCGCAAAAGGATTGTCTCTCAGACCGAAATAAGCGGTATACATACCCTGCCCTGCTGTTGAAACCGATAAGATTATACCGGCTTCTCCGACGGCTTAAGCACTTTCATCTTAGAGGACCCATCATGCAACCTTACCAGCGCCAGTTTTTCGAGTTTGCCATCGCCCGCGACGTGTTGCGATTCGGTACGTTTACGCTGAAATCAGGACGAGTCAGCCCTTATTTTTTCAACGCCGGATTATTCAATAGCGGTCAAGCTTTGGCGCAACTAGGCCAATACTATGCCGAAGCGATTATCAACGCCGAAATTGAGTTCGATATGCTATTCGGTCCGGCTTATAAAGGGATTCCCTTGGTTGCTGCCACAGCGATGGCACTAGCGGAACATCACGGGCGAGATTATCCGTGGGCATTCAACCGCAAAGAAGCCAAGGATCATGGCGAAGGCGGCGTTATTGTCGGTGCGCCGTTGCAGGGCCGCGTTTTAATTATTGATGATGTGATCACCGCAGGTACCGCAATCGGTGAGGCTATGACGCTGCTTGAGGCGCAACTGGCACAGGCCGCTGGCGTGGTTATTGCCCTTGATCGTCAAGAGCGGGGGCAAGGGGAGCTATCGGCGGTGCAAGATTTGGAAAAACACTACGCCATGCCGGTTGTCAGCATCGCCCGGCTGGACGATTTAGTGACTTATCTGGGGGAACAGCCGGAACTGGCGCAATCGTTAGCAACGCTACAAGCTTATCGGGAACGTTACGGGGTTTTCTGATTATGCCCACCTATACTCATTCCGTCGGTAACATCAGCTACTCATTTGCATCGCTGAAAGAATTACTTGCCAAAGCCAATCCTGCCCGTTCCGGCGATTACTTGGCTGGGGTGGCGGCTGCAACTGACGAAGAACGGGTGGCCGCTCAGATGGCGCTGGCCGAAGTGCCGCTAAAGACTTTTTTGAACGAGGCGCTTATCCCGTACGAACAGGATGAGGTCACCCGGCTCATTGTGGATGAACACAACGCCGAGGCATTTGCGCCAGTCAGCCATCTCACTGTCGGTGACTTCCGCAATTGGCTGCTGTCCGAGCAAGCCACCGAGGGTGCGCTGAGCGACTTGGCCACGGGTCTGACTCCGGAGATGACAGCAGCCGTATCCAAACTAATGCGGATTCAGGATCTGATCCTGGTAGCCCGCAAGTGCCGGGTTGTCACCCAGTTTCGCGATACCGTCGGCTTAGCTGGGCGATTATCGACCCGGTTACAACCCAATCATCCTACCGATGATCCCACCGGGATCGCCGCCAGTATTCTGGACGGATTGCTGTATGGCAATGGCGATGCGGTCATCGGTATCAACCCAGCCACCGATAGTATCAGTGCGGTCATCACCCTGATGCAGATGCTGGATGCGATCATTAGCCAATACCGGATTCCGACCCAATCCTGTGTGCTAACCCATGTCACCACTCAGATCGAGGCAATCAATCGCGGTGCGCCGGTGGACTTGGTTTTTCAGTCCATTGCCGGCACTGAGGCAGCTAACAAAGGCTTCGGGGTTACCCTGAACATCCTCGACGAGGCTCATCGCGCAGCTCTCGAACTGGGAAGAGGCACCGTCGGGGATAATGTGATGTATTTCGAGACTGGTCAAGGCAGCGCCCTGTCCGCCAGCGCTCATCACGGGGTGGATCAGCAGACCTGCGAAGCGCGCGCCTATGCCGTAGCTCGTAAATTCCGTCCCTTGTTGATCAATACCGTGGTCGGTTTCATCGGTCCTGAATATCTCTACAATGGCAAGCAAATCATCCGCGCGGGCCTGGAAGATCACTTCTGCGGTAAGTTGCTCGGGCTGCCGATGGGCTGCGACATCTGCTACACCAACCATGCCGAAGCTGATCAAGACGATATGGATATACTGCTAACGCTGCTGGGTGCTGCCAGCTGCAATTTCATCATGGGTATTCCCGGCTCCGATGACATCATGCTGAACTATCAGACCACCTCCTTCCATGATGCCCTGTATTTACGTGAAATACTGGGACTCAGGCCAGCCCCAGAGTTCGAGTCGTGGCTGCAGCAAATGGGAATCTTCGAGCATGGCGATCAACCCCGCTTGAGCAGTACCATGCCCCAGTCTTTTCAACGCGCTTTAGCCCACCTGGGCTGATAGAGGCCCGCCATGAAAAAAGCCAACTCAACGCCAGTGATTGCCAACCCCTGGCAGCGCTTGCGCCAGTTTACTCCGGCCCGGATTGCCCTGGGCCGAGCGGGGATCAGCCTGCCTACCCAGCCGTTGCTGGAATTCCAATTTGCTCATGCCCGGGCGCGGGATGCTGTCCATTTGCCGTTCGCCAGCGCCGCATTGCAGGAACAGCTTATCCAGCAGGGCCATACAGTGATCAACCTGCACAGCGCCGCTGCCGACCGCCACATCTATCTACAACGGCCGGATTTAGGTCGACAGTTGGATCGGGAATCACGACAGAGTCTGGAGTCCCAGGCCGCAGAGCATCCCACCGAGTACGACGTGGTTTTTGTGATTGCCGATGGTCTGTCGACCTTGGGGGTGCACCAAAACGCCATACCCGTGCTTGACGCCATTCTAGCTAAACTCAAACCGGCAGGTTGGCGAACTGGCCCCATTGTCCTAGTGGAGCAAGGCCGTGTCGCCATTGGCGATGAAATCGGCGAGTTGCTGGGCGCACGCATGGTTACGGTACTGATTGGTGAACGTCCTGGCCTCAGCTCGCCGGATAGCCTGGGTATTTATCTCACCTATCGACCCCAGCCGGGCTTGACCGATGCGGATCGCAACTGCATTTCCAATGTTCGACAGGATGGACTCAGCGTGGTGGATGCCGCGCATAAACTGTTTTATCTGTTGAACGAAGCGTCCCGCCGCCAGCTATCGGGTGTCCAACTGAAAGATGAAGCTGAGGCTACGGAATCCCCACTGGACAAGCCCAGCACTTCAGGGAACTTTTTGATCGAATAACCGGCTGATGGCGTGATTCTTGTAATTTAAGCTAATCTGCAGGAATCAGATACCGCGGTAATACCCTTTGGACTTTACCCAATCCTTTGGAGTTTTTGCGTGCCAAAAGCGATCAAGCTTTACGTCAAGTGGGTCGATGCGGCCAGTAACTGGTTCGGCTACTTGGCTATGTACCTGCTCTTCGCACTGCTTGGGATTTTGGCCTATGCCACAGTAATGAAGGTGTTTTTTGTCCCCTCGAATTGGACCGTCGAACTGGCCCAGTTTGTGATGGCAGCCTACTATCTGCTCGGCGGCGCTTACTCATTGCGGCATGACGAACACGTTAGGATGGATCTCCTATACGGTCGATGGTCCGTTCGCGGCAAGGCGAAAGTCGATCTCGTTACCGATTTAGCCATGATTTTTTTCCTGGTGATGCTGTTAGTGGGTGGGATAATCAGCACCCTGTACGCCTATGAGTATGGCGAGCGGAATTATTCAGCTTGGCGACCTTACATGTTGCCGATCAAGCTCATCATGACCTTCGGCATCCTGCTTGCCTTGCTGCAAGCGGTTGCGATCTTCTGCAAAGATTGGGCTAAAGCCAGTGGTAAGGCATTGTCATGAGTTACGAGTTCATCGCGCTGTTGATGTTCTCGTCGATGATGTTACTGCTGCTGACCGGACAACGCGTCTTTGCGGTGATCGGTTTCGTCGGCGCCGCTGCTGCGTTGATGTTATGGGGCGACGGCGGCTATAACATGGCCTTCTCATCGGCGATGAAGCTGATGAGATGGTATCCGCTACTGACCCTACCGCTGTTCGTTTTCATGGGCTATATGCTGGCGGAATCGCGCATCGCTGATGATTTATACCGTATGTTTCATGTCTGGATGGGACCGCTGCGCGGCGGCCTGGCCATCGGCACTATTTTCATGATGGTGATTATCTCGGCTATCAACGGCCTGAGCGTGGCGGGTATTGCGGTCGGGGCTACCATCGCGCTGCCTGAGTTATTGCGGCGTTCCTATGACAAACGTATGGTCACTGGGGTAATCCAGGCCGGTTCCAGTCTGGGTATTTTGGTGCCGCCCAGCGTGGTCCTAGTGCTGTATGGCATGATTGCGCGCCAGCCGGTCGGCAACCTCTGGATGGCGGGTGTTTTTCCCGGCTTGTTGATGGCCACGCTATTCATTTTCTACATCGCATTGCGCTGTTGGTGGCAACCGTCGCTGGGCCCGGCATTGCCCAAGGAAGAACGGGAACAGATCAGCTGGGGCGAGAAAATCAGCCTACTCAAAGCGGGAGTCGCGCCGCTAATCATTTTCTTCGCCATGACAGGCCTGTTCCTCAACGGCGTTACCAGTCTGGTCGAGAGTTCGGCAGTCGGCGCTGTTTCGTCAATTATTGCCGCCGGGATTCGGGGTCGATTGACCCTCCAAGTGTTGCACGAAACGACGCGCAAGACGCTCGGTATCAGTTGCATGTTCATGTGGATTATCACTGCGGCGCTTTGTTTTGGTGCAGTATTTGACGGATTGGGTGCAGTGAAGTCCATTGAGGCGCTGTTTCTGGGCGAACTCGGCCTTGAAGCGTGGCAGGTGCTGGTATTGATGCAGGCAACTTTTCTGATTCTGGGTATCTTTCTCGACGACACCGCAATGCTGGTCATTGTTGCACCGCTGTTCATTCCATTGGCTGGAGCGCTCGGTTTCGATCTGGTGTGGTATGGGGTGCTGTACACCATCACTTGCCAAATCGCTTATATGACGCCGCCGTTCGGTTATAACCTTTTTCTGATGCGGGCCATGGCCCCACCAGAGATCACTCTCAGCGACATCTACCGCTCTATCATTCCCTTCGTCTCAATCATGCTGCTGACTCTGTTGCTTATTGCAGTCTTCCCGCAGATTGCATTGTGGCTGCCCAATACGGTTTATTCCAGGTGACCAGTAAACCCCGGTCATCTTTACCCACAGAAGGAGAGTACCCCATGCAAGCCAACCGACGAGATTTTCTCAAAAAAGCTGCTGTCACTACTGCAGGTGTGGCAGGCGCAGCGACTCTGGCGGCACCACCCTACGTCAAGGCCGAAACGCCTATCAAATGGCGCTTGCAGACCTATGCCGGAGCCGCACTCGGACCGTATGTCACCAA
>JAZBPA010000210.1:0-2358 GCA_036351435.1 Candidatus Competibacteraceae bacterium
CCATACCCTCACCGCCTTGCTGGGTAAGCTCTTCCCACCATGCTATGCCGTTCTTTTCATTGTCCGAATCGGTAACATCAACGGTGCGGAATGCTGTCGCCTGTAGCAGCTCATCTTCTGCTGCACACAGCTCGGCGAGGGTTGCCATGTGCCACTCGTGATTCTTATCAACGTGGACTTGTTTTTCTGTCGCTAGCAGGTGAAAAGGCGCGATTTTCAGATCACTGAGCGTGTCGACCTTCCAACAATAGCGGCGGTAGGCATCGATAAAACCATCAATACAAGATTGGCGATGTTGATAGCGTTCAAGTAAGTCTGCGGTTTCGGTATTATTTACCGATGCTCGGGCCAGCGCGGTGATCGTCGCATCCAAGGCGGCTGAGCCCGCAGCGCCAGTGGATGCATATTGGTTTCTCAGCAGTTCCTGTGCCTTTGCCGACCACGGCATGACCTCTGCGTCTAGGCAAATCCAGTTGGTTTGGAACCGTTCCCAAAGTCCTGCCCGATCCACCGCAGTCCTAATGCGATTAATAATCTGAGCTTGCTGATCATCACTAGCGAAGAACGGCCGTCCGGTACGGGTATACAAGGCACCCATTTCACCGCCCACGACACCAAAACGACGCCTTGCCGTTTCTTCGTCCCGGCACAGGACGATGACCGCTCGTGAGCCCATGTGCTTTTCTTGGCAAACAACTTTGGGAACACCTTGATGTTTGAAATACTCGAATGCTTCCTGCGGATGCTCAAGAAACTCGCCTTCTTTACAGGTCGCTGAATGCGCCATCGTCGGCGGCAGATAGATGATCCAGTGCGGATCGACCGCGAATCGGCTCATCACCTCAAGCGCCGCTGTGGCATTCTCCTCACGGATCGTTACGTTGTGGTGGTAACGCATGGAAATGGCGCGTTTGCCGCTAACATCGTCGATGTCTAGCAAGTCATTGTATGGTCTCTCAGCCAGCGGCGGTTGATCAGCACCAACAGGATGTAGCGGCCGAATTGATTGGTAATAGGTTTTGTGCGCGGGAACTTGGATGAATTCTTTTTCGGGGTAGCGTAGGGCGGTCGCTTTCCACCAAATACGCAGCCCGTATTGATGCAGACCGTGCGATTCGTCCATTCCGGTTCGGGAACCGGGGTGTGACCGTACCTTGCCCCGGTAGTCAGCGGACCAATTATAGCGCACCGGAAATCCGTATTCGTCGGTTTCGCCAAAAGTGATGGATTCTTGCCGCCTCCTTCAAGACATAGTCCTGATGGACCACCCGCAACAACTCCAGGAAATTCACCCGGCTCTTCGAGCCCGTACTGCTGAACCAGGCAAACAATTCATTGCCAATATGGGTCACATAACCATTTCTGCCTTGGTGGCGCGCACCACTGTCATCCACGCTCACGTAGTCCGAGGCCGCCAGACCGGCCTGCAATAGGGCATCCTTCTCCGCATGAAATGCGTCATGGTTACTGAAAAAGCAGAACTATTCTTATGCTATAAATTCTCTTTGGAAAGATCGTTGGTTTTGACGCCAACTCTGAATAAACCTCAAATGCACCAAAAACCTTCCCCGAAATAAAAAAGCCCCGCGATCCGGCGCTAATCGCCTGATCGTTGGGCTTTATGGCGCTGGTTTAGCTGGCGGCTTATAACACCCAGCTAAACCAGTTTCAGTGTTTACTGCTTAGACGGGCTGGACGTTTGCAGCAGCAGGTCCCTTCGGGCCTTGCTGGATATCGAACTGCACCTTCTGGCCTTCGGCTAAGCTTTTAAAGCCGCTGCCCATAATGGCGGAGTGATGTACAAAAACGTCTTTGGAACCATCTTCCAGAGCAATAAAGCCAAAACCTTTGGCGTCATCAAACCACTTGACTGTACCTGTAGTCACGGAAATTACCTCTAGTGGGGGTTGTACAGGGATTTTGTGTTGCAGGTCTTTCCAAAACTGCGGGAGTAGTTTCCGAAACAACAGGAATGGCACTTCCGAACTAGTTACTAAGAATTTACTGCAGTTTCAAGTTTACATGAACGGAATCAGATGTCTACCCCTATTTAGGGGCCTGCTCAGCGCAAACGCGGTAAATATTAACCGATCAGTATGACAATTTTATAATCGCTGGCCGCGCCCAATAGCCCGAAATAGGCTGATCTTCCGGTGCGCCCCTGACCAGTAGGCAGCGTAACCCACTAAACAAACGGCGCTACAGTAATAAACTCAGTAGATCCAAGTTTACCCGATGGTCAAGGGCCGCGCTCAGCGAGGACGGTGTAGTTAATCCCAAACGTCTTTTCGGCCCAGTGAGTGAGCCACACCAATAGGGTTTTGAAGCGCAGCTTGCAGAGATTCAGTTTACGCCCTC
>JAZBPA010000211.1:0-13477 GCA_036351435.1 Candidatus Competibacteraceae bacterium
AATTAAATATTTGATATTAAAAGTTTATTTAATATAAATAGATTGACCGAAAAGGTTTACTTTCTCGGACGAGCGCTGAAATGTTTGTCGAAATGATAAAAAATTACACATATCCCGAGCGGACCCCAATTATAAGAAGAAAAGATATACAAGGGGCATTTATGGGCCACTCATAATAGAAAACATCGTTCAATTAGATGCCGAGGACTTGAATGATTTGTCGTCTTCAGATTATTTAAAAGTGCCCCGTGAGTGTACCACGGATTTTATCAGCAATTTACTGTTTGAGCTAACTTACTGATTTACATGGTGCCCAGGACCGGACTCGAACCGGTACAGCCATAAGGCCGGCAGATTTTAAGTCTGCTGCGTCTACCAATTCCGCCACCCGGGCAGGTGATGGAGGCTAGGGTCGGAATCGAACCGGCGTCCACGGCTTTGCAGGCCGCTGCATGACCACTCTGCCACCTAGCCTTGAAGATTGACTTGTCGACAAAAAAACCCCGAGAGCGGGGTTTTCCAGGGAAACTGGAGCGGGAAACGAGACTCGAACTCGCGACCCCAACCTTGGCAAGGTTGTGCTCTACCAACTGAGCTATTCCCGCTAACAAGCGATAGAATATAGCGTTCATGGCTGGCAACGTCAAGCGTCGGTTTGCTCTTTAACCACCGGCCAAGCGGCCATCAAATAGACCACCATAGACCACAACGTTAACCCAGCAGCGACGAACAACAAGCCTAAACCGACTTCGAGGGTCGGAAAGTCGCCTATCGGTTTACGATACAACAACAGGATGAGTGCTCCCATCTGCGCGGTAGTTTTCAGTTTGCCCAGCATGGAAACAGCCACTTTACCGCTACTGCCCAACTGCGCCATCCACTCCCGCAGCGCTGAGATAGTAATCTCACGGCCGATAATGATGAACGCCGCAATTGCCATCCATGGAGTGTGGATGGCTTGTACTAATAACACTAACGCAACGACCACGATCAACTTGTCGGCAACCGGATCGAGAAAAGCACCGAACGCAGAAGTTTGTTGCAGACGCCGCGCCAGATAACCATCCAGCCAGTCAGTGATTGCAGCAGTAGTGAACAATAATGTACAGACCTCATTCGACCACGTGACAGGCAAGAAGAACACCCCCACTAACAACGGGATCACGAGGATACGTAACAAGGTGAACAAGGTAGGTAGGTTAAAGGGCATACCCGCTATCGGTCTTGGCCGTGGAAAAAAATATAAATACGCTGTGCTAATTCTGTGTTGATGCCTTCCACCCGCGCAATATCCTCAACGCCCGCCCGTGAAAGTTGTTGCAAACCGCCGAATTGTTTAAGTAAGGCTTGGCGTCGTTTGCGACCCACTCCGCTAATGCCTTCCAGCGTCGAGATTGTGCGCTTTTTCTCGCGCCGCTTGCGGTGGCCGGTTATCGCAAATCGGTGGGCCTCATCACGAAGTTGTTGGATCAGGTGTAATGCTGCCGAATCTACAGGCAATATAAGCGGTGCTTCGCTCCCGGACAAGTGCAATACTTCTAAACCGGGTTTGCGATCAACGCCCTTGGCGATACCAATAATCCGAATATCAGTCACTTGTAATTCTTCCAGAACCTGCTCTGCCTGAGCCATTTGGCCTTTACCGCCATCAATGAATAGAATATCCGGCAACCGCCCCTCCCCCTCGCGCAAGCGCTTATAGCGTCGCGTCAGGGCTTGGTTCAGCGCTCCGTAATCATCACCCCCGGTGACACCTTCGATGTTATAGCGGCGATAATCCGTTTTGTGCGGCCCTTCCGTAGTAAATACCACGCAAGAGGCGACCGTGGCTTCACCTTGAGTATGACTGATATCGAAGCATTCCAGCCGGGACAGGGCAAAATCTAATTTCAGGGCGTCCTGTAGAGCCTCGAAGCGATGGTGCATACCGAGCCGACTGGACAGTTGCGCGGTAAGCGTATGTTCGGCATTACGCTGTGCCATCGCTAACCAACGGGCACGTTCACCGCGTACCCGGGCGGTAATAGTGACTCGATGTCCGGACCGTTCGCTGAGCACTTGCATTAACCAGTCTTTCTCCTCAGGTTCACGATTGACTAAAATCTCCTCCGGTACCGCTTTGTCCAAATAATATTGCGTCAGAAACGCACTCAGCACCTGATCAGTTTCTTCCTGTTCATGAATTTGCGGAAAGAAATGCTTATTCCCCAGTAAGCGGCCGTCGCGGAAGAAAAATACCTGCACACAGGCTATACCCCCCTGGACAGCGCAGGCTACAACATCCAGATTACCCGCCGCACCGCTGACGTATTGCCGCTCTTGAATTTGGCGCAGTTGGGCGATTTGGTCACGGTATACGGCAGCCTGTTCGAATTCCAGGTGAGCCGAAGCCGCTTCCATACGCTCAACCAATTGGTCAGTCACCTGTCCACTTTTGCCATCCAAAAACAGCACAGCGTGTCGCACATCGCGTTGATAGTCCTCGTCACTGATCATCCCAGTGCACGGTGCGCTGCAGCGTTTGATCTGATATTGCAGGCAAGGACGACTGCGATTGCTGAAGAAAATGTTGTCGCACTGCCGCAGTCGAAATATTTTCTGTAGCAAGGTCAGTGTATCGTGCACGGCGGCGGCATTGGGATAAGGGCCAAAATAACGCCCAGGTTCCTGCTTAGCGCCCCGATGAAAGGCTAAGCGGGGGTAAGTTTGCTGAGAGAGATAAATATAGGGATAACCCTTATCATCCCGCAGTAACACGTTATAGCGGGGTTTAAATTCCTTAATTTGATTACTTTCCAGAATTAACGCTTCAGCTTCAGTGTGGGTAACGGTGACCTCAATGGCTTGGATGTGTGAGACCAAACTACGGACCTTGGCCGACGTCTGGTTAGTGCGAAAATAACTGGAAACCCGCCGTTTGAGGTTGCGTGCTTTACCGACGTAGAGCACCTTTCCCTGTGCATCAAGCATTCGGTAGACACCCGGTAATGACGTGAGACTTTTGAGAAAATCCTTAGCGTCAAAAGGGCTTGAAACCATGATACTAAAACGCTGCGATAACTCGGTTGAATGGTGTGGCTGGGTATTTCGGGGCATGAAGTGGGGGATACCCTCAGTCAGGTTATCCCCCCGCTCTGTCCAGGATAATAGCCGAACTAGAGTTGCGACTGCTGGTAGTTTTGCAAGCCTACCCGGTCGATCATTTCCAATTGGGTCTCCAGCCAATCGATATGCTCTTCCTCGCTGGCTAAAATCGCCGCGAACAGATCGCGACTGACATGATCGCCGCTGGACTGACAATAGCTGACCGCTTCTTTGTATAACGGGTGCGCGTCATGTTCCAACATCAGGTCGCACTTCAGTATCTCCTGTACATTTTCACCGATGTGCAATTTGCCAAGATCTTGCAGATTGGGTAAGCCCTCCAAGAATAAGATACGTTGAATGAGCGTATCGGCATGTTTCATTTCATCGATGGATTCTTCGTATTCATGTGTGGACAGTTTCGTTAAACCCCAGTTTTCTAGCATCCGTGCATGCAGAAAATATTGATTGATCGAGGTTAACTCGCTTCTCAGTGCCCGGTTGAGATACTCGATGACCTTAGCGTCACCCTTCATCGTGTTTTCCTCTCTGTGCTGTGGTAGAGTGAATCGAGATGTGATTTGGATTGAGTCTAAGTCTCTAGTGTAACATTCTTGTCGACGGCTGCTCTAACATCTTATATTTATTGCTTGAATAACAAATAATAATCATTATTATCTGGGGCTAGGAATTCTTGTAATTTCCGAAGATGTGCCAAGCGCAACCCCGAGTCTCAATAACCGTCAAACCAAGGCAGTGTATAGGGCAGCCCATTCATGAGGCCAACGACAGCACAGCAAACCCTCTCCATAACGGCGATCGCTGAGCGCTTAAAGCACTGCGGTATAGCCGCGACGAGGCAACGTTTGCGTATTGCCAAGGCACTGTTCGAACACGGTGGTCATCCTTCGGCGCAGGATTTATATCAACAGGTTAATCACCAACAGCGCACTGTATGCCGTGCAACGATTTATAACACGCTTAATTTGTTTGTTGACAAAGGGTTGATTCAAGAAGTTTCAGTCGATTCCAGCCAGACCTTTTATGATGGCAATATTGACCCGCATCACCATATTTTTAACGTAGATACTGGGGAATTGCTGGATGTCGAGCCTTCGACAGTGAGCTTCAAGGAGTTACCGCCCTTACCAAAGGGTACGCGGCAGGAAGACATCACCCTGATAATCCGGGTGCGTAATGTACAAGATAAACGTTGGATTGCAGCGGAAGAGAAAACGCTGCAGTAAAATCAGTCAATAGATAAGGCAGATAAGCGAGCGAGTGCCTAAGCAATCGTCATTGGAGCTAGGGGAAGGTCGTAAGTATCGTCACTAACGCTCTGCGTTTCCCGTAGCAGGCTATGAACCTGGGGCGCACATTTGCCGCAACCCGTACAAACGCCTAATTCCCGCTGCAACACCCGAAACTGAGTAGCACCTTCCCGAATAGCCTGGCGAATTTGGCGGTCTGACACCGCTTTACAGACACAGACATACATGGTTAATGTACCTTTGCATTCAGCATAATCGTACAGCCTACTTTAGTTCTAAATAAGAATGATTGTCAATACGCTTTATCCATGCCGATGATTTCCGAACGCTCTCAAGTCCCCGATCCAACCAATGCAGTCTCCCTAGCCTTGGCCGAAGATATCGGCAGCGGCGATCTAACCGCTGCGCTGGTACCCGAACAAACCCTTGCCGAAGCGACGGTAATCAGCCGTGAGACAGCGATATTATGTGGTATTGCTTGGTTCGACGAGGTTTTTCGTCAATTAAATCAGCACATCGAAATTGTGTGGCAGACGCAAGACGGTTTCCGTGTAGAACCCGAGCAATTGTTATGCACCATACGAGGCAAAGCTCGCGATTTGCTGAGCGGAGAACGCACCGCACTGAATTTTTTACAGTCGCTGTCCGGCACTGCGACTCTGGCAGGGCGTTATGCGGCAGCGGTTGCGGGCACGAAGGCGGTGATTCTAGACACCCGGAAAACCCTGCCCGGCCTAAGACAAGCGCAGAAATATGCGGTACGCTGCGGCGGCTGTCAGAATCACCGCCAGGGTTTGTTCGATGCCTTTTTAATCAAGGAAAATCATATCCTCGCAGCTGGTTCCATTGCTGAAGCTGTTAGGCAAGCCAGACATCTACGCTCAGATGTCAAACTAGAAGTCGAAGTCGAAAACTTAGCAGAGCTGGAAGAGGCTCTTGCAGCCCGGCCCGATATCGTCATGTTAGATAATTTTTCTTTAACGACAATGCGCGAGGCCGTCGCCCGAGTGCAGGGTCAAGTCAGGCTGGAGGCATCAGGTAATGTTAATTTGGATACGGTCCGGGATATAGCAGAAACCGGGATAGACTATATTTCGGTGGGTAGCCTAACCAAAGATCTCAAAGCCATCGATTTATCGATGCGTTTCAAACAGTTGCAAGAACATCATGCAAAATAAAACAGTTTGGAACAATATCGTGATTAGCTGCAACCGCTGACCGGCGATTGCAGCGGTTATAAATTTGACTTTCAGTTATTGCGTTGGGCTGATGTCACGTTGCACAGCCACATGATGAGTCACTGAACCGTGTTGATCCCGGATGGGAAACACCTTCCATTCGATCATAAACTCAGAGCCGTCTTTGCGGTAATTAATAGTTTTACCGTGGAAGTCGCTGCCAGCCTTTAGATTTTCCCTCAATTCGTCGAGCACCGCCTGATCAGTCTTAGCACCTTGCATGAAGCGCGGTGTTTTTCCGATGACTTCTTCGGGCGTGAATCCTGTCATATCAGTGAATGCATTATTGACGAATACGATCTTGTTTCCTTCTGAGTGAATTTCACCTTCAGTGACCATGATGGAGTGAAAAGCCTGTGCGGCCGCTGTTTCAAAGGCACGTGCCGCTAAATCACTGTCGGTTGCTGAAAGAGTATTCATTGTTTTGCCCCCATAAGTAAAAGTGAATCAAGGCTAAAAAAACCCCTCGGAGTAGGTGCTGTGCGTTCCGAGGGGAGAGGAGGAAGTCAAGAAATCGATAGTACGATGGCTGCCGCCACCAATAATACCAGTGGGGTGTAAACCAGAGCTGGGATGAATTCGGCGATGTCTAGCTTTTTCATAAGTGTTTCCTCTTGGTGATTGATAACCGGCTTATGTTGGCCGTTGATGTAGACAATACATAAACAAATAATATCTGTCAATACTTTTTCTAGGACATTTTTTTTGCTGGTGTTGCTTGCTAGATAAGGCATATAGGGTATTAAGGTAGGTGTTATTTCTAGAGCGCACAGCTTTCGCGCTGTTCTTATATTTTACTGGGGGCGAGTAGCACCGCAGGATTTTTTGTCCATATAATATGGACGAATATTGGTCGGCCAGCAACGAGAAAAAATCGCAGAATCGGCTTGAAAAACCCGCTATCATCCCCATCTCCGCGCCCGAGGGCTTTAGGCACCTCGCCGAACAGCACCGGCGATGCGTAACCCCAAGCGATATTCTTGAGAAGAGGACAGGACAGGTATGATTGAGGTTGAGCAACTCAGTAAACGCTTCGGCTCCCGCCTGGCAGTGGATGAGCTGAGTTTTACAGTCGCTTCCGGTGAAGTGTTGGGATTCTTGGGACCGAATGGGGCCGGAAAATCCACCACGATGAAAATGATCACCGGATTCCTTCGCCCTACAGCCGGTAAGGCTCGTATCAACGGTCATGACATTCAGCTCGAACCACTAGCAGCTAAGCGTGAACTGGGTTATCTGCCGGAAGGCGCGCCCGGTTACGGCGATATGTCGGTGTTGCAATTCCTGACGTTTATCGCTGACATCCGCGGGCTAAGCGGTACGCAGCGCCAAAAGCGGCTGGACGAGGTCATCGGAGAAATCCACCTGGAGGATGTGCTACAGCAAAAAATCGACACCTTATCTAAAGGGTTCCGGCGCCGGGTAGGCGTAGCGCAAGCCATATTGCACGATCCCAAGGTATTGATCATGGATGAGCCAACAGATGGGCTCGATCCCAATCAGAAACACGAAGTGCGGAATCTCATTCACGGCATGGCCAAGGATAAGATTATCGTGATTTCCACCCATATCTTGGAAGAAGTTGAAGCCGTTTGTAGCCGCGCGATCATCATTGCGCACGGACGCCTGTTAGCGGACGGCACCCCAGAACAATTAATGGCTCGCTCCCGTTATCACGGCGCGGTGACTTTGGAACTGGATAATGCCGGTAAGGCCGCCGAACTCATCGGTCAATTACCGGAAGTGGCCGCAGTTGAAACCAACGGCGATGAGTGCCGAATTACCGCCCTACCGAAGCAGGGTCAGTCGCTGATGCCGACAATCAGTCGTTTGCTTGATCAACACCGTTGGCCGGTGCGCGAGCTGCATCAACAGAAAGGCCGTCTGGATGAAGTGTTCCGCGAAGTCACTGGAGGGGCTGCAGCATGAACAACATCGTAATTCTGTTCAAGCGCGAACTGAAAGCCTATTTCGCCACCCCACTAGCCTATGTGTTTATCGTTATCTTCCTAGTGTTAAGCGGGATTTTCACCTTTTACCTAGGAAATTTCTACGAGCGTAACCAGGCCGATTTGAATTCGTTCTTCATTTTTCATCCTTGGTTGTACTTGTTTCTGATACCCGCGATCGCCATGCGCGTGTGGGCCGACGAGCGTAAAACCGGCACCATCGAACTGCTGTTCACCTTACCGATCACTATGGGCCAAGCAGTGTTGGCGAAATACCTGGCCGCCTGGGCATTCGTCGCTATCGCATTGGGTCTCACTTTTCCCATCTGGTTGACGGTGAACTATCTGGGCAATCCGGATAACGGCGTCATTCTGGCTGCTTATGTGGGCAGCTTGTTGATGGCGGGGTGCTACCTCGCTATTGGCGTCTGTATTTCGGCGCTCACCAAGAGTCAGGTTATCGCCTTCATCGTCGGCTTGACGGTCTGTTTTCTATTCACCATGAGCGGTTTTCCGTTAGTGCTGGATTTCTTTCGCGGCTGGCTGCCGGGCGTGTTGGTGGATATGGTCGCCTCGCTCAGCGTGCTGACCCACTTTCAGGCCATCAGTCGCGGTGTACTGGATTTGCGCGACGTGGTTTATTTCATCGTCATGATTGTGGCTTGGTTGTATGCCTGTGCCATTTTTATCGACATGAAAAAAGCCGATTGAAAGGAGTAGGAAATGTCTGCATTGATTAAACAAACCCTACGCCGGTTCTACGACAACGCGCGTAACGAATTGGCTAACAAGAAAGAATTTTCCGGGGCCAGCATCGCGGTGGTCGCGATTCTATTACTGCTGATCATGACCCTCAGCAATCAGCTGTTTCGCGGGGCGCGGCTGGATTTGACCGAGAATCAACTGTATACCTTGTCGCCGGGCACCGATACCCTGCTGAGCCAAATCGATGAGCCGATTAATCTGACTTTCTTCTATTCCGGCGAACTGGCGCGGGGTATCCCGCAAATCAGCACCTACGCGCAACGGGTAAGGGATATGCTGCAGGAAATGGCGACCAAGGCCGAAGGTGATATAAAGCTAACGATTATTGATCCAGAACCGTTCTCTGACGAAGAAGATCGGGCGGTACAACTGGGTATTCAAGCAGTCCCATTAGGTACCGGGGGAGACAAGCTGTATTTTGGTTTGGCCGGTAGCAACAGCGTGGGGGATACCGAAACGATTGGCTTTTTCCAACTCGATCGCGAGGAACTGTTGGAATACGATCTGGCCAAGCTGATCTATCAATTAAACCTGGTAAACAAACCGGTAGTCGGTGTACTCAGCACCTTGGATGTGCAAGGTGGCTTCGATACCCAACGGATGCAGCCCAAACCGGCTTGGGTGATTATCGAGCAACTGCGGCAATTCTTCGAAGTCAGAACCCTGCAAAAAGGGGTTGCGGAGATCCCGGCAGATGTTGAACTACTGGTGTTAATCCATCCCGCTGAATTACCAGGAGAAACGCTTTATGCCATCGACCAGTTCGTTCTTAGTGGTCGCAACGCGCTGGTATTCCTGGATAGTTATGCCGAAGCCGCCAATCCGCAAAACGTCAGCGGACCGCCCGGTGAAATCGTTCCCCGTCAATCCAATCCCAAACAGTTATTAGAAGCTTGGGGGGTTGAATTGGTCGACCAACAAGTGCTGCTTGACGCCGCGTATGCGCTCCAGGTTCGTACCGACCCCACTCGCCCGCCGTTCTTCCATTACGCCTTGTTCGGCATTCCAACTGCCGGTTTGGATCAGCAGGATGTGGTAACGCGTGGATTAAACAGCATCAATGTGGCGTTTCCCGGTTTCCTGAAACCGCTTCCAGATGCCAAGACTACCTTTACCGCGCTGTTCCAATCCAGCGACCAAGCCATGCCCATCCCCAGCTATCAAGTTCAACCAGGTATGGATGCGGCCACCTTGCAAAACGGGTTCGAAGCAACCGGAGAGGATTATGTGCTGGCAGCACGGCTCAATGGCAAGATCAGCAGCGCGTTCCCTGATGGACCGCCTGCCGACAATGCAGCAGATGAATCAGCGGATAAGCCTGATGCCTCAACTGAGCAGCTCGAATCGTCAGATCATTTGAGCGAATCTGAAGGGCCGGTCAACATCATGATTGTTGCAGACGTCGATATGTTGGATGATCCGCTATGGATACGTATCCAAAACTTTCTCGGCCAGCGGATTTCAACCCCGCTCGCAGACAACGGCAATTTCTTCGTCAACGCTGTTGATAACCTGTTGGGTAGCGATGCATTGATCAGTATCCGCAGCCGAGCCGGTTATAGCCGTCCATTTGAACGGGTCGATGATCTGCAACGCGAGGCCGACAGCCGGTTCCGCGTTAAAGAGGAGGAGTTGCAAGCCCGATTGCGGGAAACCGAAAATAAGCTGAATCAGTTGCAAAATCGCAAGGACGATAACACCGCACTGATCCTGAGTCCCGAGCAACGCCAGGAATTGCTTAATTTCCAACAGGAACAAATCAAAGTGCGGAAGGAATTGCGTGATGTGCAACACCAGCTAAATAAGGAAATTGATCAACTGGGGACATTGTTGAAATTTATCAATATTCTGTTGGTGCCTCTGCTGTTGGTCGGCGGGGTGATTGCTTTCAATGTGCTGCGGCGGAAGCGCTCCGGTGATATTCAACTGACTGGAGGTCAATCATGAATCGAAAAAATTTCATCGTCCTGGGGCTCGTGACTATCGCGTTCGCCGGGATCGTTATTGTGTTCAGCCTACAGGACCGTTGGGCGCATCAGGCAGAGCCGACGCAACGGTTTCTGCCCGAGTTGCAAGCGCGATTGAACGATATTACTCGCCTGCAAGTTCAGATTGCCGGAGCGGAACCGGCCACGGTGGAACGGCAAGGCGAGCGCTGGGTTGTGGCGGAGAAAAGCGGCTATCCTGCTGATACCGGTCTGTTGCGCAAAGAATTACTGACTTTAGCGCAGTTGGAACGACTCGAAGCTATGACCCGTAAACCTGAGAAATACGAACGGCTGGGACTGCAGTCTATCGATCAGGAAGGCTCTGCTGCGCGGCAAATTCAAGTGTGGGCGGGCGAACAACCACTCGTGAAAATGTTGGCTGGCAAAACTGGTCCCAGTAACGGCACCTATGTACGCTTGCTGGATGATCCGCAAAGCTGGTTAAGTTCAGCTAATATCACTTCGCCCAGCCGGCCGGAGGATTGGTTAGATAAGGAGTTGCTTAGCCTAACCCAAAACCAAATCCATCGTGTGGTGCTGCAATCGCCTGAAGGAGAGGCGTACACTTTAACCAATCCCGACCCTAACGCGTTGTCATTCGTGTTGGAACCGATACCGGAAGGTAAACGCGTCAAAATGGGTGAACCGCAGCGTATTGCCGGCGCACTGAACGCACTGCGCTTAACCGATGTCGTACCTGCTGTGGAAGCACCCCGAGATGACACCACCCTACATAGCGCCAGATTTGAAGCTTTTGATGGGTTGGCAATTGACGTGCAAAGCTGGAAAGTAGAGGACAAGCATTATCTCAAGCTGCATGCCCGGTTCCACGAAGCCATTACCGAGCCGTTTCGGAAACCTGCTGAGGATGGCCAAACCAAACCCATGCCTGCACTGCCGCCGCTGGATCAGGTAAAAGCAACGGCGAAACAACTGGAAGACCGTTTCAAGGATTGGACGTTCATCATCCCCGATTTTAAAGCCGAGTTGTTCACAATGAGCGAGGACCAGTTATTGGAGGACGAGCCCGCTCCAGAACCAAGTCCAGAAGAGCAGGAAGCTCCCGCGACATCTGAACAAGCTCAACCGGCTGTCGAAGAACCGGTAGGCCAGGAGCAATCCACACCTTTAGTTGAGCCTCAACCGGTAGAAAGTGAGGCAAGTGAGACTGGAATAGAAGCGGATGCTGCCAAACCTTCATCTGAGTTGACGGACGTTCCCGCTGCTGAACAAGCGCAACCCGTACCTGAAACAACCGAGCCGCTTACCGATCAACCACAGGCGGAAACGGAAACAGCGGATACGCCGATTGTGGAGAAAGACGCTCCTACGGCAGAGCCAGTGGAAGTAGAACCGTTAGCAACGGAACCCAAGGAGACGGAAATACCGACAGAACAGCTAGACGCCGATACTGAAGCGCCGGAGTCTGATGAAGGAGTTAGAATTTCCCCGCATCACCCGGTTCCCGAGGCGCCGACATTACCGGCAACTCCAGAATCCTCCGAAGTAGAGGAACAAGAACACTCTGAATCGGCACCGGGCAACTCGGAAAAGATACCGGTTTTACCCGGCAATGGCACGGAAGAACCAGTCAACCCCAAAGAAGCAACTCAAGATTAGTTTCCGATTGGCTCGCTCTGCCCCTTAACGTTCAGGATGTTATTGAATAAGCAGGGGGCAGAGCATTCAGACGATTATTGAATGTCTGTCGCCGCACAAACGGAAATCAGTCGACTCTCCTGGAACCTCGATTGGCGGCAGACCTCATTAAGAATGGCTAGACTTTCAACTTCTAGACCGCTTCACTTTCACTTGAACAGATTGAGTCATAAACCATGAATAAGCTCGCTCTCACTAATATGCTTTCTTCCTTAAGGTTTTACACTGCCGGAGCTAAACGCCCAGCCTTATTCACATTTATCAGCGTACTGGCACTGTGTTTGGCCGTGTCCGGCTGCCAGACTATGAATCCTTATACCGACGAAGCTCAAACCAGCAAAGCCACTAAAGGTGCAGTAATCGGTGGATTGGGTGGCGCTGCCGTCGGTGCAATCGCCAACAGCCGCAAAGGTGCGTTAATCGGTCTGGGCATCGGCGCGCTGACGGGTGGACTGATCGGTAATTACATGGATCAGCAGGAAGCGAAATTACGGGCTCAACTGCGCAATACCGGCGTCAGTGTTACCCGCCAAGGCGACAATATAATTTTGAATATGCCGGGTAATGTAACGTTCGCCACCGATTCGGCTGATATTTCCTCGAACTTTTACCCGGTGTTGGATTCGGTAGGCGTGGTGCTGAATGAATTCCAACAGACTTATGTCGATGTGATCGGCTTTACCGACAATACGGGAGCAGCGGACTATAATCAGAAACTATCCGAGCGGCGCGCGCGCAGCGTAGCCGATTATCTGGTCAGCCGACAGGTGGTGCCGGAACGGTTTGTGGTGCGGGGCATGGGTTTAAATAACCCTATTGCTAGCAACGCAACCCCGGAAGGTCGGGCACAAAACCGGCGCGTTGAAATCATTCTGGCCCCTATTAGCTGATCTTTTCTCAACTCGACTTTCCCTATTAGGATTCCTTCAGCAGCAGCGCGGCTATTTCAAACCGCGCTGCCGGCTCGACTCGCTAGTTAACCGCCTGCCAGCTCAAATTGCCGTCATAACGGAAATAATGTTTGCCTTCATCAGCGATCTGGAACAGGTGCAACCACTGATTATCGAGCAACTGTCGGACATTCTCATGCTTCTCGATGATGCGGTTCATCTCCTCCTGAGGCGCCTCAATGAACACGTTCAAGCGCAAGGGTTCGTGCATGGCCCGCTGGCCATCATGAACAGACTGTATCGGCAGTCCCACCTGTAAGTCGCCGCCATTCCCTTGCAATACACCCACCGTGCCCACCACGTTGTGCAGCACTTTGTTACCGCTGCCGAAGCGCTCGTTATTCACCGTTGAGGCGTAATACTGCATATTGATCCAGTTCGCCACCACCATCGGCGCGATCATAATCAACTCCAGCACCGCTTTTTCTGGGTCGGCCTCGGAGTGGTAATTATGCAGGAACGAACGCCCGCCCAAGTTCAGATTTTTGGTGCGTTCGCGGGGTGCGGCGATAAATGCTGCGTTATTGGCCAACGCCCATTCCGGGCGGACCTGCGCCCAATCGCGGCTCCGCA
>JAZBPA010000212.1:0-60783 GCA_036351435.1 Candidatus Competibacteraceae bacterium
ATTTTCGTCGCCCTGTTTGCATTCCTATTGTTTAGGGACGTGCATCTCAATATGAGTGCACTAGTTGGTGGTGCACTGATCATCACAGGTGTGGGAATCATCATTCTCAATAATCCTTGAACAGTAAGAATCAAATATAGGGTCAGGCCTGTTAAGATGATCGTTAAGACTCCCTTCATTCATCTGTAACCAAAAAGGCATCAGACAGACACAAACGCTCTCTACATTGCGGGTTCGATTTTGATTTCCGATTTTTGCCCGCCGCAATTAGGGAGTACCTCATGGGGTTAAAAAATATCACACTTACCGTTCCACTCTTTATCGCGTCTTTGTATTGCTTAAACGTCGCTGCATCTTCTTTGACGATCAACAACCTATCGATCGGAGGACTGCCTATTAGTGGGCCTGCGGGTGACACAGGTCATAGTATCCAGCTTGGACCGCGACCTTTCTTCCTGGTGGATGACATGGATGAGAGTCCGCTCAAGAGAACCTTGCAACGCTGCTCAAAAGGGCCGTTCAAACGCACCGATTTTTCCATCGGTCATCGCGGTGCTCCGTTGCAGTTCCCGGAACACACTAAAGAATCTTATGAAGCGGCCGCGCTGATGGGCGCTGGGATACTGGAGTGTGATGTTACGTTTACCAAAGATTTGGAATTGGTATGCCGGCATTCGCAATGTGACTTGCACACCACTACCGACATACTGGCTACTCCTTTAGCCCAACAATGTTCCGTTCCGCCAGCATTTAACGAGGCCGGTGAGTTGATCAACGGTACTGAAATTCGTTGCTGCACCAGCGACATTACCCTGGCTGAATTCAAAACCCTGCAGGGCAAAATGGATGCCGGTAATCCCAATGCAACCAGCATTGATGAATATATGAACGCTACGGCGAGTTGGCGCACTGACTTGTATGCCAGCCGAGGCACTTTGCTCACCCACGCGGAGAGCATCGACCTGTTCGAGAATCTCGGTGCAAAGTACACACCGGAGCTAAAGTCACCCAGCGTGACTATGCCGTTCATCAGCCCGATTACGAATGAGGAGTTCACCCAACAGGATTATGCGCAAAAACTGATTGATGAGTATAAGGAAGCCGGTATCCAACCCAGAAAGGTATGGGCGCAATCCTTCAATTTGGAGGATGTGCTCTACTGGATAGACAACGAACCCGCGTTCGGCAGACAAGCTGTGTATCTGGACGGTCGCTACAATACCGATCTGAGCACATTGACACCCAGCATGGGACAACTGGTGTCATGGGGGGTAAAAATCATCGCGCCACCGATGTGGGTACTTGTGACTACCAACGCTGACCAAATCGTGCCGTCGCCCTATGCAATGGCGGCTAAAGCCGCGGGACTAGAGATTATTACCTGGACTTTTGAACGGTCTGCACCGCTGGTGAAAGATGGTGCTTGGTACCACCAGACCACGGACTCGGTGATTAATAATGACGGTGACAAATATGTCACCCTAGATGTGCTGGCTCAGGAGGTCGGTATCCTCGGTATTTTTTCCGACTGGCCGGCTTCAGTGACCTACTATGCGAACTGCATGGGCCTGAAGTAATTAAGCATAAATAGGGGTTGGGTCTTGCTATACAATCATTAAACCCTGTATAGCAAGACCTACACAAACTAGCCCAGCACTTCACGAGCCTGGGCATCGGCATGATAAGACGAACGTACCATCGGACCGGATGCGACATGAGTGAAGCCCAACGCTTCGCCGATTTGACGTAACTGATCGAATTCCTCCGGAGTGACGTAGCGCTCCACCTTCAAATGATGAGCACTGGGTTGCAGATACTGACCTAAAGTCAACATCTGAACCTGATGATCGCGTAGATCGCGCATCACTACTTCAACCTCTTCCAAGGTTTCGCCCAATCCCAACATCAATCCCGATTTGGTAGGAATGGTCGGGTGACGCTCGCGGAAGCGCTTGAGCAACATTAAGGAAAACGCATAATCGGAACCGGGACGAGCTTGCCGATACAAGCGCGGCACCGTCTCCAAGTTGTGGTTGAAGACATCCGGCGGAGCTTGCTCCAGCATGTCGAGTGCTATATCCATGCGGCCGCGAAAATCGGGGGTCAGAGTTTCAATGACGATACCAGGGTTACGCTCGCGTACCGCTTGCACGCAAGCTGTAAAGTGACCCGCGCCGCCATCGCGAAGATCGTCCCGGTCTACAGAAGTGATGACTACATAACGCAGCCCCATAGCCGCAATGGTCTCAGCCAGATTGGCGGGTTCTTCGAGGTCTAATGGATTCGGACGACCGTGACCCACATCGCAAAACGGACAACGGCGAGTGCAAATGTCACCCATGATCATAAAGGTCGCAGTACCGTGACCAAAGCATTCGCCTAAATTGGGGCAATTGGCTTCTTCACAGACCGTGTGTAATCGATTGTCACGCAAAATCTTTTTGAGTCGCAACACCTCAGGTGTGCCGGGAAACTTAGCGCGTATCCAAGTCGGTTTGCGCAGCCGTTGTTCAGCCGGAGTGGGCGCAATTTTGACTGGAATGCGGGCCATTTTGTCCGCACCGCGCAGTTTTTCGCCGCGCTGAACGGGGCGAGCTTTTGCCGCAGCAGAGTTAGTCGGTTGTGGACGGGAGGCTTTCTGTTCGGACATGATCTGTCTCCTGCTCGGCTGGTGCGGGTAATCCCGTCACCCAGCCGATGGTGGTATAACCTAAACGCGCGGCTAGCTGGAATAACAGCAGTTCTCTGATGTCATCCGAATCGGCCTGGACCCCCAGGTCGCGGAGTTGGGTGACTTGCAAACCCGAAAATCCACATGGGTTGATGCGAGCGAAAGGGCGTAAATCCATTGCTGTATTGAGACTGAGGCCGTGGTAACTACAACCGCGACGAATTCGTAGCCCCAACGAGGCGACTTTCGCTCCGTTGACATACACTCCCGGTGCATCAGGACGGGCAATTCCAACAATAGTATAGTGGGCCAATAGGTCGATCACCGCTTGTTCCATCAGGGTGACCAGCTGTCGTGGCCCCCAGTTTGCGCGACGCACATCAAGCAATAAATACACAACGATCTGGCCCGGCCCGTGATACGTAACTTGACCACCGCGATCCACCGGGATGACCGGGATGTCACCTGGGGCCAGTAGGTGTTGCGGCTTACCGTTCAGCCCCTGGGTAAATACTGGCGGATGTTCCACCGCCCAGAGCTCATCTGCCGTATGCGCATTCCGAGTTTCGGTAAAAGCCTTCATGGCCTCGAATACCGGTGAGTAATCTCGCAGACCCAATAGGCGAAAGAGCAGGAGGCTAGTATTTGGGGCCATTCTCATGCAAACCTTGGGGGCAAGGTAAGCTCACAACGCAACCATTACTTGTTCATGAGCGCTAAGATCTTGATAAATCGCATCCAGTTGCTCCTTGCTATGTGCCTGAATCGTTGCGGTTACCGACTGAAAACGCCCGTTACGACTGCTTTGGACGGATAGCCGATTTGCATCCCAATCCGGTACATGGCGGCTCACGATAGCCACGATTAATGGCGGGAAATCATCGCCACTGCGCCCCATCGCTTTGATGGGAAACTCGCAGGGAAATTGCAATAGAGAGTCGCTATTCATGGCCAACACCTTAGGCGATTACCTTATCCTCGAATGAAACCCGCCTCCTGATGTCTCGCCAAGGCTGACTGAGCGATGACCCACTAATGCACGGTCAGCGGGGATGGACAGTTTTTGGTTTTGTAGTCCTGATAAAGTTCCATCATCCGCCGCCATAACGGACCTGGCGTACCCGTACCGACTGGCCCCCCATTCAACTGTGTGACCGGAACAATCTCGCGGGTGGAACTGGTCAACCAGATCTCCTGAGCCGTTTCCAACCAAGCTGCGGGTATATCTTGTTGTCGGCACACAATGCCCTGCGCTACCGCAATATCTACGATTAATTGGCGAGTAATGCCGGGCAGAATCCGCTGATCCAAGGGAGGAGTAAAGAGCGTATCGTCACGGATTATAAATACATTGCTGGCAGTGCCTTCAGTCACATAATCGTCGCGCACCAAGATAGCATCAGCGCTGCCTTGTTGTTGCGCTTGCTGCCGAGCCATGACATTGGGTAATAACGCGATGCTTTTAATGTGACAGGCCTGCCAGCGGATATCGGGTAGGGTTACGGCTGCAATGCCTTGATGCAAAAACGCCAGAGTGGATGACTTTAGTGCACTAACCATGGCGAATACGGTAGGCGCTGCCGGCAACGGATTATGATCTCGCAGCTCAGGCGCACCGCGAGTGATTTGCAAATAGACCGACAAATTGCCGCCACTATTACGAGTTACCAACTCTTGAAGCAACGTTTCCCACTCAGCGGTTGTCAGACCGCCGTCCAAAGACACCGCGCTTAGACTGTTGGTCAGCCGGTCGAGATGGCGGCTGAGCTCAAACAGGTGACCGTTATACACGGGGATGACTTCATAAACCCCGTCAGCGAATAAAAACCCCCGATCCAATGGCGAAATCGTCGCCTCGTTGAGCGGTAAAAATTGTCCGTTTAAATAAGCGATGGAAGGATTCACGGCTATTAATCGAAAAGCGAATACACCGCTCGCATGGCCTGATCATATATGCGTCCGAAAAAGCCGGCTTCGGCCACGTTCTCCAATGCGACCAAGGGTACCTCGGTGATGGTTTCATCGCCCAGGGTCACGACCACGCTGCCTAGTTGCATCCCTTTCTGTACCGGCGCTTCGATATTGGGATTAACCCGCAAAGCGGCTTTCATTTCCTCATAGCGGCCCCGGGGGACTGTGGTGTACAGCGTTTGCTGTAAGCCAATCGGCAACTCATTGGTTTCGCCCGCCCAAACCCGAACTTCGGTCAATGGCTGATTGCCGTCATACAGTTTATGCGTCTCGAAAAAGCGAAACCCGTGATTGAGCAGGGTCTGGCTGGCACTGAAACGATCCCTTTTCTTGTCGGCCCCTAGCACCACACTGATCAACCGCATATCTTCGCGCTTAGCCGACGCTGCAAGACAATAACCGGCGGACTCGGTGTGGCCAGTTTTAATACCGTCCACCGACGGGTCTTGGGTCAATAAGCGGTTACGATTGTATTGAGTAATGTTGTTATAGGTGAAACTTTGGACGGAATATTTGACATATTCATCTGGAAAATCCCGAATCAATGAGTACGCTAGCATAGCGATATCACGGGTCGTCATGTAATGCTCAGGATCAGGCCACCCTGTTGCGTTCATAAAATGTGAACCGGTTAAACCGAGTTCTGCGGCTTGTTGGTTCATCAAAGCTGCAAAGGCACTCTCGCTGCCGGCGATATACTCGGCTAAGGCGACCGTGGCATCGTTGCCGGATTGCACGACCATCCCCATAATCAGATCTTCTACCGGCACTTTGCTACCGAGTTCCACGAACATCCGCGAACCTCCGGTACGCCAAGCATTTTCGCTGATTGTTACCAAGTCATCGCTTTTGATGTGGCCCTCACGCAGGTTCTTATACACGATATACCCTGTCATAAGCTTGGTGATGCTGGCCGGTTCCGCCCGTTCGTCACCGCCGCTCTCGGCTAATAATCGACCGCTGTGAAAATCCATCAATAGGTAATGGCGCACAGGCAACTCTGGAACGGCCGGAGTAACCTGTGCCAAAGCTGGACTTAAGACGAAAAAAGGCACTAATAAGAAAAGGAATCCGATGACAGGCATGCGGCGATGATCTCGACTGTTCGCGGTTATACGTTCAATGGTGAACGGTACAGAAGACGAATTAATACAGTTTGCCCACAACTTATTCGTAAATCATGGACGGTGTATTAATCCCTAAGTTGGTTAATTGGGCGATTAATTGTTCCGCTTCGGTTTCTGTTTGTAGAGGGCCTACCCGCACCTTGTGCAAATCACCGATCGCGGAATCAATGCGTACGTTATGCGCAATGTAAGAAGCCAATTCATGTTGCAGACGCTCAGCATTCTGGCGCTCAGAAAATGCCCCGACCTGCACGTAAACGGTAGAGTTGCCCCGTTGGGTCGAAGCCACTGACTTATCGGGCTTTTTCGCACCCGAGAGGTATTGATATGGGGCCAGGGCTACCACCTCAACCGGCGCAGTACCAGTACCAACCATATCAAGCTTGGTGGCTGCAGCATAGGACAGATCAATGACGCGGTCGTCCACAAACGGGCCGCGGTCATTGACTTTGACCACGATACTGCGACCATTGCCCAAATGCCTAACCCGCACATAGGTCGGAATCGGTAAGCTTTTATGCGCAGCGGTCATGGCATACATGTTATAAGGCACACCACTGGAGGTTTTTTTGCCGTGAAAATCTTTGCCATACCAGGAGGCAGTGCCCCGTCGGCGATAGTTCTCACTGCTGTCCATCACATAATAGCGTTTGCCGAAGACTTTATAAGATGCCGGATTGCCCGTACGGCTGGGAGGCTCCCAAGTTGGCGCAACCCCAGTCACTTCTGTCGGAGGAACCGACGGGATGCGGGTGTGTTTTTCTGGAGACTGTTCAGGTATCTGAACCTGTTTTACGGGTGCTTGCGAAGGTGTGGTACTGCACCCGGCGATCATCATAAAGAGCAACAACAAAACAAGACCGGTGTTTCGTCTCTCCATAAATCCCCCCAATTCAGTGTATAGAATGCTTTGTACTGCGGTTGCGGCCGCGGTGGTTATTGTTGACACAGGATTCACCGCTACCAGAGATCATATTTCGTCTTTCCCTATAAACGTCTGCGTATTTCCTGGCTCAACTGATAAACGGCCATCGCATAAAGCTTACTGCGATTATATCGGGTGATGACATAGAAATTCTGGAAACCCAGCCAGTACTCAGGCCCGTTGGTGGCATCGTACTCCAGCAATAAAGCGGTTAGGCTATCGCTGACAGGTGCTATCGGTTCGACACCTTGACGCCGTAGGGCACTAACCGGAAGGCTCGGTGTTTCGAGTTTACGGTTGATCAGGGCGGGGTACTGTGTGCCACTGACTCGGGCAGGTATAGCAATAGGCTGCCCGCGTTGCCAGCGATGCTCGCTCAAATAATTAGCGACGCTGCCAATGGCGTCTGTAGGATTGGTCCACAGATTGCGGTGTTGATCAGCATCAAAATCCACCGCATAAGCACGGTAGCTGCTGGGCATGAACTGAGCTAGCCCCATAGCACCGGCATAGGAACCCTTTAACGACAGTGGGTCAATCCCTTCTTCTCGGGTCAAAACCAAGTAATTTTCAAGTTCCTTACGGAAAAAATCGGCGCGTCGTGGATAGTCGAAAGCTAGAGTGGCAAGCGCGTCCATCACTCGATGAATACCGGTGTTGCCCCCATAAGAAGTTTCTACGCCGATGATAGACACTATAATCTCCGCCGGAACCCCATACACCTGCTCAGCACGGGTTAACGTTGCCCGATGGGCGTTCCAAAACGCCACGCCACCACCGATACGGGCGTTGGTTAGAAAAATCTTCCGATAGGCATGCCAAGGTTTACCCTCGGCCGGACGGGTGATCAGTTCAATGATGTCATCTCGTGAACGGGTCCGGCTGAATAGGGTATACAGTTCCTCTCGATTAAAACCGTGGTTGGTCACCATCTCCTCAATAAACACCTGAACATCGGCACGGCTGGCCAATGAGCCCGGCAAGGGTGTGGGTAATGCGGCGGTATTCACAGCCACAACTGATGGTGGAGGTGGGGCGGGTCGAGAACCTGCTGAGGAGGAAACTGTGGAAACTGGCGTTTGCGGGGTGACGGCTGCGATGGCTTCACCGTTACGCGCTATGCCCGGTTGATAAACTTGCACACAGGCGTTCAACAGAAAAATCACGCTAAGCCAAAAAAGCATTCTCATATAGTGCCTTTGCTGAATAACTACTGGGATAACCAACGGCGGTGCGAATAAATGCTCATCAGGATACCGAATCCGCCCATAATCGTCACCAACGAAGTGCCGCCGTAACTAATCAAGGGCAACGGCAGCCCGACAACCGGCAGTAAGCCACAAACCATGCCGGCATTGACGAAAACGTATACAAAGAAAATTAATGCCAAACTACCGGTTAGCAAGCGGGTAAAGGTGTCCGGGGCGCAGGTTGCAATGTACAGGCTGCGGCCAATAATAAGAACATACAAAATCAGCAACATACAAAGACCAATCAGACCGAACTCTTCGGCGAATACGGCAAAAATGAAATCCGTCGTACCTTCCGGGAGAAAATCCAGATGGGCTTGGGTACCATTCAACCAGCCCTTGCCGTACAAGCCACCTGAACCGATGGCAATTTTAGACTGAATGATATGATAGCCGGTACCCAGCGGGTCAGTCTCAGGATTAAGAAAAGTTAATACTCGCTGGCGCTGATAATCGTGCAGGCCGAATTGCCAAGCCAGCGGAGTTGCTGCCGCCAAGCCAGCTATGGCGCCGAGGATGATCTTCCAACTTAGCCCCCCCAAAAACAACACAAAAGCACCTGACGAAGCAACCAATAAAGCAGTTCCTAAATCCGGCTGTTTGACGATCAACAATACCGGCAACAGCGCAATGAGCAAACCGACCAGCAAGTGGCGAAACTGCGGCGGTAGAGGTCTGTCAGCGAAATACCAAGCCATCATCATGGGGACGGCTAATTTCATCAGTTCCGACGGTTGAAACCTCACAAAGCCTAGATCCAGCCACCGCTGTGCGCCTTTGGATACCTGACCGGTCACTAAAACGGCGAGCAACATGGCTATACCAAGCAAATAAACCCAGGGTGTCCATAACCGCAGTTGGTGTGGCGGAACCTGTGCCAACCCGATCATGGCAATAAAGCTTAATCCGACCCGTAAGCTTTGCCGTTCCACTAAACCCATGTCTTCCTGGCCAGCGCTATACAATATGGCCAATCCCAACCCGGCAGCGGTCAATAAACCGAGCAATAACGGCCCATCCAGATGAACTCGCGCTAACCAATCGTCCCGCCCGCGAGCGTCATCATTGAAAATGGAGTAAGCCTCTGCATCGTATGACTTCAGGATCGGTCCTCCGCAAAATAAGCATCCAACAATTGGCGAGCGATCGGCGCTGCTGTGGAGCTGCCACCGCCACCGTGTTCGGCAATCACTGCCACCGCAATACGGGGTTCGTCTGCTGGCGCAAAGGCGACGAATAACGCGTGATCGTGCAGATGCTTAGCTAGCCGGCTGGCATCGTAGCGTTCGTCTTGCCCTAGGGAAAACACTTGCGCTGTGCCGGTCTTACCGGCCACGGTATAAGTCATCCCGCGACTGATTTTACGCGCAGTGCCGCGACTACCGTGGACCACATGAACCATAGCGGTAATTACCGCATCCCAGTTGCGGGCATCTTGAATCGGGATCGGGGGCAGTGGACGAGGCGGTTCCAGGGTAAGTTCATGGGACTCTTGTTCTTGCGAGGCATGCAGTATCCGGGGGCGAAAACCCTGGCCGTTCTGTGCCAGAGTGGCGGTTGAATGGGCTAGTTGCAGAGGGGTTGCTAACATATACCCTTGGCCGATACCGGCAATCAAGGTTTCGCCGGGAAACCACGGTTTATTTTGCTTTTTGCGCTTCCAATCCGGATTGGGCACCACTCCGGATTTCTCTCCCGGTAGATCGACACCAGTAAGCTGTCCTAGATTGAATTGGGTCAAATACTTATGCATGCGATCTATGCCCATGTTATGGGCTAGTTCATAGAAATAGACATCGCAGGATTCGGTGATACCCCGATCCAATCCCACTCGGCCATGACCACTGCGCTTCCAGTCGCGAAAGCGATGCGTATGCCCCGGCAAGCGGTAAAACCCCCGGCAGTATACCGGTTTGCCCGGAGTCGTTACGCCATACTCAAGTCCAGCTAGGCCAATGATAGGCTTAAGAGTGGAACCCGGTGGATAGGCCCCTCGCAAGGCTCGGTTGAATAACGGTCGGTCTCGTGAATTGATCAGTGCTTGGTAATTCGGCACGTCAATGCCATTGACAAACAAATTCGGGTCGTAACCCGGCATGCTGGCCAGCGCTAAAATTTCGCCGTCACGCGGATCAATAGCGACAACAGCGCCGTTATAGCCTTCCAGGATTTGCTCGGCAATCGATTGCAAACGGCTATCGATGGTCAAATAAAGATTCTTGCCTGGGGTCG
This sequence comes from Candidatus Competibacteraceae bacterium, assembly GCA_036351435.1. Classification (GTDB taxonomy): domain Bacteria; phylum Pseudomonadota; class Gammaproteobacteria; order Competibacterales; family Competibacteraceae; genus JAAUQA01. Next base: position 10,177 of record JAZBPA010000212.1, read on the forward strand.
GTAGGCTTTGATCTAAAACCCTCAGTGACCGCCCTTGGGCATTGGTCTCTACTTGCTGATGACCAACCTCGCCGTGCAACAGCGCCTCGTAGGAACGTTCTACTCCGTTTTTACCGATGTGCGTGCTGCCCCGATACTGACTGGTATCGATTCTCTGCAGATCGCGTTCATCAATACGCCCGACATAGCCCAACACATGGACAGCGTGGGCACCCAATGGATAATAGCGGGTGAGATCAGCCTGAATCGAAACGCCGGGAAAACGGTGCAAATCAACCGCCAAGCGTGCCACATCGACATCGCTGAGCCGAAACCGTAATGGGATACTGTCATGCGCGGGGCTACGTTTTAATAGTTTGTGAAACCGTTCGAGGTCGGTATCACTCAACTCGACTTGGACGCCGAGCTCGGCCAGCGTGCTATCCATGTCCTGGACTGCTTCAGGAGTAATCTCCAAGCGATAAGACGGCAAATTATCCGCCAGCAAGATGCCGTTACGATCAAAGATAGAGCCGCGGGTCGGCGGCAAGGGTTTTAACTTGATTCGGTTGTTTTCGGACAGGGTTGCAAAATGTTCATGGTTGGTAATTTGTAAATAACTTAATCGAGTGACTAGCCCACCCAATGCAACAAGTACCAACAACAAAGCCAGCAGAGCACGTCGCCCGAACAGCCGTTTTTCCAGACTCAGATTCTTTACCCTGGGTAGCTGTCTTTCCAGGGGGTGAGTTGAGTGATAAGTGGGCACGATTAAGCTATGTGAAAACGGCGGCGCAAATCTCGCAGGATAACGAATACCCAGGGCCAGAACAGCATGCCCCCGAGTGCGGGTCCAAGATACCAAAAATCACGTGGCGGATAACCGATGACACCATTGATCCAAAATACCAACAACTGGTTCAATCCCAGGAATACCAAAACACTAAACGACTGTTGCCATAGAGGCAACACTCGAATACGGCGATAGGTCTTGAGGGTGAGGAATGCAACTACCGCCAGGGCCAAAGCGTGTTGTCCCAACAAAGTGCCCTGTGCAGCATCCAGGAACAAGCCCATAAGCCAGCCGGTCCCTATACCGACTCGTTGCGGCACAGCCATACACCAATAAATCAGCACCAGTCCCAGCCAATCAGGTCGAAACCGATCCACCCAGAGTGGTAATGGGATAATTGTTAATAAAAAAGCCACGATGAAGCTGAGCAGGATGATCCCGCCACCCGGTTGCTGTACTTGCATTACGGCTGTCCGTCAGCAAGGCGTTCGTCGGCATTAGGTGTGTTGCCGGTTTGCGGCTCATCAATGATGAGCAACACCTCTCGACTGCGATCCAACTGAGCGGTCGGTTGCGCGGTAATGCGCGCGAAGGGCCGAGCCGGATCGAATTCCACCCGGGTTACCCGAGCTACCGGATAACCTTGCGGGAACCGGCCACCCAGGCCCGAAGTAATAAACAAATCGCCGATTTGTACGTCTTCGTTGTTGCGTACGTAAAGAATTTCCAACTCCTTGAAGTTACCGGAACCTCCCGCTAACGCGCGCAGCCCGTTACGATTGTTTTGGATGGGTAGGGCATGATTGGGATCGGTGATTAGGATTGCGGTCGCACTGAGCAGGCTAGCGTGAATTATTTGCCCGACGATACCACGCTCATCCAACAAAGGTTGGCCTACCTTGACCCCGTGATGCGTCCCTTTGTTCAATAAGATTTGATGGCGGTAAGGGTCGAGATCGATAGTGAGTAATTCAGCGACCAAAACCCGTTCTCCGGCACGGACTGCCAGATTGACCGAAGATTCAAGCAGCATGCGCAGGCGGCGGTTTTCCGCTTCCAGGGTAGTCAGTTTCTGCAGTTGTGCGTTGGTAAACATCAGTTTTTGGCGCAACTGTTCGTTCTCTCTAACTAACGTTTCGTGGCTGGCGAAGCGCTTGCCGAACCAGTGACCGGTTTCTAGGGGAAGCTGAATGAGGGACTGCAGTGGGTAAACGGAGGTGGATAGCACATTCCTTACCGTTTCCAAGTGATGATAGCGATGATCTACTACCATCGCTAGCACCGAAAGCAATACGCAGACAATAATACGGATGTCCACTGCCCTATTTGCCGAGAGCAAGTGTTTGCCGGTGTTGTTTTCGTTGAGACGGGACAAACGCGTGTTAGCGGTTGGTTTCCCCGCCATTTAGCGGGAGCCGCTGAATCATTCGATGAAGAAAAAGCCGGTGCCGTGTTCGTCGATCATTTCCAACACCCGGCCACCGCCGCGAGCAACGCAGGTCAGCGGTTCTTCGGCAACCATAACGCTTAAGCCGGTTTCTTCCATGATTAGTCGATCTATATCACGTAATAACGCGCCGCCTCCGGTGATCACGATCCCGCGCTCAGCAACATCGGCAGCCAATTCGGGCGGAGTGGATTCTAAGGCTATTTTGACTGCATCGACAATCCCAGACAGGGGTTCTTGTAGGGCTTCCAAAATTTCGTTGCTGCTTAAGGTAAAGCCACGCGGAACGCCTTCCGCGAGGTTCCGACCTTTGACTTCAATTTCAAGCACTTCACTGGATGGGTAAGCACAGCCGATCTCATGTTTAATCCGTTCAGCAGTCGGTTCGCCAATGAGAATACCGAAATTGCGTCGCACGTAACTGATGATGGCTTCATCGAAGCGGTCTCCGCCGACCCGTACGGATGAGGAATAAACGATACCATTCAAGGAGATGATGGCCACTTCGGAAGTGCCACCGCCGATATCGAGCACCATCGAACCTTGCGCATCGTCTACCGGCATGCCGGCACCGATGGCTGCTGCCATCGGTTCCTGGATCAAGAAAACTTCTCTGGCACCGGCATTGAGCGCCGAATCGCGGATGGCGCGCCGCTCGACTTGAGTAGAACCGCAAGGGACGCAGACTAATACCCGCGGGCTGGGGCTGAAATTGAGTAACTTGCGAGCGTGCACCTTTTTGATAAAAAACTGCAACATCTTTTCGGTGACCGTGAAGTCGGCGATCACCCCGTCTTTCAAAGGCCGAACAGTCGAAAGATTATTCGGTGTGCGTCCCAGCATGCGCTTGGCGTCGGTGCCCACGGCGGCAATGCGAGGTCCCCCCCGATTAGGATCCTGATAGATGCCTACCACGGAAGGTTCGTTCAAAACGATGCCTTCGCCACGTTTGTAAATCAAAGTATTGGCGGTACCTAGATCAATGGACAGATCGCTGGAAAAAACACCGCGTAGACGCTTCGGCAACATAGATAAAATTCCGCCCCTGGATAATTAACAAAAACATGCAATCGTAGCAAGGTGAGGTGATTAGGAGCAAGCCTAATCTCGTTGGTTTTTTCGTTTTGGTTTGCTGGTTGCTATCCGGCCATCCAGATAAAACCATTGGCCCTCCTCTCGGACAAAGCGACTGGTTTCATGAAGCCGCTGGGCGGTACCGCCGATCTTATAGCGAGCAACGAACTCAACCAGTCCCTCGTTATCCCGGTGATCGCCAGCCTCACTGCGCACGATCTTCAAGCCCAGCCATTTTGTCACGGCCTCCTGGTCAAGCGGAAATTGTTCAGGACGGGTGGAACGATGCCAAGTGTGCAGCAGATAATCCTCTCGTTGCAGGACATAGGCCGTGTAGCGGGAACGCATCAGTCGTTGGGCGGTATCCGGCGATTGCCCCTGATCAAGATACGGTCCGCAACAAACCGGATAAACGTCTCCCGACCCACACGGGCAACTGTCGTTGAGTTTCAAGTTCATCGGAACGATTGCAAGCTGTTTTGTCTGCTATCCTACCGAAGGTAAATGGGTCCTGTCACGGTGGTAGATCGGCGGTTAGGCATGCAGTGGGTTTGGAATCTGAGAATCCGGTGGAAACTTCTTGCAGTGGTATTGCCGCTGGTAATAATTCCCATTCTGTTTGTAGGTGTCATCGTCGGCAATGTTTCTAAGCACCAAGCTTATTTGGGCATTACCCAAACCAGCAAAGCCGATCTGGATCACATGGCGCAGTTTACTCTGGACCTGCTCAATTCGCATTACCAGCAGTTTCAGGTCTATAAAGAAGATAAACGCCGCACGGTGAATCAGGACCTGACTACCCTGGTGGAACTCGCTGGCAACTTAGTTGCGGCTGAACACCAACAATCCCTAAGCGGCAAACTCACCCTGACTGAAGCGCAACAGCATGCTAAACAAGCGCTTAGAAGCGTTAGTATCGGCGAGAGTGGTTATATCTACGCCATGACCTCGCAAGGCGATCTGGTCGTTCATGTGGCGCAAGAAGGGGAGAATGTCTATAACGCCCAAGATGAGAACGGGCGCTACTTTATCCGCGAAATGATTGAAACAGCGCTATCGGCGCCAGCCAATACGGTCGCGACGATCGTATACCCTTGGCGTAATCCCGTGTTAGGTGATTCTTATCCCAGAGAAAAAACCGTCGCCTATCGCTATTTCGCGCCTTGGGATTGGATTATTGCGGCCGGCAGTTATCTGGACGAGACTTACGAAGATCTCGCTTTCGAACAACGCGCTTTAGCTGAACTTAAAGAGAACATTCTCAATAAAAAGGTGGGAGAAAGCGGCTATATCTATGCCATGACTAGTGCGGGTGAATTGACTATCCATCCCTTCCAAGCTGGAGAAACTATTCGGGATGAACGCGATGACAATGGTCGCTACTTTATCCGCGAGATGCTCGAACAGAAAAACGGTTGGATTCGTTACCCCTGGAAAAACGTCACTGACCCTGAGCCACGCATGAAAATCGCGCGCTATCTCTATTTTGAACCGTGGGATTGGATCGTCGCAGTAGGCTCTTACGAAGACGAATTCTACCGACAAGCCGACCGCATCGAAGGTCATATCATGGTCAGCGTATTTCTGCTGACTTTCATGGTCGGGCTGGGTTCGGTGTTGCTGGTCTTTTCCGCCTCCAAAGTATTGACTGATCCAATCGACCGATTGCTTGCGGCGGTTAGGGAAGTCAAACACGGTCGATTGGATACCCGCTTGCCGGTTCATTCCAAAGACGAATTCGGCGAATTGGCAGAAGATTTTAATCTGATGATTAAAGTGTTACGCCAGAACAAGGCGTTGGAAGCAAATCTGGCGCAGCAGGGCAAAATGGCCTCGCTCGGTGTCTTGTCTTCCGGCGTTGCTCACGAAATCAACAATCCGCTGGGAGTAATCTTGGGTTACGCCGCTTATTTGGAAGGCAAGTTGGACCCCGCCGAACCGCATTTCAAATACATTCAGGAAATCAAACGCGAGAGCAAACGCTGCAAAAACATCGTACAGGATTTGTTGAGCTACGCCCGAGTTCCCAAACCCGTGCTGGCACCGACCGACCTCAACGCTTTGCTGGACCAAATCGTGGATTTCGCCGCCAATCACACCGACATGGATGGGGTGACCATGGTTAAGTCATTCGATCAACGCCTACCGCTACTGGAATTGGATGGTGATCAATTACGCCAAGTTGCCATCAACTTGATTCTTAACGCAGGGGCGGCGATGAGCGATGTCGGTCAGTTGACGGTTACAACCAGATGGGCTGAAGATGGTTGGGCAGAAGTAGTGTTTTCCGACAACGGTGCCGGCATCGCGCCAGAAAATCTGGAAAAAATCTTCGAACCCTTTTTTACCACCAAAAACCGGGGTACCGGACTGGGCTTGGCCATTACCAAAACTATTGTCGAGCAACATCAGGGCAAAATACACATTACCAGTGAATCCGGTGCGGGCACGACGGTGACTTTACGCCTGCCCATTGTCCGGGAGGCGTAACGGAATGCCAGCCGGACAACACGCTATTCTGGTTATTGATGACGAAGAGCCGATGTGCCGCATGATGGAAGCCATCATGACCGATCAGGGTTACGCCGTCACCTTCTTTACCCGCTCAACCGAAGCGGTAGCAGCCTTTGAACCGGGTCGCTATCAGGTGGTGATCACCGATGTCAAAATGCCGGGCATGGATGGCTTAGAAGTATTGCAACGGCTTAAGACTAAAGAACCCGCGCTGCCGGTTATTGTAATCACCGCTCATGCGACGGTCGAGGTATCGATTCAGGCTCTGCGTAAGGGAGCCTACGATATGTTGATCAAACCCTTTGAGCCGGAAGAATTGTTATCGCGGGTGCGTAATGCATTGCGCCAGACCGAATTGCTACAGGAAAATCTGCAACTCAAAGAAGAACTAGGTGCGCGTTTCGGGGCTATTGTGGGCAATGCACCCAAACTGCTCGCAGTTTTAGAGATGACTCGCAAAGTGGCAGCTCGCGATATTCCAGTATTGATTGCCGGCGAATCGGGCACCGGCAAGGAATTGATCGCCCGAGCGATTCATGAGCATTCCAATCGGCAGGGACGTAAATTCGTCGCCATCAACTGCGGAGCGATTCCCGAAGCGTTGTTGGAAAGCGAATTGTTCGGACATCGCAAAGGCGCGTTCACCGGGGCTGATCGCGATCATAAAGGGTTGTTAGAAAGCGCTGATGGCGGCACGTTGTTTCTGGACGAGGTCGGCACTCTACCGCTAACTGTGCAAAAAACGTTACTGCGGTTTTTGCAGGAACAGGAATTTTTTCGCGTGGGAGACACTACGCCGACGCGGCTAGACGTGCGAGTTTTGTCCGCGACTAATCTGGATTTGCAAACCGCAGTGCAAGACGGGTTGTTCCGGGAGGATTTGTACTATCGGCTCAATGTGGTCACCCTGCGTTTGCCGCCGTTACGGGAGCGCCGTTCCGATATTCCGCTGTTGATCAGCCATTTTATTCGCCAGCAAAATGAGCGTTTCGGCACTGCAATTGCCGGCTGTACGCCAGAGGCTATGGAAGCATTATGCCGGTTCGATTGGCCGGGTAATGTGCGCCAACTCAGCAATGTGATTCAGGCCGCGATGGCTATTGAAAGTGATGAGCGTATCGGTTTGGTAGTGTTACTGCAATTGGTCGAGCTACCGGAAACTACTGCCAAAGCAGGCGATGCTGACGCTGGGGATGATCTGGAGTATACGGCTGCCTTAGCACGCTTCGAAACCGAGTATTTGAACCGGCTGTTACAAAAAGCCGGCGGCAATGTGGAATACGTCGCGCAACAAGCGGGCATGAATGCCGCCACGATTTACCGCAAGCTGAAGAAGTACGGTATCCGCTGAGTCCTCAGGATTGAGGCAATAGGCGTTTAACCCCATCCAGTCGCTGGGCAAACAGCTCCCACTCGCAATCGGCTAGATTCTGCTGGATATAGCGCAGCATTTCTTCCAGGAACGGTAGAGCCAGCTTTAAAGATTCATGCACATCGTCCTCGTCGAATAATAAATAGCCTCGATAGTCAGCGGCTAGCTGCTGGCTTTCCAATTTTTCGAGGCTTTTAAGCAACTGTTTGTCCACCAACCCGGGTTTGACGAAATGCGCATTGAACCGTTTATTGAGCGCCTCACGATCACCAGCTGATAGATCTTTGCCTTCCAATAGCAAAGTGACGGCATGATGACAGGTGAAATACGCATTGGACAGACATTTACGATAAACACCGAACAAATAGTTCGCCAATAAGCTACGCAGTTCATCGGTCATGATGCGCAACCGGTCATTGAGGATACTTTGTGTCTCTGGACTCATGGGGTTCTCACTCGTGGAACGGATGCCTACCGGGTAATCCGCTGCCAATTAACCTTATCAATAGTGTATTATTTCCGCACTTTTTAACACTGCCGAGCGTTTTTATGGAACTGACTCCGTTAACTGCAATTTCTCCGATTGATGGCCGTTACAGTGATAAAACCCAATCGTTACAGCCTATTTTTAGCGAATACGGTTTGCTGCGACACCGTGTTCTGGTAGAAATCCGTTGGTTGCAACAGCTGGCAGCAGCACCGGGGATTCCCGAAGTGCCGCCACTGAGCAATCATGCGGCACATATCCTGAGCGGTATTAGTGAACAATTCAATGCAGTTGATGCGCATCGCATCAAAAACATTGAGCGCTCAATCAATCACGATGTCAAAGCAGTCGAGTATTTCCTTAAGGAAAAAATCGCCGGTAACGCCGAATTAGAAGCGATCAGTGAGTTTATTCATTTCGGTTGCACTTCGGAGGACATCAACAATCTAGCCTATGCGTTGATGTTGCAAGAGGCCCGTGCTCAGGCGCTGCTGCCGTTGTTGGATGAAATCATTGCTATTTTACGGCGCCTGGCGCATGAACAAGCCGAGCAAGCAATGCTGGCGCGTACCCACGGTCAACCCGCCTCACCCACGACGCTTGGTAAAGAATGGGCAAACGTGGCTTATCGTTTGTCCCGGCAGCGTGCGCAAATCGTCGCGGTGCCTTTGTTGGGTAAGATGAACGGTGCAGTCGGTAATTACAATGCCCATCGCATCGCATATCCGGAGGTTAATTGGCCACGACTTGCCGAAACCTTCGTGACCGACTCGTTGGGTTTGGACTGGAACCCTTATACCACCCAAATTGAGTCCCATGATTACATGGCTGAGCTGTTTGCCGCCATCATCCGCTGTAATACGGTGCTCATTGATTGTTGTCGGGATCTGTGGAGTTATATCGCCATCGGTTATTTCAAGCAGAAAAGCGTCGCAGGAGAAGTGGGTTCATCGACCATGCCGCATAAAGTCAATCCGATTGATTTCGAGAATGCCGAAGGCAATCTCGGGGTGGCTAATGCACTGTTGGGCCATTTGGCCAATAAACTACCGATTTCGCGTTGGCAGCGGGATCTCACCGATTCCACCACGCTGCGTAATGTAGGCGTTGGGTTAGCGCATTGCCTGATCGCTTATCAGTCCTGCCTAAAGGGGATTGGCAAGTTGGAAGTTGATTCAGAACGCCTAGGCATGGATCTGGATGCGAATTGGGAAGTATTAGCCGAGGCGATTCAAACCGTGATGCGCCGCTACGGTATCGATCAACCCTACGAAAAGCTCAAGACGTTGACCCGCGGTCGGCGAGTGGATCAAGCCGCACTGCAGGATTTCGTCAACACACTGGCGCTGCCGGAACAGGCAAAACAACAACTGTTGGAGTTAACACCGGCCAATTATTTGGGATATGCGGCTGAACAAGCCCGTAATAGCTGAGCAACCGACGACCATTTTTGCAGCATAGCCAACAGGGTCTCGCCATCCTCTAGGTTACCCAGTTCATAACCAGCGCCTCTAATAGGTTTGTATTTGGTCAAAAACCGATTGCGCGATAATGCGAATTTCCCGCGAACCGAGCGGCTTTTGAGCGACTTGAAAAAACAAGCCGGCCTGGGTGGCCTCCAACAACGGGGCCATAAATTCCTGAGCAAAAGCCGTCACGATGTAAACCGGCAAATCGGGATAAGCCGCTTGTAGCTGCTGCAAAGTTTGTACCCCATTTAAACCCGGCATTTTCAAATCCAAAAAAACCAGATCCGGTTTATGCGCAGTGGCTTTTTGTAAGCCTTCTTCGCCGGAAGAAGCGGTATCAATGTGATAATCCAAATCTTCCAGGGCCAACAGGAAGGCATCTCGCACAGCTTCCTCGTCGTCGATAACCAATATGTGCCTGGACATGCCTGCTCCTCTCCTACTTATTATTTTCGGGGGTGTGTTCTGTTTCGAGGGTTAACGTAAAGGTAGTCCCTGCCCCCTTCCGGCTCTCGCAAGCTAAAGAACCGCCGAAACCGAGCAAAATGTTCTGAGAAACGCTGAGTCCCAATCCTGTACCCTTGCCGGGTGGTTTAGTCGTGAAAAACGGGTCAAAAACACGCGCTTGGATCAGCGCCGGTACGCCTGTACCTTTATCGCTTACCGCCACGTAAACCTTTTGCTCCTGCTGATAAGCAGTGATGGTAATGGTTTTCTCTTGGCATTGCGACATCGCATCACGTGCGTTAGTCAGCAGGTTTAGAAAAACTTGCTGTAACCCATCCAAGCTGGCACATACCAAAGGCAATGATAACGGTACAGTGGTAATGACCTTGATATCCTGGTGGCGTAAATCAGCTGCAATCAAGTCTAAAGCCCGGTTTATCGCTTCCCCAACACGAACCAGTTCTATCCCCTGTTCGGCGGGATGAGTGAAAGTCAGCATACTATTGACGACTCGTCGCATTCGGTGAAGTTCTCGAACCGCTTTGCTCAACATTTCGCCGGTTTTGGGCTGGATTTCTCGACGTTGAGCGTATTCAACGTAATTGAGCACCCCCATCAATGGATTGTTGAGTTCATGAGCAACGCCAGCTACCAACCGGCCTAAAGCGGATAGCTTTTCCGTTTGGACGATCCGGGCTTGGGTTGTTTTCAGCTCCTGAATGGTTTCCTGGAGCAGAACTTGGGTACGTTTAATGTTAATCGCGTAGCGGATCGATTGAGCCAGCAAGCGAGCCGATAAGTCATCTTTGCTGACATAGTCGATGGCACCGACGGCTAAGGCTTTGCTTTCAGTATCAGGTGCCTCGTATCCAGTCAGTACGATGAAGGGCTTGTTGGCGACTTGCGTGGTGCAATCCTGTAACAATTCCAAACCGGTGCGACCACCGAGATGATAATCCACCAAGTAGGCATCGTGAACATCGCGGGCGATTTCATCACAAGCCGCTACGTAGTCGCCCCGCCAGTCGAGTAGAAAGCGGTGGGTTTCGCTCTCTGCCAACAGATCATCGATTAACACCCAGTTGTCTTCATCGTCGTCCACTAACAGGACCCGAATGATCGGATTATTCATTGAGGTCGTTAACCGTTATTGTTTGGTGGGTCGATGCCGATTGCCGCTTGAAAGGGTAGCGTTAATGGTGAATCGTTATCGTGTGCTCTCGACTGTAACGGTAGCGTGATGTGAAACACCGTACCCTGGTCCACTACGGAATGGGCTTCTATATGGCCGCCATGATATTCAATGATTTTTTTTGAGATAGCGAGACCGATGCCGGTTCCGGTGTATTGCTGACGGTCGTGTAAGCGCTGAAAAATTGTGAATATACGCTCGCTGTAACGCTGTTCGAAGCCGATCCCATTATCTTCCAGGACAATCCGGCAGTAGGTCACGATATCCCGACGCGGCAACGGCACATCGTCGGCGAGTGGTTCGGCGCTGATACTGATACGGGGCGTGATTCCCTCCCGAGTGAATTTCAGCGCATTATCCAGCATATTCTGGAACAGCTCGATAAGTAGTGTGCGATCACCTTGCACGGTAGGCAGAGGCTTGATTTCAAGCTGCGCCTTGCCGGTCTGGAGGTGCTTATCCAGTGCCGCCAGCGCCCGAGATACCACCTCATTGAGCGCGACAGGTTTGAAGGGCTGGGCCCGGCGAGTGATCCGGGAATAGGCTAATAGATCTCGAATCAATTGTTGAGCGTAGTCTGCGGAATGGTGTATACGCTCTAAATAATCACGGGTTTTGTCCGGTAATTGGAGCTGCTGATTGGTCAGCAAGCGTTCCCCAAATTGACGGATTTTGCGTAAGGGTTCTTGTAAGTCGTGCGAAGTAATATAGGCGAACTGTTCCAATGACTCATTAGAACGGCGCAATTCCGCCAACAACCGTTCCCGCGCCCTTTCGGACCGTTTGCGTCCGGTGATGTCGCGTACCAGGGCGAAGATGAATGAGCGGTTGTCCTCACTCACGGCGGTTAGGCTAACATCGGCATCGAAGGGTGTACCATCGGAACGACGGTAGCGCCATTCGAAATATTGCGACTCACCGGCTTGAGTTAATGCCATCTTCTCAGCGACTAATGCTTCAGATCGGGTGCCGTTGGGTTGCACGATTGGCGAAAACTCCAATAAAGATCGACCGATAATGTCTTCCCGCTGACAACCGAATAGCTGTGGAATCTTCGGGTTGCAGTCGACACAGCGCCCCGCCTCAATGATAAAGATGCCGTCATTGGCAAACTCGAACAAGGAACGGTAGCGTTGCTCGCTTTCCCGCAAGGCCCGGTCGGATTGTTGGTGTGCTGCGATTTCCGCCTGCAGATCCCGATTCAACACGGTTAAGTGGGCGGTGCGTTCGCGAACGGTTTGTTCCAGATTGGCACGTTGCTGTTCAAGCGCTTGTTGGGTACGCTTTCTTTCAGCGATTTCTAACTGCAATGCCTGGGTACGTTTGGCGACTAACTGTTCCAACCCTTCGGCGTTGATCAGGGCATGATCGCGTGCCGCCTTCAACGATTCACGCTCTCGGCTTAGGTCGGTAACATCTTGAAAGGCCAACACCGACCAACTCTGCCTATCTTCCGCCGTCTGCGTTTCCAAAAATTGCTTACGTTCAATCAACAAATAACGCTGCCCGCGAAGATCTGACCAAGAATCACACTCGACGACATCATCAAACTCGACATCTTGCAATAGACTGCGAGGCAAGCCGAGTGCATCCAGGAAATCGCCGAGTTGAACACCGTCTAGCGCATCGAAATCGATAACAAAAGTATCGCGAAAAGCCTGATTGACTGACAACGGACTGATGTTGCGTTCCGGTTCAGATACCATAAGCAAGGCCATACCTTCTGGCGCAACCCCCTCGAAATAATCCTCTAATTCAGGTTGTTGGCTTTGATAGCGGCGTCCGAATGTATTGATATGCTGTTGCAATGAATGCGTTGTGTCGGGCAGCAAGTCGACGATGAGATCGGGTAGGCGGTCTAGTAGCTCGACAATATGTGTTTCCCATGGCCGACTCTCCGCACTTACGGTTTCCCGCCACAGATCGAAACTTTTGCGCGGTGATACGCGTTGCGTAGCCTCATTGCGTTCGAACGGTCGCGAAGGATCGCCGCCCCAATTAACCTCTCGCACAATTTCCTGGCGAAAACAAAGCAGTACGGTCGGAGGTTCGACATCTAAACGCAGGGCGGCTAAACCACTAGCGATGGCGCGATACCGTTCGGCTGCTGGGTAGTCAGCAGAAAGGCGAGTAGTCACATAGAGCGGTTCACGCGTTACCAGATACTGCGCCAAATTCAGACACCATGTGACTGGCGGGGTCATGCCTACCGCTGCACCGGTGTTCCCGCAAAGCAGCACGCAACCGCTACCACGGCTTAACTCGTTGCGGGCAAACTGCAACAGACCTTGGACGATATTGCCCTCGGTTGTTGCCTGTTGTTGCAATCGAACTAAACTACGCTGAAGTCGCTCCTGATTGAGCATTTGTTCACGCGCCACTAGGTGAGTGACTCGCGCAGCGAATACTTCAGTTGTCTGCGCAAATGCTTCTCGTAATTCCCATCCCACCGAGCGTGGCTCAGTATGGTGACAGGCAATCATGCCCCACAGCTGGCCATTGACCATCACCGCTGAAGACAACGTTGCAGCTACGCCCATATTTTGCAGATACTCGATATGAGTTGGCGGTACGCTACGCAGGATAGAATAAGTCATATCCGGCGGCTCTCCAGTCACCGGATGATTAGGCGGTTGCAGTGCAACGGGGGCAGCATCAACCGCTGCGATCGCGCGCACCCGATTGAGTTCATACAAGCGGCGGGCCTGCGCCGGAATGTCGGTTGCCGGATAGCGTAGTCCGAGATATGGAGTCAGGTCAGGCCGCCGGGTTTCTGCAATAACTTCACCGCTCCAATCAGGATGAAAGCGGTAAACCATGACCCGAGCATAGCCAATGCAGTTAGCGATTTTGACGGTGGTCAGTTTGGCGTTGAGAAACAGACTCTCGCTACTTTCCAGTGCCGTTTGTAATGCAGCAGGCAAAGCACTGATGGGAGAAGTGTCTGGTGTTACAGCATGTTCTTCGAATTGGATTTCCAATGAGTGCTGTGCAGCCAATCGATGTGCGACAACGCGCAACCCACTAGAGTCTTCATCGTGAGTTACTGGTAGTGTCGTACTTCGGTGGGTTCCTTCAGGAAGTTCGACATATAGCGCGCCGATGCGAGCCGCTTGTTGGTCGCCGATCAAGTCTTCCAGTTTTACCGGTAACTTGGGTGGCTCGGGCAACTGCAGAAAATCGCCGAGGTTGTCGCTAGCTTGCAGCACCTGCAACTCCGGCGTTAATACCAACAAAGCGCCATAGGACTGAATGGAAGTGACCCGATGAATCGGTTCCCGTTCACAGTCGTCGGAGTTGATTGCGCTGGTTGGGGTATTCATGACATTCCTAGCTACTATGAGATTCGCCGGTGGCTTGGCCGGAGAGAGCCATTGAACGTCGACCATAGGCCTTTAATGATTGATGCCGCGTATGGCGACGGGATCGCTCTCATATGGTAGCTGGGATTTTACTTGAATCGAGCCGATCATGCTCCCTGCTTAGGCAAAGTCCCTTATTCGACGAGGGGGTTTATCAAGACTTGTTTTATGGTCAATACTAATCATGCGCCATCCACGCAGTCAGGAGACTATAAGTTTGAAATGTTTACAAATACACGTTTTTTTCGCGTATGTGGAAGGATGATCAAGGAGTAATGAACCCGATCAAACAACTGCTGGGCGGCCTCAGTCCCGCCCAATTTATTACCGAATACTGGCAGAAAAAACCGCTGCTCATTCGTAACGCTTGGCCGGAATTCCAGGACCCGTTTACCCCCGAAGAGATTGCAGGACTCGCTTGCGAATCGGAAGTGGAAGCGCGCTTGATACAAGAGATACAGGGCAAATGGCAGGTGCGGCACAGCCCCTTTCAGGAAGAAGATTTCTTGACTTTGCCGGACACCCACTGGACTTTGTTGGTGCAGGATGCAGAGAAACACGCGCCCGATTTGGCTACCCTGCTTGAGCCCTTCCGCTTCATTCCCGACTGGCGTATCGACGATCTGATGATCAGCTATGCGCCCCAATACGGTTCAGTCGGACCCCATGTCGATGACTACGATGTGTTTTTGTTACAGGGCCAGGGGCAGCGCCGCTGGCAAATCAACACTCAGCCGGCGACTACGGAGAATCTACTGCCGGACAGCGAAATGCGCATTTTGCGTGATTTTCATGCTGAGCAGGAATGGGTATTGAAGGGGGGCGATATGTTGTATTTACCACCGCGCATTGCCCATTACGGCGTAGCTTTGGAACCCTGTTTAACTTATTCCATTGGTTTTCGTGCGCCTAGCCATGCAGGGTTAGTGAGTAGTTTTGCCGATTATGTTTTAGAGCACTTGGATTCGAAAGCACGTTATACCGATCCAGATCTGACCACCCAAGACAACCCTGGTGAGATTGCATCTGCTAGTGTCGCTAAATGTAAAGCGCTATTAAATCGCCATCTGAATAGCACGGATGACAATATCAATGACTGGTTCGGTCGTTATATGACTGAACCCAAGCCGCTGTTCGGTGCTAGTCCTGCATCACCGCCGGTGAGCGACATAGAATTGCGTACGTATCTTGCGCAAGGTGGAGCGCTGGAACGTAATCCAGGTTCCCGCTTTGCCTATGTCAAACAAGGCAATCAGACTAAACTATTCATCGATGGGCAAGCGTTTACACTAGGTGCGTTGCTTGGGTTTATGGCACCTTTGCTCTGCCGTTACCGGGTGCTGACCCAAGCAGTATTATTCCCGGTGATTCAGCAGAGTGCTGCTTTCGATTTGTTGCTGGAATGGGTGAACGAAGGTTATTGGGTCATCTACGAAGATGAATGAGCAGAACTACACCGTGATCGTGACCGATTGGCAAACCCACGCTCCCGCGCTTTATGCGGTGCGACGTCAAGTGTTCGTGGAAGAACAGCAGGTGCCTGAAGAATTGGAACAAGATGCCTTAGACCCGCGCAGTCAGCATGTGCTAGCCTTGGATCGACAGGAACGCCCTATCGGTACCGGTCGATTATTGACCGACGGTCATATCGGTCGGCTGGCCGTATTGCAAGCGTGGCGGGGTTGTGGGGTGGGTAAAGCACTCATGCAGCGCCTGCTCACCCTGGCATCCCAACAACGTTTTCCCGTGATCGAACTTCATGCCCAGGTTCAAGCCCTGGATTTTTATGCCGGACTAGGCTTTCAAGTCGAAGGAGAGGAGTTTATGGAAGCCGGCATACCTCATCGCACGATGCGGCTCACCTTGCCGCTGGAGTGAACTCGGAGGATCAAAGATGAGCAATGACAATCAATCCCTAGCCCTTGATGGTGTTGAAGATGCTCGCCAAGCACTGTTAGCCCTGTTAGAGGGTATGCGACGCAGTTTGCACTTGTATACCCCGTATGTAGACCCCCGCTTGTATGACGACGGGCAAGTGATGGACACTATTCGCAACCGGCTTGTCAATCAGCCCCGCCTACAGTTGTATCTTTTGTTGCCCCCCGCTGCCGAATGGCAACGGGGTTGCCCACGATTGCGCCAACTCACGGAACGATTAAGCAGTTCTTTCGAGTTACGGACTCCACCTAGAGAAGAATCGTTGACGCACCCGGAATTAAGCCGGGGCATGATGGTCGCCGACGAGTCGGGATTGTTGCATTTAACTGACCCGCGTCGATTTACCGGCAGTTACACTGCAGAAGGGTCGGCCAGCGCTCGTGAAATGATGAATTTTTTCAAACAGATTTGGGACAGGAGCGAGCCCGATATAGAAATGCGTCGGTTCAGATTGTAACGACGGATTGCTGGACTAATAACCGCGTTCGATCACATAACGAGCAATCCAACGTAAGGTGTCTGCCGAAGTATCCAATGCGGCCAAGCTTTCCAACGCACTCAGACAGAGCGTTTCACAGTGATCACGGGCGCCCTGCAGGCCCAGTAAAGCCGGGTAGGTGGGTTTATGCAAGGCTTCGTCAGCGCCGCTCTGCTTACCCAGCGTTTGGGTGTCGGCGGTCACATCCAGAATATCGTCACGGATTTGAAACGCTAGGCCGATACCTTTGGCGTAATGATCCAGTTTATCCAGAATCTCTGTTGCAATCGTTGGTTGACTCAACGCCCCCAGCAGTACGCTGGCGCGGATTAAGGCACCGGTCTTATGGATATGCATGTCCTCCAACTCGGCCAGATTGAGTTCCTTGCCTACCGCCATCAAGTCAATGGCCTGTCCACCCGCCATCCCCCGAGAGCCGATAGCTTGAGCCAGGATTGCAATCAGTTTCAGTCGAATCGCAGGGTCTTGCACCATCGTATCGTCATGGCTGAGTACCTGGAACGCCTGGCTTTGCAGGGCATCTCCGGCCAACAAGGCAATGGCTTCGCCGAACGCTTTGTGGCAAGTGGGTTTGCCGCGCCGTAAATCGTCATTATCCATGGCTGGCAGATCATCATGAATCAGCGAATAGGCATGAATCAATTCCACCGCGCAAGCCGGCCCGTCCAAAGTTTCCAACCGGGCGCCGACCGCAACGCCGGCGGCATAAACCAACACGGGTCGCAGCCGTTTACCGCCTTCGAGGACGGCATAGCGCATCGCTTTATGGAGTTGGTCGGGGTGGATGTCGGGGGCGGGTAAGCGTTGTTTTAATGCGTGTTCAACACGAGTTTGATACTGCTCAATGATGTCTTTGCTCATGACTCCCGACCGGGTGACTCAAATGGCACTGTTTCGACCTGCCCATCTTTCTCTAACAGCCGCTCCACTTTTTGTTCAGCGCTTTGCAAGGCGGTTTGGCAGGCGCGGCTCAAGGCAATACCGCGTTCGAAATGTTGCAACGAGGCTTCCAGGCTGAGTTCTCCATGCTCCATTTGTTCGACCAATTTTTCCAATTCTGCTAGGGATTTTTCGAAGTCGAGGGAGGTGGATTTTTTAGCGGCCATGGGAAATTCTATCTCGCGGTTGAAGCGGTTACATTAACCCCCAAGATCAGGGCGGTCAATTTCGTCGTCCTGAAGCTAGGGGCCGCCTTGAAAGAAAAACTACTTATTTCGTCAGAGCTTCTGTTGACTTTTAGATCTATTCTAAATAATCTTAGTGCGACCTAGTTCATCACTATGTACAACCGGAGGACCAAAAATGGCCAACTTAAAAGGCAGCAGCACCGAACAAAATCTGAAAGACGCTTTCGCGGGCGAGTCCCAGGCTAACCGTCGTTACCTGTACTTCGCTGCAAAAGCCGACGTGGAAGGTTACAACGATGTGGCCGCTGTGTTCCGCTCCACCGCTGAAGGCGAAACCGGTCACGCTCATGGTCATCTGGAATATTTGGAAGCAGTCGGCGATCCCGCCACCGGTTTGCCGATCGGTGCTACTTCCAATAATCTGAAAGCCGCTATCGCTGGCGAAACCCACGAATATACTGATATGTATCCCGGCATGGCCAAGTCTGCTCGTGACGAAGGTTTCGATGAAATCGCCGATTGGTTCGAAAGCCTAGCCAAGGCGGAACGCTCCCACGCCAACCGGTTCCAGAAAGCGTTGGATCAACTGGACGGGTAATTGCCGTGATGCGCCATCAGGGTCGACGGCCGTCGGCCCTGTTACTTTATCTTCATAGCCAGCCCGATCATCCCGCATCCCGTTATTCAATCTGGATGCAACCCACAGAGTCATCGCAAGGCTCCGTAAGAACACAATATTCGTTTCGTGTAGCTATTCATCAAGCAGAGAGCTCCTCACATGGCCGAAGAACGCACCCGAGAAGGAAGTCTGGAAGCCCCAACCCGCCATAACATCGATTGGCGTAATCCCGATTTTTACAATGAAACTTCGCTATTCGCCGAACTGGAGCGGGTTTACGACATCTGCCACGGTTGCCGGCGCTGCTTCAGCTTGTGTCAGTCTTTTCCCACACTTTTTGATCTGATTGATGATTCAGAGTCGATGGAAGTCGACGGGGTGGATAAAGCGGATTATTGGAAGGTCGTGGATCACTGTTATCTCTGTGATATGTGCTACATGACCAAATGTCCTTACGTTCCACCCCATGAATGGAATGTGGATTTCCCTCATCTGATGCTGCGGGCCAAGGCCGTTAAGTTCAAGCAGGACAAGTTCACTACCCGTGACAAGTTGCTCACCTCCACCGATTTAATCGGCAAACTGGCCGGTATTCCCGTGGTCAGCCAGACCGTCAACGCGGCTAACAAACATCCCACCGTGCGCCGTGTGTTGCAAAACACCCTCGGTGTCCACGCCGACGCCCATCTGCCGGAATTCGCTACACGTACTCTGAAACAGCAGGCCGGTAAACACGTTTCGACCACCTCCACCGTCACTACGACAGCTTATACTCGGGGGAAAGTCGCTCTGTTCGGCACCTGTTACGGGAATGCCAATGAGCCGCAACTGGGCTCCGATCTCATCGCTGTGTTTGAACACAACGGCATTCCGGTCACGTTGGCGCAAAGCACGCGTTGTTGCGGTATGCCAAAACTGGAATTGGGTGATCTGGAGGCGGTCGAGCAACTCAAGAACGCCAATATGCCGCTACTGGCCAAGTTGGTCGATGAAGGCTGGGATATTGTCGCGCCGGTGCCTTCCTGCGTGTTCATGTTCAAATCGGAATTGCCGCTGATGTTTCCAGACGATCCCGAAGTCGCCAAGGTCAGCGCAGCTATGTTCGATCCTTTTGAATACCTGATGTTGCGACACAAAGCCGGTTTATTGAACACCGAGTTCAAGACGCCATTGGGTTCAGTGGCCCATCACGCGCCTTGCCATTTACGGTCGCAAAACATCGGCATAAAAACTCGCGATCTGTTGGCACTGATTCCGGATACCCAGGTCAAAACCCAGGAGCGTTGTGCCGGTCATAACGGTACCTACGGGGTCAAAACCGAAACCTACGAGGCGTCGATGAAAATCGGCAAACCGGTATTCAATCAGGTCAAACAAGCCGGTGCCGATCATTACGCCAGCGACTGCCCGATGGCCGGACACCATATTGAACACGGCATCAAGGACGGTTCCAAACCGGAACACCCGTTGAGTCTGCTCAGATTGGCTTACGGCCTCTGAGGCTGGTCCTTTCCCCTTCGCCACTACCCCTCTCGGGAGGTGTTTATGCAAAAACTGTCGCGTACCGATTTATTCAGTTTGGAAGCCTATGCCGAAAAGCGCAAAGATTTCCGCGCCCAAGTGCTGGAGCATAAGCAACATCGCAAAGTGGCGTTGGGTGATCACGTGACCTTGCTATTCGAAGACCGCCTGACCATTCATTATCAGATTCAGGAAATGTTGCGGGTAGAACGTATCTTCGAAGCGTC
Source organism: Candidatus Competibacteraceae bacterium (assembly GCA_036351435.1). Classification (GTDB taxonomy): domain Bacteria; phylum Pseudomonadota; class Gammaproteobacteria; order Competibacterales; family Competibacteraceae; genus JAAUQA01. The sequence continues at coordinate 30,244 of JAZBPA010000212.1, forward strand.
CGGTATCGAAGAGGAGTTGGCTGCCTATAATCCGCTGATTCCCGACGGCAGCAATCTCAAAGCCACCTTGTTGATCGAATATACCGATGTCGACGAACGCAAGCGCGCCTTGGCCGAATTAAAGGGCTTGGAAACCCGGATATGGTTGCATGTGAGCGGATTTGATCCGGTGCGACCGATCGCGGACGAGGATCTGGAGCGTGAAAACGAAGAAAAAACCTCGTCGGTGCATTTTCTGCGCTTCGAGTTTACCCCCGAGATGATCGCCGCAGTCAAACAAGGCGCTAGCCTAGGGGCGGGCGTCGATCACTCTTACTACCAAGCAACCGTGAATGCTCTGCCTGAAACAGTGCGCCAAGCGCTGGTGGCTGATTTCGACTGAATTTTATCCCCCTTGAGTGGCGACCGAACCCTCCCCTGGTCGTCGCCACTATTTTTTCCTTGATTAGCTGATTGATCCGCGGTTCAGCTGGAACAAGACAATCTAACCGGCATCTCTTATAGTTGAGTAAATTAATCAGCTATTAGGGACGCCGCCCATGCATAACCCCACTCACGTCAATCATCTCATTCACGAGACTAGCCCCTATCTGCTACAACACGCCCACAATCCGGTAGATTGGCATCCGTGGGGCGAAGCGGCGCTCAACAAGGCTAGGCAGGAAAACAAACCCATTCTATTGTCCATCGGCTATTCAGCCTGTCATTGGTGCCACGTGATGGCCCATGAATCGTTCGAAGACGACGAAACAGCCCGGTTAATGAACGAGTATTTCGTCAATATCAAAATCGACCGGGAGGAACGCCCCGATCTGGACAAGATTTACCAGACCGCCTACCAATTACTGAATGGGCGCGGCGGCGGCTGGCCGTTGAATATGTTCCTCACTCCGGACGATCAGGTGCCGTTCCTCGGCATCACCTATCTGCCCAAAGAGCCCCGCTACGGTATGCCTGCATTCACGGAGTTATTACAGCGGATTACGGCCTATTACCGAGAACATGAAAGCGAGGTTCGCCAGCAGAACAGTTCATTACTGGGCGCGCTTAAAGCGGGACCTTCACGGCAAGCCAAAACCGGCTATACGATTAATCCCGCGCCACTGCAGGAAGTCCGCGATCAACTGGCGGGTAGTTTTGACTCGGTTCACGGCGGGTTCGGCCAAGCGCCCAAGTTTCCACACCCAACCTCGCTCGAACGACTGCTGCGGCATTGGGCACACAGCACGATGCATGACGACCAGCCGGATCAGCATGCTGAACATATGGTCCGGTTTACCCTGCGTAGCATGGCGCTGGGCGGTATTTACGATCATTTGGGCGGCGGGTTTTGTCGCTATTCGGTTGATGCGCAATGGATGATCCCGCATTTCGAGAAAATGCTCTACGACAACGGACCTTTACTTGCACTGTACAGCGAAGCTTGGCGGGTCAGCGGAGAATCGTTATTCAAGCAGGTCGCCGAGGAAACCGGTGCTTGGGTAATGCGGGAAATGCAATCTCCGCAAGGCGGTTATTATTCGACCTTGGATGCCGATTCCGAGGGTGAGGAAGGTAAATTCTATGTCTGGACGCCCGAACAAGTGCAGTCGCTGCTCAGCCCCGAGGAATATGCCGTGTTCGCCCCCCGCTTCGGACTGGATCGGGAAGCGAATTTCGAAGGCCAGTGGCATTTGCGGGTCTGCGAGGAGATCGTCACACTCACCGAGCGAACGGGCAGGGAACCAGAGCAGGTCGAACAGTTATTGAATAGCGCCCGCGCCAAACTGTTAGCGGTTCGGGAACAGCGAATCTGGCCAGGCCGGGACGAGAAAATCCTAACCGCGTGGAATGGGTTGATGATCCGCGGGATGGCGATTGCCGGGCGCTATCTCGGTCGCGCCGATTTCATTGACTCCGCCGAACGCGCGCTGGATTTCGTTCGCTCCACACTGTGGCAGGATGGTCGTCTATTAGCTACCTATAAAGACGATAAGGCGCGCCTGGCGGCTTATCTGGACGATTATGCGTTTTTGATCGATGGTATTTTAGAACTGTTGCAAGTGCGCTGGCGGGATGGCGATCTACAATTCGCCCTGCAACTGGCTGACGTATTGCTGGAGCATTTTCAGGATCCGCGCAAGGGTGGTTTTTTCTTTACCGCCGACGATCATGAAGCGCTGATTCAGCGGCCCAAGCCGATTATCGACGATGCGTTACCGGCCGGTAATGGGATTGCTGCACAGGCGTTGCTTAGACTCGGCCATTTGCTGGGCTCCATGTCGTTTCTGGTCGCCGTGGAGCGGACTTTGAAATGGGCATGGCCCAGCATCGAGCAGATGCCCACCGCCTGTTGTGCGCTGCTGCTGGCCCTGGAGGGTTATTATCAACAAGGGCAGAGCATTATTTTGCGCGGTCCAAGAGCGGCCATCGAACCCTGGCGCGAACGCTGCACCCAAACCTACGCGCCACACCGATTAACGCTGGCGATTCCGAGTGACGCTGGCGAATTGCCGGGTTTATTAGCCGAGCGCAAGGCCGGCGATACGCCGGTCGCTTATGTGTGCAACGGCACTCACTGTTCGGCACCGATTGATTCATTTGAGAAATTAGAAGATGAATTACGCGGGGCTGAAGTTCAGATGGTTTGTTCTTAGCGACCGCTTGGTCGGTCTGTCTGATTCGTGGGTATCATTTTTTAGGACTTTTTTTGAGACAGACCAGTTAATGCTACGACCTCATAGAACATCGCGTAAGGCTCGCAACACCCCGCTCTTGGGTGATGCACAGCGGCGTTTCCAAAGTTCGTGGTTGGCGCAAATAGCCAACCAACTTGAAAAAGAAGTCGTAGTCACCAGCATCTTCGGCACCAACAACATTGAGGGCGATACGCTTTCCGAGCAAGAAACCCAGCTCGCTCTCGCATCTTACCTTGTGGGTTCAGCAAGGCCCTTGATCGGAAGCAAAGGGAAGTGGGATACTTTCTGTAGGCAGTTGGATTTTCTATCTTTATTGATCAGGTGTTCAAAGCATGTTCTCCAAACGGCCAGTTTTGTTTGCGTTGATAGTAGTTCTAATTCCAATAACGGGGGCGGCAATGGGATTATTCAGTGAACTGGTTTTGTTCTCGGATGTAGAGGGGGTTGTACTGAAGGATGGCGTTCCTGTTGAGGGGGCGGAGATTGTGCAGGAAATTACCTATCAAGAGCCTGGAAAAATTCCTAGCAGAACCGTGAAAACCACTGCGGACGGTCGGTTCGCCCTAGCGCGGGTAACCAAGGGATCCGGGTTAAGCCGGGTCATCCCTGGGCAACCCTCCATTCTGCAACGGCTGGTGATACGCCACGGTGGCACGGAATATGAGGGCTGGCGTCACAACAAGAACTCCTATGAGCTCAACAGCGAATTAGCCGGACAGCCATTGAGATTGGTTTGTGAACTCACCAATACGCCTGATTTCGAAGGCAAACACTATGGCATCTGTCGAGTAGCGCTTGAGTGAACGGTATATAGGTTGTTGATTGAGCTAGAGTAACACCTTCAACGCACAACTAGAGGGAAGAGAAATGGCTTTAGAACTCTCACCTAAACAGGCGGGCGAAATAGCGGACAGTACCTATGCACTAAGGTTGTCAGATAACATGATTGATGCGGCGGCTGGTGCTGCTTCTGCCCGCGGTGACTTCGGGATAGTGGATGGCCAACGCCTGACGGGCACAACTGGAGCTGGTCCAGTTTCCCGCACGACCGGTTTTGGATATATCGCTTTCGGCAAGTCGGGGGCTCGACAAGGCGAATGCCTAGTGGCCATCCGCGGAACCGAAAAGAGTAGCGCGCACGACTGGTTGACCAATCTTCGTATGGCTGGTGTCCAGGGGCCTAACGGGTACACTGTCCATACCGGTTTCTGGAAGCTCGCTTCGGGTATTTTGCCTCAAGTTCGGGAAGCACTTCGCGGGCGAAATCCTACCGTCATTCATGTTATCGGGCATAGTCTGGGCGGGGCTGCGGCTACCCTGGTGGCGGACGCTCTTCATGGCAGCAGCGTTGCGGGTGTCAAGCTTTATACGTTTGGCGCTCCGCGCGCCGGTGTCGAACTTCACGCCAGCGCATTAACCGGTAGACTGGGCCGGGAAAACATTTTTCGCGCCTATCACCATACAGACCCGGTCCCCATGGTTCCGGTCTTTCCCTATGCCCATGTCCCATATGAAGAGGAAGCCTGCTTACTACGAGGTTCAGGTACGTTGCTCTCCGTCAATGCTCATTTGATGCCGACCTATTTAAGCTCCGTAGGCGAACAGTCTTGGCGGCAACTACGCTTGGCTCAATCCCCCAAGCTCGACACTTTCGAAGCCGCCGACCGTTGGCTTGCCGAGGCGGCCCGTGGCGATAGCATCTCCATTATGCTTTCCGCGAGCGCGCTACGTATGATCCTCTGGGCGCTCCGCTGGGTACTGCGCAAGGCGGGTGAGATGATCGGATACGCGTTGCTCGGTGGTGCGACGATCATCGACTACCTCGCCAAACTGATCTACCTGGGAACACTTCAATCAATCAGCCTCGCTCGTGCCGTGGAGAACATGATTGCCGCTATCCTGCGCTTCACTGGAAGGACTTTAGCCGCTGGAACAAAACTTACCGATGCGTTCATTCAATACGTATTGGAACTACTTTTCCGGACAGTTGCTACGGTTGCAATGCGAGCGGTTAATCAATTGCCTTGACCGAGTTCATCCGCTACAAATCCATCCCACCGGTGTACTCGTTTCCATCAATGGGACATGGTGCAGGATGAATGGGTTTGCCGTGAATCAGTGGTTTCTGAAAGCATAAGCACAACCCGCCGGCAACGAGAATTCTCGACCGGCGGGTTCACCGTTCCTACTCCCCTAATGCCGATGACGAATTAAATCATCCAGCGTTGCCCGCTGTGCATCGGTCAACACGGCGTAAAATTCCTCGAACGGCAGGCGAACCTGACGCACCGCATCCAACCCCGTTGCCAGCATGGTCTCCACTCGCTCCAAGCGTTCCGGTGGAGTTTGTGAATCCTGAGACCACTGTTCGCACGCCGTGGTGATCATTTCCCCACCGGCGTAAACCGCGTCGTTCAATGCGCTCCAGGCTGGTTCTTGTTGGGCCGTCAACTCCAGCGAATCCCGTACCTGCGCTAACATCCGTTCGGCGCGTTCAAGCCGCTGTCCATTGCACACAGGCCAACCGCGCCGCCCATGCCAGCCGTGTCCATTGCCCCAGCCATGATGAAAATGAGAACCGGCATCGTCCGCCGCCGCCCAACGGCTATGCGCGTCGGCCCGGCCTCCCCAAAACGCGGTCACACCGACCGACCGTATCGTCGGCCTGGAAATGGGCGCGGACGATTATCTGGCCAAACCGTTCAATCCACGTGAATTATTGGCGCGTATCAAAGCCGTGCTGCGCCGCACTGGTCCCGCGCCTCGACCGGAACAAGCCTACCAGGGTAAAACACTCCATTTCGCCGGTTGGCGGCTCGACTTGGCGAAACGCGAATTGTACTCGCCGGACGGGGTTCTGCTGCCACTCACCGCGGGCGAATTCGATTTGTTATCCGCCTTCGTCGAGCATCCGCAGCGAGTATTGAACCGCGAACAATTGCTTGATCTAACCAAAGGCCGAACGGCAACCGTGTTTGATCGCAGCATTGATGTGCAACTCAGCCGGTTGCGTCGCAAGATCGAAACCGATCCGCGCGAACCGGAACTGATTAAGACGGTACGCAGTGGCGGCTATATCTTTACTGCTACCGTGACGCAGAGCTGATGCGTCGTCGTACTGCAAACCTGCATCACTCCCGGCTGTGGCCAAGCGGCATCGCCGGACGGCTGATTGGGTTGTTGATTCTGTGCTTGTGCGCGGTCCAGATCGTGACCTGGCTGTTTTACGCCCATAATCGAGCGCAATACTCGCTCAGCCGATTTACGCTGGCTCAGGCGGAACGTATCGTGGCCACCGTCGAACTGTTGGAAGCCACTCCGACCGAATTACATAATCCGATTTTACGAGCCCTGAACAGCCCAACCTTGCAGGTCAGCTTAACGACCGGGCAATCGCATCACCAAGACGGAGGTTGGCCGCACAGTGAAGAGATCAAACAGACACTTCGACAAGGGCTGCGCGGATTAGGTGATCGGGTCGGTGTGATAGGCATCTTGAGTCCCTGGGGAGATGTCGAGCAGAATGGACAACGCGTATTTCCGACACGGCGCGGTATAGTCGTCCCTGTGCGTTGGACAGATGACTTGTGGCTGGAATTCGTTATCAGCCTGGACTCGGTGACGCCCGGCTGGCGTATTCGCTTGGTAGGCCAGTTCGTGTTCGTCGTGTTGCTTATTCTGGTGATCGGCGGCTGGGCGGCCCACCGTTTGACCCGCCCCTTGACCCGTTTCGCGGCGGCGGCGGATCGGCTCGGCGTCGATGTTCACGCCCCCCCGCTACCGGAACGGGGCGCCCGAGAATTGCGTCAGGCGGCGCGGGCTTTCAATCGCATGCAAGACCGTTTGCGCCGATTGATCGACGACCGCACGCAGATGCTAGCCGCGATTTCTCACGATCTGCGCACCGCTCTGACCCGCTTGCAATTGCGCACCGAATTCATCGACGATCAGCAGCAACGGCAAAAAGCGCTGTCTGACCTGGAGGAAATGCACGCCATGCTCAGCGCCACCCTGTCCTTTGCGCGCGACGACATGGCGGCGGAAGCGCGCAGTCCGCTTGATCTGGCGGTATTATTACAAACAGTATGCGATGATTGGATGGATGCAGGTCAATCGGTTGCTTACCAAGGACCGGATCACTTGACCTGGGTTGGCCGACCCACAGCGTTGCGCCGGGCGTTTGCTAATTTGATCGATAATGCCGTGAAGTATGGCCAACAAGCCACCGTCACGCTGACCGAAGCTGACGGCGCGCTTAGCGTGACCATCGGCGACCGGGGGCCCGGCATACCCGCTGCATTACGGGGGCAGGTGTTTACCCCTTTTTTTCGCTTGGAGACTTCGCGTAATCGCGAGACCGGCGGAGTGGGCTTAGGGTTGGCTGTCGCGCGCACCGCAATCCGCCGTCATGGCGGCGATATGGCCTTGACTGACCGCCCCGGCGGTGGTTTGCTGGTCACCATTACGCTGCCGCGTGTGGCGGGTGATACTGAGCGCGCTGGATAGTTTATTACCCATATAACACTAAGGAGCCATGAAGGTGCCATGAAATTTGCCGTCGTTTCGGACCATCAATACAGTCAGTTCATCGCTTGGTTATTACTTGGCCTAATGCTGTCGACGAGCCCGCTTTACGCCGAAGAGGACCTGACCGTTACGGTTATCGTCGAGGGACTGGAAGGCGAGCTATTGACTAATGCGCTGGCCTTTATGGATATCAACGAATTTAACGGCAAACCGGCCCCGGTAGAATCGCGAGTGCGCTGGCTACATCAACGCGCACCGGATGAGATTCGGCAAGCCTTGCAACCCTTTGGCTATTATCAACCTGCAATCGAAGACAGCTTAGAATTAGAAGATTCCGAATGGGTAGCCCGCTATCGAGTGAAACAAGGCCCGCCATTGCTCATTGATAATGTAGATGTTCAGGTCCTCGGTGAAGGCGCCGATGATCTGGCTTATCAAAGGCGGCTAAACAAGTTGCCCTTCGTCAAGGACCAGATTCTGATTCAACCGCGCTATGAGGCATTCAAACAGGATTTGCAGTGGGTGGCTACCGAACGCGGCTACTTCGACGCCAAGATGGCTGTTAGCGAAATCCGGGTGCGTTTGGAGGATAACAAGGCTGATATCAAGCTGCACTTCGATACCGGCAAGCGTTATCAATTCGGCCAAGTCCACTTTCCTGACGACGCCTTCGCGCCGGAATTTCTTCGCCGTTATCTGGACTTTCAGCCCGGCGACCCCTATAACGCCGCCCGACTATTAGACCTGCAAAGCGATTTGGTAAGCAGCGATTATTTCGACCAAGTAGAAGTGGATGCACCCTTGGAAAACGCGGAAGACTACACCGTCCCTATTGACGTACAACTGATACCGCGCAAGGCCCGCAAGTACAGTTTTGGGTTGGGGTATGGTACCGACACAGGCGTGCGCGGTAAGGCCGGTGTCGATGGTCGACACTTCAACCGTTGGGGGCATCACTATCGGGCGGAATTAGTCGCTTCACAAATCCGCTACAGCCTTGGTGGCGAGTACATCATCCCAGGCGCCGATCCACGCACCGATCAGTATTCTTTTCGCGCCTCGCTGGCCGCTGAAGATTCCGACACCAAAGATACTCAGACCGCCCGAATCGGGGTCAGCAAGAAAAAACAATATGAAACCTGGCTCAGTATCCTGTCACTGGAATATTTGTGGGAACAATTCAGTTTCGATGGTAGCGATGAAGAAACAACGGCATTGCTGATGCCCAGCATCAACTTATCCCGCGTGAGTGCCCAGGATCGTTTATTCGTAAAGCGAGGTAACCGCCTAGGCCTATTGCTGCGTGGCTCTTACGAGCAATTGTTGTCTGATATTTCGTTTGTGCAAGGAGCTTTACAAACCAAATGGATTTGGCCGATCGGTGAAAAAGGTCGCTTAGTTACCCGCGCTGACCTCGGGTCGACTTGGGCTTCCGATTTCGACCGCCTGCCCGCCACCTTACGTTTCTATGCCGGTGGCGATAACAGTGTACGCGGATACAGCCTGGATAGTATCGGGCCACGCGACGACGACGATAATGTCGTCGGCGGTAAACACCTACTGGTCGGTAGTCTGGAATACCAGTACTACTTTTTGGACAAGTGGGGAATAGCCGCATTTGTCGATACCGGTGATGCCTTCGACACGGAAACCCCGGAGTTCAAAACCGGTGTCGGTCTTGGCCTACGCTGGTTGTCGCCGGTCGGGCCGATACGGGTGGATTTGGCCTCGGGTCTGGATGAACCCGGCGATACGGTGCGTTTGCATTTGAATATAGGACCTGATCTATGAGATGGCTGCGCTATAGTCTTTGGACTCTGTTGGTCCTGGTGGTGGTACTGGGCGGCAGCATCGGATTTCTGGTCGCCACCGAAACCGGACTGCTGTGGGGGCTGGATCTGGCTCAGCGGGTGTTGCCGGGCAAGCTTAGCTATGAACAAATCCAAGGGCGGCTCATCGGTCCGTTGACTATTCGTGGCTTGCGCTATCAACAAGACGAATTGGATTTCCGCCTCAAGCACGCCGAATTCGATTGGCAACCGGTGAAGCTGCTTTCCGCAACCCTACATATTGATCATTTCCGGGTGGCTGGCATCGAATTGCAGCTGCCGCCGCCTGCGCCGGACACCGAACCACCCGATACAGAGCCCTTCACCCTAAGCGATATTGAATTGCCGGTTAATATCCACATCGGTGATATTTACATCAGCGATGTTCAGGTGCTTCCTTTTGGCACGGAACAGCCCTTCGTAATCGCGCAAGCCAAACTGCAAGCCACTACTGAGGATCAGACTCTGATCATTCAGACCCTGGCCGTCGAAGTGCCGCAAGGCAGCGTGACCGCGGACGGTCGACTAACCCCTACTGGCGACTACCCACTGTCAGTGGCGCTAAACGGCGTTTTGCAGGACCCACAATTCGGCAATTTAACCCTGCAAAGCACAGTGCAAGGTACACTGAACAACACTCTGACGGTGCAAGTGACCACTTCTGGATTGGCTGAGTTGAGATTGACTGCGGAAGCCCGCCAAGTGCTGCAAGAGCCGGGTTGGACGGCGAATTTGGCTTTGGCCGTCGATGACCTGTCCCGGTTCGTTCCAGAGTTAACGGCAGGACTGACAGCCAAGCTGGAAACCCAAGGCTCCCTGCAAGATTTTAAGGTTTCCGGCGGCATCAACACTGAACTGCCTGAGGTCGGTCCGATCAATGCCGATCTCGCCCTATCCGGCAATTCTCAAGCGGTGCGCATCGAACGTTTGGAACTCAAGGCTCCCCAGCATCCGCTGTCCTTCACGGCTAAGGGCGATGTCGATTTGGTGGCGCAAAAAGTGGGTATCGACGCAGGCTGGCAAGCCGTGGCCTGGCCGCTGAGTGGCGAACCCCAGATCCAAAGCCCGCAAGGTGAGCTGGCGGTGAAAGGCACTCCGCAGGATTACCAGGCGACGCTTAAGGCGGATCTGAGCGGCCCGGGGTTGGGCAACCTACAAGCGCAACTCGCCGCGACCGGCAGCGAGCAAGCAGTGACAATCAAGGAGCTCACCCTACGCGATCCAAACGGGAAGTTGGCACTGAAAACGACCGCTACGTTAGGTTTTACTGAGCTTGATTTCGCTGTCGATGGCGAGTGGCAAGCGCTGGCTTGGCCGCTGCAAGGAACCCCACAAGTGGAAAGCCCGACCGGAAAATTCAATGCCAAGGGTACTCCCAAAGACTATAAACTACAGCTGCAGGCCGATCTGAACAGCACCAACGCGGGTCCGTTGAAAGCTTCATTAGAAGCAGCCGGCACCGATCAACGGGCCAAGCTCGGCAAACTGTCGCTACAGTCGGTAGCGGGTGAGCTTGCCCTTGATGTCCAAGGTGAATTCGGGTTTACCGATCAGCAATTCACCGCCAACGGCGAGTGGCAATCCTTGAGTTGGCCATTGATCGGCACGCCTCAAGTACAAAGTCCGCGCGGTACGTTCAAAGCCAACGGCAGTTTGGATGATTATCAGTTTGAGCTGGACACCCGGGTGGAGGGAACCGACGTACCCGGAAGTGACTGGCAGCTGCAAGGGCAAGGTTCGACTCAGGCGATGCCAACAGTCGTCCTGACCGGCAAACTGTTGGAAGGTGAGCTTAAACTCACAGCCAACGCCAGCTGGCTACCAACCGTCAAGTGGCAGGCAGAACTGCAGGGTAACAATCTTAATCCAGGCGTACACTGGCCGGAAGCGCCGGGCAAACTGGCGCTCCGCCTCAACACCGACGGTATGCTGGCCAACGGCCAATTGACGGCAAATGTACAGTTAGCCGATCTGTCAGGCACGTTGCAACTGCAAACGGTTAAAGGACAGGCCAAGCTATCAGTCATGAACCAGGATGTAGTCATCGAAGCGTTGCAACTGCAAGCCGGTCAAGCGGCATTGAAAGCAGCGGGCAGTTTGTCGGATCGCTGGGACTTGAATTGGCAACTCGATGTGCCCAGTCTTGCTGGATTATTACCGGACGCCAAGGGGACGGTGCGCAGCAAAGGACAACTCAGCGGCCCGCGAATGCAGCCGCAGGGGAATATTGAAATCTCAGCCAATGACCTTGTGTACCAGGATACGCAGGTGCAGAGTTTGCAAGGCAACGCCAAGTTGGATCTGGCCGGTCAATCCAGTCTGAATCTGCAAGGCGAAGGTCTGGCAGTAGCTGGCCAGGAGTGGCAGCGTTTGACCGTGAATGGCTCGGGCAATGAAGCTAACCATTCGTTGCAAGCCGATATGGCAGGAGATTTGGGACAGTTTGCCCTGGCCCTGAGCGGTGGTCTCAAAGAGCACACCTGGCAAGGCCGACTGACCCAACTCGAAGCTAAACAAACCGAATTCGGCGATTGGAATTTGGCGCAACCGGTTGCCTTGAAGGGTTCCGCCGAACAAGCGGGTGCCGAACAATTGTGTTTAGTCAGTCAACCGACTCGCTTATGTGTACAGGGTGAATGGAGTGCCAAAACCGGTGCTAAGGGAGAGGTACAGCTGGAAAATTTAGAACCCGCTCGCTTTGCCGCGCTAATCCCGGAAAATATTGCCATTGAGACCCAGGTAAATGGCAAGGTCAACGGCGCAATGCAGCCTAACGGGGCTCTGCAAGGCCAAGCGGATATCCAAATCGCGCCGGGCCGGGTGCAACTCAGCGCCAATGGCAAGCCGGTAGAGATTATCTTGGGCGGCGGCGCGCTGCAAGCACAGGCCGAGGGCAACAACGCGACCGCTCAGTTCAATTTCGATCTCGGCCAATTAGGGCAAATTGCCAGTGAGTTCAAACTCAATGAATTGACCGGAAAACCAGGCATAGCCGGTACTCTCAATGCGGAAATTAACGATTTCTCGCTGGTTTCTACATTTGCCCCGGAATTGCAGGAAGTCACCGGTCGGCTGCTGGCCGATATTGCACTGTCAGGTTCCGTGACGGCACCGCAGATTCAGGGTGCAGTGAAGTTGGAAAATGCCGGCGTCGATGTGCCCTTAGTGGCTACCCAAATTCGCGAAATCAATATGACGGCACAGGCCGACGAGCAAGGGCGCTTGCAGTTATCCGGCTCTGCCAGATCGGGGTCCGGCCAGTTGGATGTGACGGGACAAATTGATTTGGCCCAATCCGATTTCGATATCACCGTCAAAGGAGAGAATTTTCAAGCCGCTAACTCGTCGGAAATCAAAATCCTGTTGAGTCCCGATATTAATGTGTCGGTGACCCCTGAAAAAGTAAATATTACCGGTCAGCTAGAGATTCCCGAAGCGTTTCTGAGCCCACCGGGTGAAGAGGTGGCCGGTGGTCCCGGCAGAGTGACTGCATCTTCGGATGTACGTATCGTTCAACAAGATTCGGATGGTGAGGAAGAGGTCGCCAAGGGGGCGGCGGTTTTCGCGAATTTACGGGTGATTTTAGGCGATGCTGTCGAAGTCTCAGCCGCCGGTTTCAAAGGACGTCTGAAAGGATCACTACTGGTCGAGCAGACCCCTCAATTAGCCCCCCGAGGCACCGGTAATCTGGCAGTTGAAGCGGGTGAATATCGGATCTATGGCCAGGATTTTAACATTGACCGGGGTAGGCTACTGTTCGGTGGTGGGCCCATTGATAATCCGGGTCTGGATCTGCGAGTTGCACGAAATTTTAATGAGGGTAGGGAAGACGCTGTCATGACGGGAGTAAAGATCACCGGAACCCTTAAAAAACCGCGCTTGGACTTGTTCTCGACACCGGCCATGGCGGATAGCAGCGTTTTGTCCTATTTGCTGTTTGGTCGCCCGCCCAGTGAATCCGGTTCGGATAGTGCCCTGCTTTATCGAGCGGCGGCAGCTTTAGGTGGTGGTGCGATCACGGGCAAAATCGCCAATACTGTGGGGTTGGATGAGTTGGAATTCGAGTCAGGCGACGACCCGGATGAGGCGTCTGTAGTGCTGGGCAAATACTTATCACCTGATCTGTATGTCAGCTACGGTATCGGCTTGTTGGACTCACTCAATACCTTTCGTTTGCGCTATCAACTAACCAAGCAACTCTCGTTTGAGTCCAGCACGACCGGAGAAGATAGCGGTGCGGATCTGTTTTACACCATTGAGCGCTGATTGAATCAATGCGCTATAGTAGCCAGCTATGTGGGATAAAGCCGACTACCCAGTGAATCCATTGCGCAACTGTCGTAAACAACTGCTGGGCGCCCGTTTGGCACTATTGGCGTTGGTGCTGCAAATACTGGTGCCATTCAGTCAAGTTATTCCCGCGCCTTGGCAAATGCAAACCGGTATGTTGCTGGTTTGCATGAGTTCCGGTGGATTGCAAACGCTCCCACTCTCTTGGCCAGGCGAAGAAACACAGCAACCGTCGCGCCATTTTCAATGCCCCATCTGCCATTTACAGGTTAGCTGCGGCGTTGGCTTAATCCCGCCTGTTGAAACCGGTCCAGCGTTCACTGGTAATTGGCTAGTCTTCACCATACCCGTTCCGGTGCGTCCGTTACAACCTAGCCTCCGTCGTTATCCGGCGCAGCCTCGCGCACCACCTATTCTTAGCTGAACTCCTGCTTTCTCCGAAACATTTAAGATCTCGCCAGCCTTGCGGTGAATACCTTTTGGGCATGGCGGGGTAGTGTTGTCTTTCAATGCGGAGTATTCCGAAAAATGAATCATCGTTTATTGTTGTTGGTAATCCTGTCGTTGATCACTGCGAACGGGTTCGCAGCAGAATTTGTAGTCGGTAACCTGACCGTTAAAAACCCGTGGTCTAGGCCCACGCCACCGGTGGCGAATGCGGGAGCCGCCTATTTCATTGTGGATAATAGCCAGGGTCAGGATGATCGATTGCTATCAGCTGAAGCGGAAATATCAGCACGTGTTGAATTGCACACTCACCTGATGGACGGCGATGTGGTGATGATGCGCAAACTTGAGACTGTCGAAGTGCCCGCCGGGCAGACAGTCACATTTCAACCCGGCGGCTTGCATATCATGTTCATCGGCTTAGAGGGTCCGCTGGTCGAAGGCGAAACCTTTCCACTCACGCTGAACTTCGAACAAGCCGGTGCAGTGACTGTGGAGGTGGCCATTGGCCAACAGCCCTATGCGAAATAAACAACTATTGATTATTGCCCTCGGCGTTCTGAGCATCGCAGCCGGCGTTGGGCTCGGTCGTTTCTTTATGCCGACAGTCGAGTCTTCTAAACCTGAAATCAGCGGGATTTATATCTCGCCTTCCAGAGAGGTTGAGAATTTCGATCTCACTAATCAGTCCGGTGAGCCCTTTACTCACGCTGCTTTGAAGGATCGTTGGTCATTGCTGTTTTTCGGCTACACCTTCTGCCCTGATGTGTGCCCCGCGACTCTGGCCCAGCTCAATCAACTGCATAACCGGTTAGCGGCACAGGGCGTGGATGCAGATGTGACGGTCTGGATGATTTCAGTCGATCCCGCCCGCGATACCGAGGAACGGCTCAAGGAATATACCGCCTTTTTCAATCCCAAATTCGGCGGCGCTACCGGCGAGCGGGAGGAAATCGACAAGTTAGCCAAGCAGTTCGGTGTGTACTACAAAATTCACGACCCCGAACCGGGTGCGGATTACTACCTGGTCGATCACTCGGCAGCAGTCATCGTGATTAATCCAGATGCCCGTTTACAGGCGGTGCTTACGGAGACCAGCTCGACCGACAATTTGGTCAAGGATTTCCTGGCGATACGGACTCGCTACGATGACACTCAATCGTAATAACATCCTTTTTTTTGAATGTCACTGGGGTTAGATTAGCAGTAGCTAATATGCCAATACCAAAAAGCGCGATGGCTGAAAAAACACCCCAACAGATGCTTCAGGACTTCATTGAAAAAGGCGGTAAGGTTATTGTCTGCCTAATGTGTCTGAAGCATGCGGGCTTCAGTCCTACTGATTTGATTGATGACTTACTCGTGGGTAAGGCCGAGGTGACGTTGCCTGCTTTATATGGCAGCTCGAAAGTCTTGAGTTATTGATAGTCCTCGGTCAGTTCTAACGACTATTGGGTGAAATCACCCAACTCATGGATGTTTCTATGCTCAGCAGAGCAGCTTGCAAGGTCGTTTAGAGCACTTTTCCCATTATATGCTGGGGGCGAGTTCTCGCCCCCAGCAGCGTTCTAGTTGTAACAGTCGATGGCTAGAATTCCTTCCCATCGGTGCATTGAGTGACTAAGAAGGAACATTGGCGGTCGGATTGCCTCTCCAGTGACGCACTGGTTTGACAATCCCGTTGTCAAAGCTTCTGACCAGCCGACTTACCCCGCGAACAATGCACTCAGCAATATAAGCATCGTGCTGCAACCGAGCCTCGTTGATGCAACGCTCAATATCCACCGGCTCATTGTCCTGCATGGGGCTTAGGTTCTCTAATTTGTAAACTTCGTGTTTCATCTTATTCACTCCAAAAATGTTGTTACTACGACAATAAATGCCTCCGTTGATAATCATCGTTTTATTTTTACAACATAATAAAATAAGCTTATTGGGTTGACAAACGAGTATTATTTGCTACTGCCCTTAGATAAACTAACTTGAAAGGTTGCTATGTCGCAGCGTCTACCACCGCTTAACGCTTTGCGGGCTTTTGAAACAGCCGCGCGGCACCTGAGCTTTAAACAAGCAGCAGAAGAACTGAACGTCACGCCAGCGGCTGTCAGTCAGCAGATCAAACAACTAGAGCACTATTTAGACATTGAGCTCTTTCAGCGCTCGAATCGGATGTTGCAATTGACTGACATAGGAAGGCGGTTTTTGCCGAAATTGCAGGAAGGCTTTGCTTGTTTTGCCGCAGCAATGGAAGAAGTAACCGGTGAAAGCGAGTTGAATGTATTAACCGTTAGCGTTGCGCCTTCCTTTGCAGCCAAGTGGTTAGTACCCCGCATGAACAACTTCATTACAGTTCATCCTAAGATCGATATACGCGTTTCCGCCAGCATGACGCCAATCGATTTGCAAAGTGTCGTGGATATGAAAGAGTTTCAACGCGATGGCGTCGATCTTACTGTTCGCTTCGGGCGCGGTCAGTATCCAGGCTTTCGTGTAGACAAGCTATTTGCAGTGTCGATCGTGCCCATGTGCAGCCCACGCTTGCTGGAAGGGGCCCAACCGTTAAGCAAGCCGGAAGATCTGCGTTACCATACCTTATTGCACGATGAAATCCTGGTAGTGGACGATCGGCATCCGGATTGGCGCATGTGGTTAGAAGAGGCCGGAGTGGAAGGCGTGGATACAAAACGTGGACAGCACTTCAACCATACGGCGTTGGCTTTGGAGGCGGCAGTCGAAGGTCAGGGAGTGGTACTAAGCATCAAAAATTTAGCACTCGCTGATCTGGCTGCGGGGCGTTTAGTCGTGCCATTCGACCTGGATATTCCCCTGGAGTTTGCCTATTACATCGTGTGTCCTGAAGCGACCGCCGATGAACCTAACATCGTTGCGTTTCGGGAGTGGCTTTTGGCCGAGGCTGAACAAGATGGGAGTATGCATTAACAAGTAGTCCAGGTGCTGCATATCGGAGCCTTCAGCAGACCGCTCGTTTTGCAGGTTGCTTATGATTTTTGCATTACCGGTCATTACTTCTGCTGGACATTCCTTTCTAAAATCAGCGCTCCGCAAACCATATGCCACAGTGTCTCCCTTACCGTTTCTGTCCAATAGTTTAAGCTTAGCGGTTTGGCGAGCCCCGGAATAATTCTTGCTTGCTGATAGTCTGTATTGTTCAGCCTGTCAGGCTGACGGAAGGGATCGTGGCGGTTTCAGGCTCGCTTTAACATAGCATATGCACTACTTTGGACTTCTATGAATTATTTTGGACTATTTTGGCTTTTTCAATCATTGAAAATCAGGAACTTGCAATGAATCACTGGAAACGTAGTTTTGTTATCACACTAGCAATCCTTTTCTTCATCATCCCAATCATGACGTTCTCTCAGGCCAGCCGTGATCGGCCGATGATAGTCGGTTCATCCACTGTTTATCCCTTGGCGGAAAAAGTGGGTCGGCAGTTCAGTGAAAACAGTGGCATGCCAGCCCCCGAACTTAAATCCACCGGTACCGGTGGCGGCATGAAGCTGTTCTGCGAAGGTACTGGTCCACAAACACCCGATATCGTCAATGCTTCGCGTCCCATTAAATCTAGCGAAGTAGAGTTGTGCGCACAAAATGGCGTGAATGAAATTATTGATGTCACAGTCGGTTATGACGCAATCGTCGTGGTGCGTGCGGCTGGCGCTACTCAGCCGCTTAATCTGACCCGTAAAGAATTGTTCTTGGCATTCGCCAAGGACGTTCCAGATCCGCAGGGTGGCACGCAACTGGTTCCCAATCCGTACCAGAACTGGACAGACATCAACCCCGAT
The DNA here is from genome assembly GCA_036351435.1 of Candidatus Competibacteraceae bacterium. GTDB lineage: Bacteria > Pseudomonadota > Gammaproteobacteria > Competibacterales > Competibacteraceae > JAAUQA01. The sequence goes on from JAZBPA010000212.1 coordinate 47,824, forward strand.
CTACCAAGCCACGAAATCAAGGGTTGGGGACCTGATAAGACCCACGGTACCCACGACCTGATTATGAGTAATATTATGTCGGCCGGTTGTCAGCAATTGGAGGTTATGCAGACTCTGGAGCAAGCTAACCCTGCAGACTACAGAACAGCTTGCCAAAGCTTTCGACAAGATGGCGCTTATACCGAACACCAGGAATACCAAAAAATCCTAGAAGCGGTGAAAAGTGACCCGGAAGCGGTAGGCATCGTAGGGTATCTGTTTTTGGTCAATGACCCAGGCTTGCAAGCCTCGGAAATCGACGGCGTGATGCCCAACGCCGGCAGCATCGCCCACAAAATATATCCATTGACCCGCCCCTTACGCTTTTATCTGAAAAAAGCGCATATTGATGTCGTTCCCGGTCTTCGTGAATTCGTTGCTGAATTTACTTCCGAGCGGGCTTGGGGGGCGTCTCGGGGTTATCTCGTTGAATTAGGTATGATCCCCATGCCACGTAAAGAACGCAGACAAGCGAAAGTCAACTTCGAGGAACTGAAACCTTTATAAGCTAACTGTGGGAGTGCTGGTAACACAGAGTCATGGGGTGAGATTGAACTGAGAAACACCTCCGCGCGGCGCTGACTGGTAGGAACCGGCTCGGCGCTAGCGCGAATATTTACTCCACTCCGTAAGACCGGAGCCTTTAATCCTCGGCCATAACTCATTTCCAACGGTGTGATGCGCGGTTGACCAAGCTGACGCTAGGCGTCAAAGATACGTTGCACTTCGGCAAGGCTGAGAGAGCGTTTCTGTTGGGCATGCGTTCTACTCCTGGGGTGTGCCAGGGTAAGTAAACCACGCCAAAATAGAAAAGTTGCGCTAGCTCGTCGTAAGCTCACAAAAAAACCACGGTAAACAGGGTCGCCGTCTACCGTGGTTGGGTTACTCGCCTTTGCTACTTAGAGCATTTCAACAGCCACAGCCAGTGATACGCCACCGCCGCCGCACAGGGTAGCCAATCCCAGACGCTTACCACGCTTCTGCATGGCGTGAATCAAGGTCACGATCAACCGACAGCCGGTGGAGCCCACGGGGTGACCCATGCCGACGCCGGAACCGTTGACATTGGTGATCTCGCGATTCAGGCCCAATTCCTTCTCACAGCCCAGATACTGACCAGCAAACGCCTCGTTGACTTCAATCAGTTCGAAGTCCGCCAGTTTCAGGCCGGTCCTGCTCAGTAGGTCTTTAACTGCCGGCACCGGGCTAATCCCCATTACTGAGGGATGACAAGCGCCACGACCGAAGCCAACGATGCGCGCCAAGGGCTTGAGGCCCAATTCATTTGCTTTGTCGGCATGGGTCAGGATTACTGCACTTGCGCCATCGTTAACGCCTGAGGCATTACCCGCCGTGACTTTACCCACCTTCGGCACGAAGGCGGAAGGAAGCTTGGCAAGCTGTTCGAGGGTAATCCCTGGGCGAAAATGCTCGTCTTTGTCGAAGATGATCGGCGGTTTGCCTCTCTTTTGTGGAATTTCCACGGGTACGATCTCGTCCTTGAACTCCCCATCTTTAGTCGCCCGCTCGACATTGTTATGGCTACGAACGGCAATCTCATCCATTTCCTCGCGGCTGATATCCATCATCTGCGCCAGGAATTCAGTGGTATGCCCCATGATGTATGGCTTGTTCTTGAAATGATCAACCAAACCGCCTTGGACAGGTCCCTTGTCAGCATCTCTGAGCACCGCTGAACCGGCATGCAAGGCGTGAATCATAGTGTCGGCAAATTTTGAATCTTGAATGCGCGCACCCCAACGGGCATTGAATACGGCATAGGGCGCACCTGACATATGTTCGACGCCACCGGCCAGAATCACATCGGCCATCTCCGCTCGAATTAATGCCATACCGGAGACCACTGCCTCCATACCGGAAATACAGACCCGGTTCATAGTGCAGGCGGTAACGCTATCGGGAATTCCCGCTAGCAGAGCAGCGACTCGGGCTACGTTAAGATTGTCAGGATGTTCCAGACAACTGCCCATGCGTACATCGTCAATGATGCCTGGATCAATCCCCGCCCGCTTGACGGCTTCTTTCATTACAACACTACCGAGCACCGGCCCGCTTGAGTCTTTCAGTGAACCACCGAAGGCACCAACAGCTGTACGACAGGCAGAAGCGATGACGACATCTCTCATAAATTACTCTCCAGATTACAGAGGAAAAGGCTGTCCTGATTAGGTGATAATCCAGCAAGGGCGGTCAGGCGACCGCCCTCTAAGCAGCGTTGCTCACTTATACCCGTTCGAAAATGCCGGCGGCACCCATGCCACTGGCCATGCACATGGTGACCATGCCATATTTTAAATTGTGGCGATTGAGGGCGTGGACCACGGTAGCGGTACGGATAGCACCCGTCGCGCCCAGTGGATGACCCAATGCAATCGCACCACCTAGTGGATTAACTTTAGCCATATCCAAGCCCAGTTCGCGGATCACGGCTAAGCTTTGCGAAGCAAATGCTTCGTTTAGCTCAATCCAGTCCATATCTTCCTTCTTCAAGCCAGCCATTTCCAAGGCTTTGGGGATTGCCTTGATCGGCCCGATACCCATAATTTCCGGCGGGCAACCGGTTACGGCGTAAGAAACAAAACGGGCCAAAGGCTTGAGCCCCAGCTTTTTGACCATGTTTCCACTCATCAGCATAACCGCGCCGGCACCGTCACTGGTCTGGGAGCTATTAGCGGCTGTCACTGAACCCTTGGCGTCGAACGCAGTGCGCACTTTGGATACCGATTCCATGGTAGCCGGACGCGGGCCCTCGTCGGTATCGACTACCCGAGTGACGACTTGCACGGTCTGACCGTCCGGTGATAGCACATGCTCTTCGATGGTGTAGGGTAAAATCTCATCCTTGAATTCCCCTTTCTTGATGGCCTCGTTGGCGCGACGGTTGCTCTCTACCCCGAACGCATCCTGATCCTCACGAGAGACATTCCACTGCTGCGCCACTTTTTCGGCGGTAATACCCATGCCGAAGGACAGGCCATGAGTGGTTTCGCTTTCGAATACTTTCGGGTTGACTGCCAACCGGCCACCCGGCATAGGCACCTGGCTCATGCTCTCTACACCACCCGCAATCAGGCACTCGGATGAACCGGCGCGGATGCGGTCGGCAGCAAAAGCGATGGATTGAACGCCCGAGGAGCAGAAGCGATTCAAGGTAACGCCGGGAACATCAATCGGCAGCCCGGCCAGCAGGCCAGCAGTACGGGCGATGTTTAGACCCTGCTCGCCTTCCGGGAGAGAACAGCCGATGACGATATCTTCAATTTCGGTGGGATCCAGACCGGGGCACTTATCGACCACACCACGAATGACATGAGACAGCAGATCGTCGGGGCGGGTGTTGCGGAACATGCCGCGTCCCGAACGGCCCACCGGGGTACGCACGGCAGCGACTACATAAGCTTCTTGAAGCTCTTTACTCATAATGTTCAGTCTCCTGATACTTGCGAATTCAGCGCTGAGACACGCAGCAGTTGACAATGTTCAGCGTCATACTCTGCGTGTCCCCAATAAGTGATACGGATCAGTTACGCAGCGGCTTGCCAGTTTCCAACATGTGCATGGCACGGGCTTGAGAGAGCGGATTCGCAACCAACTCGACAAAGGCGTCTCGCTCCAGTTTCAGCAACCAAGATTCCGGCACCAGAGTTCCGGGGTCCACATCACCGCCACAGATAGCTGCGGCAATCTTCTTGGCGATGAAGAAATCGTGCTCCGACATGAAGTGGCCTTCCAGCATGTTGTTCATGCCCATTTCTATGGTCGCCGAGCCGATCCGCCCCGCAACCTTGACTAGGCGCTTCAACGGTGGCCGGTAGGCGGATTCTGCCATCGCTTTAGCCTGTGCCTTGGCGATATGCAAAATCTCATGGGGATTGAAAGCAACAATATCCGACGAACGAAGGAAGCCTGCTTGTTTAGCTTCTTCGGCGCTGGTTGCCACCTTGGCCGTGGCCACATTCTGGAAGTACTTGATCAAGAAAGGGTTCATGTTGTTGTCGGGGCATTCTTCGGCGATACGCAAGGCAAATTCCTTACAACCGCCACCCGCCGGCAACAAACCGACACCGATTTCCACCAGCCCCATATAGCTTTCCAGCGCTGCCACGACGCGATCGCAATGCATGGCGATTTCGCAACCACCACCCAGGGCCATACCCTGAACTGCCCCAACGACGGGAACATAAGAGTGACGAATCCGGGAAGTGCAGTTTTGGAAGTTCTCTACAATTTCGCGGATACGATCCCAATTACCTTCCATCACCACCGGTGCAATACCAGCCAAATCGGCACCCGCACTGAACGGCGCTTTATCCTGCCAAATCACTAGACCAGCGAACTGGCCGCTCTCGCAGACATCAAGCGCTTGGTTGATGCCGGCGATAACGCCTTCACCCACCGCGTGCATCTTGGTCTTGAAACTCAAGATGCCGATGTCGTCACCCTGATGCCACATCCGCACTGCATCGGTTTCAAAAACGGTCGTGCCTTTCTCCGGCGCTTTCTCACCCAACACCAATTCGGGGAAGTATTGCCGTTGGTAAACCGGCAGATCGGAGCGGGGACGAAACACTTTATCGCTCGGCGCATAAGATCCGGTTGCCGCGTGTGCGCCATCAATTTCGTTGACCCAAGCCGGCAACGGAACATCCGACATGGTCTTGCCCGCCGCGATGTCTTCAGCGATCCAGTCGGCAACTTGTTTCCAACCGGCAGCCTGCCAGACTTCGAAAGGTCCTTGTTTCCAACCGTAACCCCAACGCATGGCGAAATCAGCATCGCGGGCGTTGTCGGCAATTTCTGCCAAGCTGACCGCCGCGTAATGCCACATGTCGCGCAGAGCCGCCCACACAAATTGCGCCTGAGGATGGGAAGAGGCACGCACTGCAGCCACTTTCTCGGCCAGATTACGGTTACCCATAATCGTTTTGACGTCAGGATCAAGGGTGGTATCGACCGGGCGATAATCGCCTTTGGCGAGATCCAACACTAGGCGCTCCTTACCTTTGCGGGTGTAGATACCCCCGCGAGTCTTATTGCCCAATGCACCTTTGTCGATCAACCCTTGCAACCACGCCGGCACATGATAGTACTTGTGCCAAGGATCGTTGGTCAGCACTTCGGCGGATTTGGACAGCACGTTAGCCAAAGTGTCCAGACCCACAAGATCGGAGGTGCGGAACGTGGCGGTGGAAGGCCGACCCAGCGCAGGTCCAGTCAGTGCATCGACAATGTCAAACGGCAAGCCGAGCTTGTCGGCGTGATACATGGTTGCCTGAATGTTGAACAAACCCAACCGGTTAGCAATGAAATTGGGGCTGTCTTTAGCATGCACCACACCCTTACCCAAAGTGGTGACCAGGAAGGTCTCCAGCTTGTTCAGGTGTTTAGTGTCGGTGAATTCACCGGCGATTAATTCCACCAAGGGCATGTAACGCGGCGGATTAAAAAAGTGAATACCGCAAAAGCGGGGCCGGATTTTTTCAGGCAACGCCTTAGATAAAAGCGTGATGCCGAGTCCCGACGTGTTAGTAGCAAAGATGGCGTCCTCACTGATATAAGGCGCTATCTTGTTATATAGGTCTTGTTTCCACTCCAACCGTTCGGCGATGGCCTCAATGATCAAATCACAATCGCGCAGTTCTTCGAGGTTTTCGTCGTAGTTAGCGGGAGTGATCAGTCTAAGCCGGTCCTTTGCGGAAGCCGGCGCCGGCTTCATCTTCTCCATCTGTTTGATCGCTTTATTAACAAAGGCGCTCTTGTCTTCGCTTTTGTCAGCCAGATCGAACAGAACCGGTTTCACGTCGGCACTGGCCAGATGGGCGGCAGCCTGAGCCCCCATCACGCCAGCACCCAGAATAGCCACCTTGCGTACGTATGGACCGCTACTCATAATCTTGTTCACTCCTCTCTCGATAGGGTGGTTAACACCTTTGGTAAGACCTTTAGTCCAGATTTCATAAAATCCGCTAACAGCTTAGTTAGGCTTGAGGATTTATTCAATCGGGCCGAAGCCAAAAATAAAAGAATAGTACAAACTCATCAAATTTTATTGGATAGGTTGCAACACGCCGGGATTGGTCACGCTCAAGACTGTACCGTTGCTAATTACAAAGCTAGCCATTTCGCTTTGCATCTCTGCGGTTGCGGCCGGTGAAACGATGGGCAGTAAAAAAGAACTGTGCGCGCCTTCAGTGAAACGCACGATGGCACGCAAGCCCATATCATCCTCCGTAGTAGCAGCAACAGAGGCAAGACCCATGATGCGAGCTAACGGTTCGGTACCGGCTAAAGGCGCACCGGGCACACTGTTGGGGATGGTTGCATCGGGTGGCGGGCCGACCACTTCGATCATGTGAATGGGATGAGCCTCAGCTGCTGCACTGGCATAGTTGATGGGGTCCCCTGAATCTACCGCTTGTTGAAATGCATTCACAAAGGCTCCGAATTCCGCCGTGCCCGGTTCCAACCCCACCGCCATCAGACCCGCCAGGATACGTGGACCGAAGCTTTCCGAACCGAGTAGCAATCGGGTCAAATCACCACCCGGATTGGCTAGTGTCGCGGCGCTGATCTCATTCTCGACCGCCAGAAAAGTGGTCCCCACAATAGCGCCCAAAGAATGTCCGACGAAACGAATCGGCGTCGCGAAATCGGCTAAAGCATCACCATCAATGTCCAGCATCGGCAAGGTGGCGGTCAAATGGAACAAGTCGGCACTGCCTTGACGTATATTATCCCGAGTAGTCAACGACGAAGTCAGATTAATGTAATGAATGCCCGAAGCATCAATCATCCCGTCCGGGCCAGGGACGCCGGTTTCATTGTTGAGCAGATCAACGTTGAAGGTGCGCTCCAACGGACCCGCATAGAACGGATTTTCAGTATCAGTGATGCCGTGCAGCGGTAGATCAATCGCTATAGCAGCAAACCCCACGCTAGCCAAGGTATCGGCGACGGCGAATATATTGGCCCGATTCTGGGTGATGCCATGCTGAAAAATAACTACCGGCCAACCGCCGGGGGGTTTACTTTGACCACTATTGGCGTTGGGGATGGTGGCTAGTACCGGGATGGTCACCGACTGAGGCGCGATAGGCTGCGGATTGTATCGGGTCACAGCGCTGTCGTTAACGCCTTGCCAACGGGTACTCAAAATGATCGGTGCGTCCTGGGGCGCTGCGGGCGCCTGCAGATAATAGGGAATCTGAAAAGTGCCCGCATAAATATCCGCTAATCCGGCCAATCCCAATGCGCTGGTATTCGAACCAGTCGCGGCCAATCCGAGTGGTTGGGCGGTAACGCCGCTGCGCACCACTTGCAGTGCATCATCAATGGATTGCGTCAAAAAAGTCCAACTCAGGATAATGCTACCACGGTCGATCCCTTGGCCTGCAGCGGCTTCTTCCTGGGAAAGCACCGCTGTTTGGATTGGCACCAAAGCGCGGGCCTGTGCATCGGTCAGTTGCGGAAAATTACTGTTGCCGTTTTCGTCTACCAGGGGACGGTGATGATTACCCCGATACCGAGCAAAGATATAAGTCCGATCCGGGAAGGCCGGATTCCCGTCCAACAGCGCACGAATCCCGTTGGTCAGCACCACCATGTAACCGGTTTTAGCTTTCAGAGGACGCAAAGGCGTGATGACCACTGTTTTACCGGTCGGATCCAGCGGTGACAATCCCGCCACATAATCCTCATTGGCAACCAACTCCCGCTTTACCCGCTCTACTGCGAAAGGTCGATCAGTGGAACCGAGAAATGGATTGACCAACTCGACTTCAAACAACCGTACCGTCGTCCCTGCGCTGACGCTGACCGGATCAATGGCGCTGTCGATGGGGGTGGGATTGCCCGGAATGGGCAGCACGCCGTTGGAAAAAGTCGCCACGATAGGATTAACGGTGGAGAATCCATCCAAATTATTTAAAGCCTGGGTAGGACCACTGGCCGGATCGTTAGGATCGGCAATCGGGATATTCAACGTCCCATCGGCCGAACCGCTAAATAACAAATTGATGGGAAACGGAACTAGACCCGTGCTAGGATCGAAATTGGCCCGCAGGGTGGCAGCCTGTTGTGCTGGCAAACTACTCGGAAGCAACAGGATCAGCAGGGCAATAATAATTTTGCTTTTATTCATGAGTGCATTCCTTCGTAACAACGGCCAAAATTCAGAAACGCCAGCGCAAACCCGCGCTGATGATATTCGCATCCGCTTCGTAGGTGCCATCCAAGGTGTTGCCGATAGGCACACCGGAAGAAGCGCCACTAGTCACCTCGGTATCACTGATGTCGTAGTCGTCAATGAAGATATGGGTGTAGGCAAAGTCGAAGGAAAAATTAGGCGAATAAACATAAGAAGCGCCGAACGTCAGCCATTTGCGATCCGAATCAGGCGTCCGGGGAGTGAGATCTTCCTCATCCACTGGGCTTTCGTCATATTCCAAGCCGGCCCTCAAGGTCCACTCCGGCGAATATTTATAGCTCACCCCCAACTGATAACGCCAGCTGTTATGCCAGTTCTCTGGCTGTACTGCATCAGGGCTGCCGTCCTCGAATTGAATTCGAATCTCATCAAAATCGCTCCATTCAGTCCACCAGGCTCCGGCCATAATCGTCCAGCGATCGTCAATTTCATGGTAAGCCCCAAGCATGAGTATTGCCGGCGATGTGAAATCGACCGAAGCGCTGACCTTGCGAGAGTTCAACCCTGGCACGACCGCCGCAATTGAGCCGGGCACGTTAATGTTGGCCTTGCCTTCCAAGGTATGATCGACACTGGAGCGGTAGGAAATGCCCAAGCGAGTGCCGGGCTGCAGCTCATAGAGCAAACCGAGGTTCCACCCCAGTCCCCAGTCATCACCGGTCAGCTGATTAAAGCCATCAAAGGCCGGAGTCGATGGAGTCACCCCAGGAATACCGAGTAGAAAACCGATAGCACCGAAATCAATGGCGCTGGTCAGTTCGGCATCGGCGTACTGGATCATAACGCCCCCACCTAGCGACAATTGTTCATTGATTTTGAAGCCTAGCGATGGATTGAGATTGATGGTCGTTAGTTCAGACTTGATACCATGATAGCGGCCAATCCAATCATCATCGTATTCAGTGGCCAATCCATAAGGCGTGGTCAATCCTACGCCAAAGGTCAACTGCTCACTGAGTTCTTGAGTGTAATAAAAGTTGGGAATATAGGCTGGTTGCGCTCCATCGTTGTTGCGCTTGCCGATAGGTTCCCCACCGATGGCGTTGGTGGAATCCTTGTCCTTGAAATCAAACTTGCCGATGATGACATGTAGGCTGGCTTCCGCATTACGACCCTCGCGGTAAGTGAGGCCGGCCGGATTAAAAAATACAGTGGCACCATTGTCAGCCGCCGCCGCTTGGCCTGCATTTCTAACGCCTTGACAGAGGGCGCATAATTCGGTGACTTGAAAGCCGCCTGCTTGAACGTGGCTGGCATAGCATAGAATGGTGATTGGAATGGCGACTGACAGCAGCCGATTTAAGGATATTGCTTGCATGATTATTCTCCGTTCTCACCTCGGGCGCGACCCTGGCAGTCCAACGGTGCATTGACCGACAGCAGCCGATACTTTATAAATTTAGCCGAGAAAACCATGCTGATCCGAGTTTCGGATCAATAATTTATTCCACTAAGCGCCGTATCGCTTGCGAATCGAAAGGCCAGCCGATTTCAATGCCCGTATCCACCCGTTGTAACACCGGAATACGCGTCCCATAACGCTCCATTAACTGCTCATTCTCTGCAATATCCACTTCGGTGACCGTCATGCCCAACGTCTTTTGTATTAGGCTCTGTGCTTCTTCGCACAGATGGCAACCCTCGGTTGCGTACAATACCCACTCCGCCATACGTCACTGACTCCATTGAAGAAAACTGATGTTGGGCGGGCTACAGCTGTCCCGACCGAGACCAAACTGTCGATGCTTGAATTATTACATGATTTAATCCCACCGCAGGCCGAACGACGGCCCGATGCCATTGCAGTCCGGCACGTTAAGAAACATCTGAGCTATGCAGGGTTAGCCGAACAGGTGCAAAAAGTGGCCTGCGGTCTGTTGCAGGCTGGCTTAACCCGTTCGGAACGGGTCGCGGTGTACTTGCCCAAACGGTTGGAAACCGTTAGTGCGTTGTTTGGGATTTCATTGGCTGGCGGTGTCTTCGTGCCGATCAATCCGCTATTGAAAGCTAAACAAGTCGCTTATATCTTGCGCGATTGCAACGTTCGCATTTTGTTCACCAGTGCCAATCGTGCGATGTTATTGGAGTCAGTGTTAGCGAAATGCCACGACTTGCACTCCCTGGTTATCGTTGACGAAGGAGAATGCAGTCTCCCTCGGTTGCCTCACCTGGATTATATCACCTGGACGGCGTTGACTAACTCCTCGGTATATCAGGCGCGTCGCCGGGGTATTGATAAGGATATGGCGGCCATTTTGTATACTTCGGGCAGCACCGGCAAACCCAAGGGAGTCGTGCTGTCTCACCGCAATTTACTCAGCGGCGCGCACAGCGTCGTTCAGTATCTGGGCAATCATGCTGATGATCGGTTATTAGCGGTACTGCCGTTGAGTTTCGATGCGGGTTTCAGCCAATTGACCACGGCATTTGCTGCGGGCGGGTGTGCTGTATTGATGGATTATTTGATGGCACGGGATGTGATCAATGCCGTTGCTCGCGATGCAATCACCGGTCTGACTGCAGTGCCGACTTTGTGGACCCAGTTGGCCACCTTGCCATGGCCGGAAGCGGCGCAAAACAGTTTACGTTATATCGCCAATACTGGCGGCGCCATGCCGCGTGCTACCCTGGCTGCGCTACGCCAGACATTGCCCCGGACCCAGGTTTTTCTCATGTATGGTTTGACCGAAGCGTTTCGTTCCACCTATCTACCCCCAACTGAACTGGATCGTCGGCCTGATTCCATCGGCAAGGCGATTCCCAATGCCGAGGTCCTTGTAGTGCGCGACGACGGCAGTCTTTGCGCACCCGGCGAACCCGGCGAACTGGTCCATCGCGGTGCCACAGTAGGCTTGGGTTATTGGAATGATCCAGCCCGCACGGCGCAACGGTTCCGTCCCGCTCCCGTTCAGGCAGCCGGCTTGCCGCTTGCTGAATCGGCGGTCTGGTCCGGCGATACCGTGCGGATGGATGAACAGGGATTTTTGTACTTCATCGGGCGCCAGGATGATATGATCAAAACTTCCGGGTATCGAGTAAGTCCCACCGAAGTCGAGGAAATTCTCTACGCCAGCTGTCTAGTCGCAGAGGCGGCGGCTTTGGGGGTTCCACATCCGGTGTTGGGTCAGGCTTTAATCGCTGTGATAAAGCCGTTGCACCCAAGCGAATTCAACACCTCTGATCTCATCGCCTATTGCAGACTCCAGCTACCCAGTTTCATGATTCCCCTTCACGTGATCAGCCGTAACGAGCTGCCCCGTAATCCTAACGGCAAAATCGACCGCCAGCAGTTAGCTAGCGAATTCTATCAATTATGCACCGAACCCCTGACATCATGACGGGCGCAGAAATACCCACTATCGCAACGCAATTTTACATCGTAGATGATTGCTTGCAGATCGGTGGCATGCCGCTGACACAATTGGCGGCGCGTATCGGTCAGACACCGTTTTATGCTTATGAACGGCGCTTGCTTGATGAGCGGGTCGCGTTGCTGCGTCGCCAATTGCCCGCCGCTGTACAAATCCACTACGCCATCAAAGCCAACCCGATGCCGGCGTTGGTGCAACATCTCGCTAGGCAAGTAGACGGTCTGGATGTTGCCTCGCTCGGTGAGTTGCGGGTGGCCTTGGACAGTGGAATGGCGGCATCACACATTAGCTTCGCGGGACCCGCTAAGCGACCTTGGGAGTTGTCCGCAGCTATCGCTGCAGGAATTACCATCAATGTGGAATCCGCTAACGAGCTGGAAACGTTGACTCAGTTAGCCGAGCGAGAGGGCGTTCGGCCCAAAGTGGCGGTACGGGTCAATCCAGATTTCGAGCTCAAGACGGCGGGTATGCGGATGGGTGGTGGGCCCAAGCCGTTTGGCATTGATGCAGAACAGGTCCCGGCGGTGCTGCGTCGTATCGCTGAACTAAACCTAGACTTTCAAGGTTTTCACGTGTTTGCGGGTTCTCAGAATCTGAAAGCACAAGCTATCGTGGAGGCCCACGACAAAACCCTGGAATTGATATTGGGTCTAGCCGAGCTGGCCCCCGGACCAACCCGTTATTGCAATATCGGCGGTGGTTTCGGTATTCCTTATTTTCCCGGTGATCAGCCCTTGGAGCTGGAACCGATTGGGGTGAATCTGGAACGGTGGTTACCCCGACTTCAGGAACGACAACCACAAGCCAAGCTGGTATTGGAGTTGGGCCGCTATCTGGTTGGAGAAGCCGGCATTTACGTTGCGGAGGTGGTTGATCGCAAGGTATCGCGTGGTCGAGTCTTTTTAATCACCAATGGCGGAATGCATCACCATCTAGCGGTATCCGGCAATCTAGGCCAAGTCATTCGTAAAAATTACCCGCTACTAGTTGGCAACAGGGTAGTGGGTCAAGCACGGGAAGTGGTCAACGTTGTCGGTCCACTATGCACCCCACTGGATATTCTCGGTGATCGAGTGGAGCTCGCCAAAGCAGACATTGGCGATTTGATTGTGGTACTGCAATCGGGAGCCTATGGCTTGAGCGCCAGTCCGACTGGATTTTTAGGCCATCCGTCGGCAGTTGAGGTGTTGGTGTAAGGTTCTTCGGGCGTAGGCTGCAGCATTTAACAAATGCTCGGTACACTAGATGCTGATGCCCAACCCCAACATTGAGACCCATATCCGCAAGTGGTAGGGCAGTTTTGAGTCTTTACGGTCAATAGCC
>JAZBPA010000213.1:0-13745 GCA_036351435.1 Candidatus Competibacteraceae bacterium
GCACTGGGTATGTTCCCGCAGACGCTGCTGTATCCCTTGCTGCCGCACGGTGTGGATTACGCGCCTTATACCTTTACTCATGTACTCACCCAGTTGCAGTTGCTGCTGTTTGCCGGGTTGGCGTTCGTGACCTTGATGAAGACCGGTCTCTATCCTCCAGAAATCCCCAGCCTCAACGTCGATTTCGATTGGTTCTACCGTCGGCTACTGCCGGGTGTTGCGACAAGGAGTTGGAACTTTGCGCTGCACGTTTGGGAGACGATCAACGCCGAAGTAGCGCGGCACGTAAGAACGTTGATCGTGGCTTTGTTCCGCCACCATGGCCCACACGGTATGCTGGCCCGCACTTGGCCGACTGCCAGCATGGTGCTATGGGTTGCGGTGTTGCTGGCAAGTTGTTTGATTTTTTATTATCTCTGAACGAAAACTGCAATTCTTAACATTGATTTGTCGCAGCAACCTTTGGGGAATGCCACAGGGGGCTGGGAATTAGCTGGTAGAATGGGCAGCGCGTCAGCTGCCCATTCTATATAGCCACATTACCAAATAGATTCAACCCTTAATCACAAACCCAATGCAACTGCCCGTTATAATAAATCCAATAACAATCAGGGTTCTTTTTTGTAGCCATTATTGAAATGGTTTTTATTTCCTTAATCGTGCCAAGCTCGCTGCCATCCATCGGCAAATTTCTTGATTGCGCAGGCTTGCCTGTTTCATCGGTCACTAATGCGTCACCTGAAGCTATATCAATAGCGATTACAATTTTTTTTGACATTTAATGCTCCTGCCTGAATCTTTAAAAAGACAAACTGAATTTACCCAAAACTAAACGTCCTGGGTAGAATAAAGGATTAGCGGGATCGCCTTCTTCGTAGTTGAACTTTTCGTCAAATAGATTTTTCACCTCCAGAGAAATGATGCCCCAACGTTGAGGCAAACGATAACTGAGGAATCCATCGATCAACCAAAAATCCTCCCTTAATTTAATCGTAGGTGGTAAATCGAAAGGACTGGTTGGGTTGTCTACAGTAACGCCGCTTTGCCTTATATAACTAGCACTCAGCCCACCACTGAATCCAGATCGCTTGAATACCCTGCCCGACAACTTCAATCGATGCGTCTTTAAATCAGTATATGCAAAGCGGCTTTGAAATAATGGGTCGTCATCGTTATCGAATCGCTCATAAAAATATTCACCACTTAACGCTAGCCAAGGCTTGGGAGTCCAATATAAATAAGCACGTCCGATTTGTTCTTCATTATTTAATATAATAGTCTGTTGGGCTCCTCGCATCGCTGATGTGATCTGGATAGGTTGTTCTAATTGGCGCTGACTCCAAGAAATACCAACGTCTAAGGAAGGGATAATGCTTTGGTCGGCAGCAAAGCCGTAGGTCCATGAATCAGTTGCATCGTTCTCGTTAAAGAATTGAGCAAAGCCTGCAATTTGCGTCGGTTCCAAGGTTTGACTTGCCGCAGAAAAAATCTTTTTCAAATTTCGAAATGCAGCGACCCTAAAGGTCGTTCTCTCGGTTAAGCTCCAGCTAAAGCCTAGTTTAGGATTGAATTGATCTTTGCTGCTAATGTTACCGTCAAACCGATCACCACTTGCACCCAGAGTTAATGTGATGTCCGGGTTAGGCCGCAGGTAAGAATAGAGATAAAAATTGATATACTCGGCATCTCGCTCGGTAGACTGAATGTTGGTGAAGCTTGGTCCAGTACTGGTTGTTACTTGAGTGCTGTCTCTATCCGTGTAACTCATCCCGCTGATAAGTTTTACCTGTTTCAAGTCAAATAATTGTTGAAGATCCAATGTATAAATTTCTGATTCTGTATCAAACGCAATATTAGCAATTGGTAACGGTATTTCAGCGGCTGATTCTTGATCCGTATAGATCAGAGACCCTAACAGAGTTGCATTCTGCAACCAATCATGCCGCAATCCTATACGTGCGACCTTGGTTTTTTCACTGTTATCAAAATCCTCAAGTAAATCATCAGGATCAAGTCGTTGATTGACTTCGCCTTGTTCCCGATCAATATAGCGATATTCGGCTTGTAAACTGGTTCCATATATTGGAGTAATTTGCACAAAGGCGTTATAAACGTCTATCTCCTGATCACTATTGTCATTAAAACCGTCAGTTTCATAATGGAATTGTCCCAAGCTGTAGGAAAACCGGTCTTTGAGACCCGAAATCACCAAGTCATTGCCCAAGGTGCCCCGATTACCGCCGACGCCATTGGCCTGCAAGGCCAAACCATCACTTACAAACAAGGTGTTATATTCATTCAAGCTAAGTGACGAGGGACCAGAACCGCTCAAAATACCTAGGTCGCTGACTGCTAATTGAGGCTGGATGGGAGTCAAGTTAAGCGGTTGTAATAGCTGTGCTTGCAGCAGTTCACTGGAACGCGCGAGCTCGTGTCGAGGCAGTGCAAGATAGGAATCCGCCAGCAGCCGATGACCGGAATAATCGCCTGGATCGGTATTGACCGATTTCCAACCTTCTCTAAGAGCTAGCTGCTCAAAACCCAGATCCTGGTAAATTCGTCCTTGAGTAGTGCTACGGCTAGCCTCATCCTGATCTAAAAGTTGCCGTGAGCGGTATACGGCCCGATTGTCGTTCAACTCAATGGACTTTTGAATATCTTGCAACGCCTCGACAGGACGATTCTGGGTCTGCTTAAGGATTGCCTCATAAAACCACGGTGTTGGGTCGTTGGGATCTAACTCTTTGGCGAGTTGGTATTGGGTGGCCGCCGGATCGTCGCGTTTTTCTTCGTAATAGGCTTTACCCAAATAGCTGCGTAACAGCGATTGATTGGGGTCTAATCCCACCGCAATTTCAATCTGCCGGCGACCCTCAACCATTTCATCGCGGCGGATCAGCGCTAATCCCAATCCTAGGCGTGGCAGCGGTGCTGCGGGTTCCAACTGAATCGCCTCTTCGAACCGGGTACGCGCCTCTGCAATTTCGAGTCGAGTGAGATAAGCAAACCCCAGAATCGTTTGCGTTTGGCCCAAGCGCGGATTCAATGCGACGGCTTGCTGTGCGGAGGCTAGAGCCGCGTGCAGATTTCCCTGCATCAGTTGCAGTTCCGCGAGCCGCGCCCAGGCTAAGGCATTGTCGGATTCCAGACGGGTCGCTTCGGCAGCGTTCTCCTGCGCCGCATCCAGCTCGAAAACGGCTTGCTTAGCGTAAGACAGAGCGATGCGGGGAGCGGCAGTCCGCGGAGCCTGTTCAACCGCTTGTTGCGCGAGTTTCAACCCTTGCTCACGGTCGTTCTGGGTAATGACTATAGTTGCCTGCAGCGCCAACGCCGCGCCATCAGTCTGATCCAGATTCAGTGCTTGATTGATTGCCGCACGCGCTTCCTCAACTCGCCCCACCGACAGCAGCAAACTGGCGCGCACATTCCAATACCTCAGATCCCGCTGTTGCTGTGGCACTTCGTCCAGCAGAGCGAAGGCGGCGGGCAGATCGTTAGCCCAAAACCGTTCTTGGGCTTGCAAGACGGCGGGGTCACTATTCTGTAATTGACGGGCGGGATAGGCAATGATCGGCGGATAATACAATGCCCATTGTACGGCCTGTTGGGGATTGCTGATCAACAGTCGGCGCGGTGCTTGCCCGGCCTTGGCCAGCGCGGCTTCCCCGCTGCCCGCCATAAAACTACCAGCCGAATTACTAGCCTTTACCAAACCTTCGAAAACCAAAACCGACGTTTGGCCGGTTTCGACCCGCACCAGAAACTCCGTTCCTTCAATGGCAGCATTTGCGTAGGGGGTTTCTATGGTTAAATCTTGTGGGGTGCGGCTGAAGAAATAAATCGCACCCTTAAGCAACCTCAGCCAGAAGGATTGCTCGGCTGCGGTAACAGTGATGGTGAGAACGGTGTTTTCGTCGATAGATGCGGTGGTTTCGGCTGCCGGCGCCTGGACTGTGGCGCGACTACGCGGCCCGGTTCGCACGCTGTCGCCCGCACACAACGCTTGCCCGGTCTGGTCGGCGGGTACGGCTTGCCAGTCCTCCTGGCCTGCGCGCTTGATCGCTACTTCCCCTTGCGCGGCAACCAATTGGGCTGCTGCCGTTGTGCAAGCTTGTTCTTCCGCCATCGATCGGTCGGCGCCGAGAAACCCCAAAGCGAACACCGACCAAACAAGCAAGACGAAATGGGACAGGTTGTTGCGTACTAATCGGTTGAAAATCTGGCCAATATCCATTAGCTAATTTTATTTCTTGCAAAGTTAACGAAAATTATTGTTTTTGTTTGACCTCCACAACCCCATCCCAAGGCTCAGGTGGCGGGTCTGCCATATACGTTCGGCACAGGCGCTGATAATAATCCGAAGGGCCGTCCTGGTGGCGCGCTACTAGAGATGAGAAAATTACCTGTGCTTTATCCCAGCACTGCTCGCGAAAGATTTTTAACCCATGGTCGAATTGAGTATACAAATCGTATTCATCTATCGCTACCTCATCGGTTCCTTTCTTGCCCTGCACTTCATACAAGCGCAACGCCTGGGTTTTCCCCACTAGACGGAATTGCCCCACTTCCCGGCTAATTAGCTCATCCAAGTCGCTCAGAATTGGCTGAGACACTAACAACTGCACCCCGAGCTGTTTACCAAAATCCTGAATCCGGGTGGCGGTGCCGACAGGGTCGCCTACCGCACTGTATTGATAGCGGTTATGAGCGCCAATATTTCCTAACGTCATTGCACCATGATGGATGCCGATGCGGATTGGCAATTGCAGCGCGGGGAGCTTGTCTCTATTGAATTGACGGGTGGCGGCGAGAATTTCCAGGGCGGTTTCACAGGCTTGTCGGCGGTGCGCTACCTCGTTAGCGTTATCCCAAACCGCAATCATCGCGTCCCCGGCCATATCAACGATTGAGCCGTTGTGGTGATTAACTGCGGCGATCAAAAGGCTGAGATAGGCATCCTTCAACGCTTTTAACTCATGCGGAGTTAACCGCTCCGCCACTTTGGTGTAACCCGCGATGTCAGTGGCTAAGCAGATGCCGTCTATGTGGCGTTGGTATGCGCCGATTCGCGTTGGGTTGGCTATCGAGTGCTCGGCTATCTTGGAGGGCATGATTGCGTCTAGCACTTGACGCGTGTGTCGCCCGGTACGCCACAAGACTAATCCCAATGCGCAGGGCGCTTGAATAAGCAGGGGTACAATCAGGGGCAGCCAGAGACCATTGCGGTCAAATAACCACCAAGCCAAACCTAGATAAGTCACTATTAACCCACTGGCCAGCCCGATGGCGAACGTTGGGGAATGTTTGATAATCAGCAGGCCTAACAACATTCCCCAAACAATTACCGGCAGCGGGTACCAGGGTGGAGGAAGCGTCCAGACCCGTCGATTCTCCAGCAAATTGGCAAATGCGGTAGCAGCAATTTCGACTCCGAACAATGCTGCATTGCCTTGGGAAAAAGCACTCTGGAAAGAATCGTCCTCCCGCGTTTCCAGGGTTGGATCAAGCAGACCTACAAAAACGGCTTTGCCGGTGACGTCGAGCGGTTCTCGCAAAGCCCTTTGATAGGAAACCGTCTTGATGCTGGTAGCGGGGCCATAAAAGTCGAGATATCGCCAGTTGCCGCCGCGATACATATCAACCAGGGCAGTGAGTATCGCTTGAGTACAGCTGACGTCGCCAGTTTGCCGTAACCTTTTTTCGAGCAAGGTTGGCGTTCGTTGTGAGTCTAACTGAAACTGAGCGCGTAGGGTTTTGCTCAATGCACTTAAGGGGTTGATCGGTCGCTCAGCAATACTCGGGTCGGCAACAGCGCGCAACACGGTGGCATCGCATCGCTGTAATGCATACTCTTGAAAAGCCAAGACCGGCAAAGTTGGCGTGCCATTAAGCTCCTCTTTAAACAGCCAAAAACTGTTCACGGTGGCTGGCGCTTTAGGTAGTGGAAATGGCGCCCAACCTGCTGCAGCCTGGGTCAATTCGGTAATCGGGACGCGTTGCTGCTCAGTAAACAGAATTAACGACGATTTATCCTCATTGACGATGCGGCGCTTATCCAGCCGTGAAAACAATACGACATTGCCGGCTCGAAGGAGGGACTGGGCAAACAAACGGTCATGCTTAGTATTGCGGGATTCTTCAAAATACATGTCGAAGATAATCACGCCTGCGCCCTGATCCGTTAGCTTATTTACGAGTTGGGCATGTTGGGAGCGAGGCCAAGGTTTGGGTACCTCGGGCAGACCGAGCTGTTCCGCAGAGCCCTGATCAATACCTATAATGACTACTTCATCGGGGGCAGGTCGAGGACCACGCAGTTTGAATAACCAGTCAAGATCGGTTTGTAGATCCAGAGGGAGGGCGCTCAACACGATATTCGCAAGAATGCCTAACAGGGCCGCAATCGCGCCTAACCATAACACCGGTTGCGCGGTATATTGATCCAGTCTATCGCCCAAAACGTTCAAGAGTGGTTTGAGAAGAAGTCATCTTAGTCAAGCAATTTTTGACAGTTCCTTGATATTCCCACGATAATGCAGGGACAACAACGAAAACAGTCAGACCGTTTTCATTTTCCGTTACCCGTTTCTTAACTAGCAAGCCTGCTTTAACTTATGCCGTCATTTGCGACTGACCCGCTTATGCTGCCCTTGGAGCCTGCGGAAGTTCAGCTATTATGCAACTATGGGGTTGCTAAGCTCTTCCCAAAAGGCAGTATTTTGATCAATGAAGGCGATTGTAGTGACAACTTATACGTCATCCTTGATGGCCGGGTGCGAGTGTACGTCAGCGATGAGAATGCCAAGGAAGTTACCCTATGTATCCAAAAGGTTGGCGAGTTCTTTGGCGAGATGGCTATTCTCGATGGACAGCCACGTTCCGCTTCGGTCATGACGCTGGAGCCCACACAACTTTGCGTCGTTTCCAACTCGGGCTTTAAACAGTGCCTCCAAGATCATCCTCAACTAACCAGTAAATTACTGGTATCCACTCTGTCCAGAGTTCGCGATCTGACTGAGAATGTCAAAAACTTGGCTTTGCTTGATGTTTACGGACGCGTTGCTGCTGTCTTGGATCGTTTAGCAGTTGAAATAGACGGCGAACGCATGGTCGAGCGACTGACGCATCAAAGCATTGCCAGCATGGTGGGTTCCTCGCGGGAGATGGTCAGCAGGATTATTCGCAGCCTGTTGGTTGGCGGCTATATCAAGAATAGAAAAGGTGCGTTCGTACTCAAAAGAAAACTGCCGAACAGCTGGTGATGAGGTTAGTTCGCCCAATCACAACTTGTCATAGTTGCTGAGTTGTTGAGAGTTATTCTTATTGGGTATTATTTCACAATATTTTGGGTAATATTTACATGGTATTCAGTCGATTACCTTGCTATAACTAATGGTAACGGAGTTCCAGGGTGGGGACAGGGATAAATGCGAGGTTGGGATGCCTCCATAAATTAGTAGAGGAATCGAGGGCATATTTACAGTAGTTATCAGGTTGATTACTCAAGTTGTAAATGGAGTTCCAGGAAGGGACAGGGATTATAACCGGGGAGCAGGGACGCTTCCTTCATTTGTTGTTTATTCGTCGAAGTTGTCACCCGTTTGGCAGTCTCTCCAGGCCATCCCGCCTAAACTATCTTACCTTCTCACCTGTTGAGTCTATAGGGCTTTTCGGTTCATACTGCGTTTTTGAGCAGTATGGTATACTGCTAGTCAATTGATCTATAAGTCCATAGCACCCGTTTGTCGGGTGATCGTTTCCGACCTGACCCGACCCGCTTCTCAATGGACGCTATGAGAAGTCGTAGGAGGCCATATGCCACAAATGCAACCCGCACATCATAACAGCAGCGGTGGGACGCGAGTTGGCTTAGCGCTTGCGGGCGGCGGCCCCTTAGGGCTTATTTATGAAATCGGTGCAATACGTGCTTTAGAAGAATCGTTAGAGGGGGTTGATTTCAATCAACTCCACGTTTACGTGGGGGTTAGCGTTGGTGCTGTCACTGCCTCGGCCTTGGCGAATGGATTCACTGCAGCCAAGTTATGTCGTATTTTCGTGCGC
The DNA here is from genome assembly GCA_036351435.1 of Candidatus Competibacteraceae bacterium. GTDB lineage: Bacteria > Pseudomonadota > Gammaproteobacteria > Competibacterales > Competibacteraceae > JAAUQA01. The sequence continues at coordinate 8,062 of JAZBPA010000213.1, forward strand.
AACGAATCTCAAGCTTTTCCGCTGGATCCCGAGCATTTTTTAAGACCCGCTTTCAATCAATATGTAAAAGGCTTCAGCGCTGTTCCCAAATTGTTCGCAGAAGCCCTGTGGGGCTTTGTCAAGAATCCGCTCGATAGAAGTTTACCTGCAGCAATGAGTAAGCTGAGTCGGGCCATTCCGCCTGGGTTACTCGGCAATGAAAGCATCGGCCAACTCTTAGTCAAACTCTATAACAGCCGTAGCCGCACCGACGATTTTCGGAAACTGAAGCGCAAATTGTTTGTCGTAGCGACCAATCTGGATACTGGGGAGGCGGTAAAATTCGGTGCCAGGGGTAACGACCATATTCCTATCTCAACCGCGGTCAAAGCCAGCACCGCCATGCCGGGATTGTTTCCGCCGGTGGAAATTGAGGGCCGTTACTACGTGGACGGCGGTTTGCGTAGAACACTCCATGCGTCTACAGCGCTTTCGTCCGGTGCGGAACTGTTGTTTTGCATTAATCCGATCGTGCCGTTTAATGCCAAGCTGACCCCGCCAGACAAGAAACGCTATCATTCCTTGGTCGAGGGGGGGTTGCCGGTCGTTTTGTCACAGACCTTTTATTCCATAGTGCACTCACGCATGAAGATCGGCATGTCTAAGTATGCCACTCAGTACCCCAACAAAGATGTCATTCTCTTCGAGCCTAACAGTGGCGACGCGGAAATGTTTTTCAGCAATGTGTTTAGCTTTGCCAATCGCTATCAAGTCTGTGAGCACGCTTATCAAACGACTCGCCGAGACTTACTGTCTCGCAAAAATGAGCTAGCCCCGCTGTTTGCTCGGCATGGCATTCGGCTACGTTTAGATGTTCTGGAAAATGACAGCTTGCACTTCGACAGCAATCTGCATGTGTCCGCAGAAACCTCCAAGCTCGCAAAACTCCAAAATCGCATTACTAATGACCTCAGTGACACCTTGGATCAATTGCAGGATGCGTTGCAGGTAAAGCCGACCTCATAACCCCCAACACCGGCCGCAAGGCGTGATAAACTCTTCTCGATTATGCTACCGAGAGAGTAATGAATGGAGTTTATAAACGAATACGGGCTGTTCCTGGCCAAGTCGATTACCGTTGTTGCGGCTATTCTGATCATTGTCTCCGGCGTTGTAGCACTTTCCTCTCGTAGCACGCTTAAAACTAAAGAGCATATTGAGGTCAAACATCTCAATCGTGCTTTTGAAGAGATGAGCCTTGCTTTGCAAGAAGTCATCCTCCCCAAAAAAGCGTTTAAGGGATTGCTTAAAAAAGCCAAGAAACAGCAGAAGTCAGCGGAACAACAGTCTGACGAGCAGCGCAAACTCTTTGTTTTGAATTTTCATGGTGATATTCGCGCTTCAGCAGTAGCCTCGCTGCGTGAGGAGATTACTGCGTTACTCATGATCGCTGCTCCCCGCGATGAGGTCGTAGTCCGGTTGGAAAGCGCTGGCGGTCTGGTTCATGCTTATGGTTTGGCCGCGTCACAACTGGCACGCATTAAAGAGCGAAAAATCGGGCTAACCGTGGCGGTAGATAAAGTCGCCGCCAGCGGCGGCTATCTTATGGCTTGTGTCGCCGATCGCATCGTTACTGCCCCTTTTGCTGTGGTGGGTTCCATAGGCGTGGTGTCGCAATTGCCGAATTTCAATCGATTGCTTAAAAAGCATGATATCGATTTTGAACTGCTTACTGCTGGCGAATATAAACGGACCATGACGTTATTCGGTGAAAATACCGATAAGGCTCGTCTCAAGTTCCAGGAAGAGTTGGAAGAAACCCATCGGCTGTTTAAGGAGTTCCTAAGCACCTATCGAAATCAGCTTGATCTGGAGCGAGTGGCTACCGGAGAACACTGGTATGGTACCCAGGCCCTTGAGCTAAAGCTGGTGGATGAACTGCGCACCAGTGACGATTATCTGCTGGAAGCCAGCAAAGATGCAGCGTTGTTCGAGATCACCTATGCCAGCCACAAACCGTTGTGGACAAAGCTATCTAATTGGGTTAGCGCTATGCTGGTCCGCCAATTTTTCGAGCCGCGCGTTTAAGTAACACTACGGTCATTCTCAGTAATTATTCTAAGGTAATAGCAAGCGATGGGTGAGGTATCCTTAAAACGTCGTCAGTGTATGGCGGTGCGAGTCGGTCCGGTAATTGTGGGTGGGACTGCGCCTATTGTGGTGCAATCCATGACCAATACCGATACTGTCGATGTGGCAGCCACTGTGGCGCAGGTCAGTCAACTCGCCCAAGCGGGATCGGAGTTGGTGCGTATCACGGTAAACAGCGAACAGGCCGCAAACGCCGTACCGGCTATCCGTGAGCGCTTGGATCAGCAGGGGATAACGGTTCCTTTAGTCGGCGACTTTCATTTCAATGGGCACAAGTTGTTACGCCATTCTCCAGACTGTGCGCAAGCCTTGGCGAAATATCGCATCAATCCCGGCAATGTGGGACGCGGCAAGAAAAAAGATGAACAATTTTCCACCATTGTCGAACTGGCTTGTCGCTACGATAAGCCCGTGCGTATCGGGGTGAATTGGGGCAGTCTGGATCAGGAATTGGTGGTGCGGTTGATGGATGAAAATGCTCGCTCGCCGGAACCGCGCGCTGCCGCTGAAGTCACCCGTGAGGCATTGGTGTTGTCTGCCCTTAAAAGCGCCCAACGTGCCGAGGAAATCGGTTTGGGGCATGACCAAATCATTCTCTCCGCCAAAGTGAGTGCTGTGCAGGAGTTAATTGCCGTTTACCGTGAACTGGCGAGTCGCTGTGATTATCCGCTGCATTTGGGGTTGACCGAAGCCGGCATGGGCACTAAAGGAATTGTTGCGTCTACCGCGGCGTTGGCGGTGTTATTGCAAGAGGGTATCGGTGATACGATTCGCATTTCGCTGACCCCAGAGCCTGGTGGTGCGCGCACCCAAGAAGTATTGGTAGCCCAAGAAATTTTGCAAGTGATGGGGCTGCGTTCATTTACTCCGCAAGTGATCGCCTGTCCGGGTTGTGGACGCACAACTAGCGATTACTTCCAACGGTTAGCGCAGGAGATTCAAGCTTATCTGCGTCAGCAGATGCCGATTTGGAGCACCCATTATCCCGGCGTGGAGGAGATGACTGTGGCAGTGATGGGGTGTGTGGTCAATGGCCCTGGAGAAAGTAAAATGGCTAACATCGGCATCAGTTTGCCTGGTACCGGAGAACGGCCGGTGGCGCCGGTGTATGTCGACGGCGAAAAAACCGTGACCTTGAAAGGGGATAACATCGCGGCCGAGTTTCAGCAAATCGTCGATGAGTATGTATTGACTCGCTATCGCGTAAATCACTAAGTTGGAGTGTGTCATTGAATTTGCCGCCGGGTATCCAACTGCAGTTTCCGAATCATAAAACCAAAGCTTTGATCATGAGTTATGACGACGGCAGCGAGCATGATCGCCGGTTGGTGGAATTATTCAATCGCTACGGTATACGCGGCACCTTCCATTTGAACTCGGGCAAACTCGGACAAGCACACCACATTGCGTCTCACGAAGTCAGCACGCTGTATCAAGGCCACGAAGTATCCTGTCATTCAGTCAATCATCCTGATTTAACCCAACTGGATGACGAGGCTATTCGGTATGAGATTGAACAGGATAAGCAAACACTGGAAAACCTGACAGGTAGTCCTGTGCGTGGTCTGGCTTACCCTTTCGGGACGTATAACGATCGCATCCTGGCATTGCTATCGGAACTTGGTATCAAATATGCCCGCACGGCGACCGACTCTCACGCATTCTCTGTGCCCGATACCTTTTTGAAATGGCAGCCTTCCTGTCACCATCACAGGGCTATGGAACTGGGACAACAGTTTATAGCCAGCACCGATTCGTCATTGCAGGTGTTCGCTGTGTGGGGCCACAGTTACGAGTTGGACGGTTTTATGACTGCCGATCCCAGCAAAGATTGGGGTTACATGGAAGCGTTCTGCCAGTTATGGCATGAGCAAGCCGGAGTGTACTGCACTACAGCGATCGACTTGTTTGAATACCTTGGCGCTTTGAGCCAACTCAATTATTTGCCTGACACGAATACACTACTCAATAGTTCGGCAAGATCATTGTGGGTTGCTTGGCAAGCAGGCGCAATGGAAGTTCTTCCGGGACAAGCCCTAGTTTTACACTGAGCGTACTGAATCGATGTTCGTTCATCCTGAGATTGACCCTGTTGCACTGAGTTTAGGTCCTCTGCAAGTGCGTTGGTACGGCCTAATGTACTTGATCGGCTTTTTCGCCGGTTGGGCTTTAGGGCGGTATCGCGCAGCCCGTCCGGGATCGGGCTGGAGTAGTCAACAGGTCGACGACCTGCTGTTTTATATCGCGCTGGGCATTATATTAGGCGGGCGTGTCGGTTATGTACTGTTTTATAATTTTGGGGCGTTCCTAGAGAACCCGTTAGTGCTCTTTAAAATTTGGCAAGGCGGGATGTCGTTCCATGGCGGGTTTTTGGGGGTGTTGCTGGCTATGGGGTTATTCGCCCGTAAAGTGCATAAACCGTTTTTTGAAATTACCGACTTCATCGCACCACTGATACCCCCAGGTTTGTTAGCCGGTCGAATCGGCAACTTTATTAACGGCGAGCTCTGGGGACGGGTGACCGACGTGCCCTGGGCAGTGGTGTTTCACGGTTCGGGGTCAGGGCCACTTCCTCGCCATCCCTCGCAACTGTATGAGGCGGCCTTGGAAGGTTTACTATTGTTTACAATCTTGTGGTTGTATTCTAGAAAACCGCAACCCATGATGGCCGTCTCGGGATTGTTTTTACTCTGTTACGGTGCTTTCCGTTTCCTGGTGGAATTCGTTCGCGAACCCGATCTGCATCTTGGTTTTATCGCGCTGGGTTGGCTGACTATGGGGCAGTTGTTGAGTGTTCCTATGATTCTGTTTGGTGTTGCTTTTATACTTTTTGCCTATCGGCGCTACCCTTTGGAAAGGCGTCCGCACATTAGCGATGGATAGCGTGCAACTATGAAATGAATAGTTTTTTTCGGGTTATGTACCCTCTTTCCAAGCTTCTTGCTATGGTCTAAAGTTCGGTTACTAACCAGCCTCTGAGTGAGGGGCTTTTTCAGGACATTATAGAATTCATGGCTTCCACAACTTACGATGTCAAAACCACTCCTATTGGAACGACTGGCATGACCGGCATCAGCTTGGGTGGTCTGGCCCGCTTGCTAGTCAATAGTAACTTGCTGGATCAGAATGCCGCTTTAAAGGCGGTCGAAGAAGCGCGCAAGGCTGACTCTCCTTTTGTAAGCTATCTTATCGACAGCAAACTGTTACGTGCTGTGGATATCGCCCGCGTGGCGTCACGAGGCTTCAATTTGCCTCTGTTCGATGTGGCGGCACTGGAAATCGACCCGACACTGGTTCAATCTGTTGATGACAAACTTATCCGACAACACCGAGCGTTACCGTTGTATAAACGGGGTAACCGGCTATTTGTCGGTTTATCAGATCCTACCAACACCCGAGCGTTAGAGGACATCAAGTTTCAAACCGGACTCAACACTGAACCGATTATCGTCGTTGATGCGGCTTTGAATGAGCTCATTGAACGCGCTTTGGATAATTCATCTGAGGCCATGGATGCCATGCTTGATGAAGATTTGGATAATATCGACATCTCC
>JAZBPA010000214.1:0-10513 GCA_036351435.1 Candidatus Competibacteraceae bacterium
CACGCGCTCCATTGTTCGGCGGTGCGCATTCGCTATTCCAGTGTACTTGGGCTTGTTCATCATGCGGACTGCTACTGACTTTACCATTCCATTTCAATGGCAATGGCCGTGCGAGCGCCTCGCAATGCTATTGTCGTTTACCTGGCTAATCGGTTCCGCCTTCGTGGGATTCACCGGGCGAACACAAGCGGTGCTTGAGTTTCCGGCAATGCTATATCTTGGGCGTATCAGCTACGGTTTGTATGTGTTGCATGACTTCGCAGCGATCCCTGTTCGCCTGATTGCTGATGGGCTTGGAGTGTCAGGTCTCAAATCCGGGCTGCCAGGATTTGTATTGATGTCTATCGTAACTGTGGTAGGAGCTAGTCTCTCTTGGTACTGCCTCGAAGCGCCACTAAACCGACTCAAAAAACGATACCCGTACAGGAAAATGCGCTGAGGGAGTCATGGCCGCATTGCACACAATGGTCGAACGACTAAATCACAGCCTGGGTGAAAAAATATGACGGACAAGATTTTGGTGACCGGGGCAACCGGTTTTATTGGTGGGCAACTTGCGGAGATATTGGTGGAACCTGGGCAGGATGTGCGCAATACCTGCCAAGGAAACCCGTTCCAGAAGCATCCGGTCAATCAGGTCATCATTGCTGAGAACTCCTTCTTCGTGTTCCTTCGACTCAGCTTACCTGATCATGCCCTTCTTTAGAGGGCTACTCTTCTTTCTACTTAGCTGTACTTTTATCCTTCCACTCCGGCACCCCCGCAACTGACCGCCAGTGATGCGCAATTTCCATACGGCGAGCAAACCAAACACTACCCTTGCTAGCCACGTGTTCAAGGAAGCGTTCAAGTCCGGCAATGCGGCCTGGCCGACCGATTAGCCGGGGGTGCAGGCCGACCGACATCATTGCAGGGTACTGATCTGACTCACGCCAGAGGGTATCGAAGGCATCGATGCAGTACCGCGCGAAGTCGTCGGCATGCACGAAGTTACCTCCGGCCATGAAACGCATATCGTTCGTATCAAAAGCGTACGGAACAACCACATGATTCCGGCCCGCAACTTCAACCATATAGGGCAAGTCGTCATTGTAGGCATCAGAATCGTAGAGGAATCCACCCTCCTCAACGAGCAACCTTCGCGTGTTGGGTGATGGGGCACCCTTGGTGTGCCAGCCAACGGGACGGACTCCAGCCGCCTTCTGGATAGATTCGACAGTCTTGGCGATTATTTGGCGCTCATGCGCTTCCGACATCCCGGCATGTCGTTCCCAGCGATAGCTGTGACAAGAGATCTCGTGACCACGGGCGACGACATCCTCCGCTAGCCAAGGTGTGCGCTCGATTGCCCGACCTGCCGCGCTCACGGTACAGGGAGCTTCGAATCGCTCTAAAACGTTCATGATTCGCCGATAACCGACTCGCGGACCGTATTCGAAATGCGACGCTAAACAATGGTTAGGTATTCCCTCCACCGGTTCGACGATCTCGTAAACGGTCTCGTTACGCTCGTCCCCGTCTGCCACCGATAGTTCCGACCCCGCTTCGACGTTTATAACGAGCGAGATGGCTACCCGAGCGCTGTTGGGCCATTTCGGATCGGGCGGATTGTTGCCATAGCCTTGGAAGTCACGGGGATATGGGGATTCACTATTAATACTCATGCTGCGTTTGCCTTATTTCGGATAACGACATATAGATGGGCTAAGTGTAGTCACTTTGTCACTTGTTATGACTCACTTTTGCTAAACTCAATTTAACCTCGCCCCCGGATGGGTTGCGAAATCATTTTTTTTTACGAGGAAGCCAATATGCGCGTACTTACTCTAACGGCGGCGTTACTAATCACCGCAATCATAACTGTAACCGCTTTCGCCGAATCCGAAATCCCGGACTTGAAAGGCGAGTGGGTGATGACGCATGAAGCAGTGATTCAAAGCAATCACGCCGAGATGCCGCCAGAACGACACGTCGATGAGAACGAGGGCTTTATCAGCGTAGACTTTGTCATCACTATTGATAAGCAAGAAGGAATCAAGTTTTCCGGTATCAAATCCTCGAAGCAGAGGGAAGAAACCATCTCGGGCATCATAGGATTTGATAACCGGTCGGTTTACATGGTGGACGACGATGGGATCATGCACTGCCGGATCGTGGGACCCGACAAGATGGAGCAGATTTACCTCCACGTTGCTGAACACAGATCCGTGGTGGGACGAGGCATCATGACGCGGAAGCGCTAACCCTAACATTCCTAACCAGCAGCACAACTGAACAACCAACTACTTGAGTAAGTGGTTGTTCAGTGTGAACCCCCACAGGGCAACGCCAAATTACTGTCGAACGGGGTAAGATCACCTTACAACCCTTTTTGAATCAGCAACGCCTGAGCAATATCATCCGCATTTTCTGCTGTGACGCCTAATTCACAACAGACGTCTCGCAACTCGCCCAAAACCGCTGGATCGTTGAGCCACTCCGGATCATTGATCATGCCCACGCGCTTGCCTATCTGATAAAGCCGCTGTTTCTCTGGGTCGGTGGCCAGAAAACGGTCGAGCACCCCCAATATCTCAGGCTTAGCTTCCGGCAAGCGGCCCTCCACTTGCGGCAGTAAATTTAGGAAATGATCACTGACAATCTTACTGTCGATACCCTGTAGTTGTTCCACGAACAGTCGAATCTCTGCAACGACTTCCAGATCGGTGCAGGGCTTGAAACGACCCGCTTGGAATTCCTCATCAAGCGCGGTGCCCGGTGGGACCACAAGACTGCGGAGACGAATGAAATCAGGATTAATCTGGTTCAAGGCTGCGGCGCTTTCTATGGCATGTTCGCGGGATAATTCCTGCCCGCCCAAACCGGGCATGACATACTCGGAAAGCTCCATCCCAACCGCTTTGACCTTGCGCCCCGCGGTAATCTGAATAGCTTGCGTGCCGCCTTTATTAACCCGGGTCAGCACACTGTCTGCACCCGACTCGAAGCCAATATGTAACCGATTCAACCCCGCTTCGCGCATGGCGCGTAAATCCGCCTCGGATATTTTAGCGACAGTCTGCGAGCGGGCGTAGGAAGTCACTCGCTGCACCTGCGGAAAGCGTTTTTTTAGATGCATCAAAATCGCCAGAAGATTGGCCGGTTTGATGATCAGGCTGTTAGCGTCCTGCAAAAAAACCGACTGCATACCGCTGGCAAACCAATGCAACGCCACCCGAAAACCCAGTTGCTCAGCCGCTGGCAAACGAGCCGCGAGCTGCCGCACAGCATCGATAGCAGGACCGTTGTTATCCTGACCCAAACGTTGCAAGGTTTCAGTGTGGTGGAAAATGGTATCGATGTCCTGAATCACGTCCTCTACAGAACGCAGAGAAAATCGGGTGTCTTTATAAACCGGGCAGAACGTACAGCGATTCCAGTGACAATTGCGGGTAATACGCAGACACAAGCTTTGCGCTTCGCTGGGGGGACGGATCGGACCTTGTTCGATGCCTTGATACGGTTGAGCGGGTTTCATCGGTAAACCTTACGAGTCATTTTTTGCCTTCAATTATCGGTGATTGTAATCCCTAAACCGGCCATGACCTGAATCAGCGTCTGTGACGCATCGACAAACTGTAGCTTGTTGATCTGTTGGCCCACAGGCTCAAGCTGGTGTCGGATTTGGGGATCTGTGGTTTGTGCTATCAACGTGGCGAACCGGGTTCTGGCCTTGAGATCGCGTTCAGCGAGCAGTTTCGCCAAAACAAGTATCTGATCTGTCCATACCGCCTGAGACACCGGCGCTTCCTGGAGCGGTTGAGAATCATCAGGCAGCTCAGCGTTTTCAGGTTTATTTCTTTCCCCGCCTTCCACATCCAATCGACGAATACTCTCTATCGCTCTGCGCAATTCAATTTCCGCATCGTTTAAATACTGAGGAATAGATTCGGACTGATCAAGCATCGCTCGTTCCAAACGCCGCATGGCCTGCTCCAAAACTACCGCAGAGAGATTTCCGGCGACCCCAGCTAAGGCGTGTGCCTGCTGTATCGCCTGTTCATTATCGCCATTATTTAAAGCTGTCCGAAGGGTAGACAACACGGCGCCGTAGCGGGCCGGAAACTGCACTAATAGCCGCCGGTAGAGTGCCTCGTTCCCGCCAACGCGCCGCAAACCCGCCGCCAGATCAAAGCCGGTCATCGCTTCAGGTAGCGAAGACCCGACGTTGTTATTCTGCGGTGGCAAAGTGTCAGTCTCAGTGGCTGAATCAACCACCGTTGCTTCAGCATTCACTGGCGCATGTTTAACCCAATGCTGCAAGGTCCGGTACATGGCTGGCACGTCAATCGGCTTGGCCAAATAATCATTCATTCCGGCGGCCAGGCAACGTTCTCGCTCTCCAGACAGCACATTGGCGGTCATCGCAATAATCGGTAATTCGGCGCAACGGGGATCGGCCCTGAGCTGCCGAGTCGCTTGATAACCGTCCAACACCGGCATCTGCAAATCCATTAACACCACATCAAAACCACTGGGATTAGCCTGCACTTTTTGCACCGCTTCCTGTCCGTTGTTGGCGAACTGCACTTTAAGCCCAGCCTGCAATAGGATCTCACCGGCCACTTCTTGATTGAGCGGCTGATCTTCTACCAGCAACACCCGTGCACCTCGAAGCTTTGTCGTTCCCTCCAGATCGAGAATAGGTTCCTCAGTCGATTTCACTTCGGATGCCTCAGCATGACCGAAGGCAGCAGTAAAGCGAAACACGCTGCCTTGACCAGCGTTACTAGTGACCTCAATCCGTCCGCCCATCATCTCTACCAGTCGCTGACTAATTGCGAGGCCCAGTCCGGTTCCACCGAACCGGCGAGTGATTGAGGAATCCGCCTGACTGAACAACTGAAACAGCTTGTCGTGCTGCTCCGGGGTAATGCCGATGCCGGTATCCCGCACCGAGAATTCCAGAATAGTTTGCTCTGGAGACTGTGCTATCGCTCGAACAGAAACCTCAACTTCACCCTGCTCGGTGAACTTGACTGCATTACCCACTAAATTTAGCAACACCTGTCCCAAGCGGTCGGGATCACCGCGTAAGTATTTCGGGACCTGCGCCTCCTCGTGAAACTCCAGCATCAGTCCTTTTTCGACCGCCCGAAAACCCACCACACTGCGGGTCCGATCCAATACTGCGTACAAATCGAAGGGTGTGATTTCAAGCTCTACATGGCCAACCTCGATCTTGGAAAAATCCAGAATATCGTTGATGACCGTCAGTAAAGAATGTGCCGAGTGTTCCATCTTGGTTAATTGCGCCCTTAACTTTGGCGGCAAGTTGTCCTGCTGAGCTAGATAGAGCAAACCCTGAATGGCGTTGATCGGAGTACGGATTTCGTGACTCATATTAGCCAGGAACTGGCTTTTGGCCTGACTGGCCTCTTTCGCTTCCTTCTCCGCCCGCCTTCTCTCCAGCACTTCCCGCTGCAACCGACGCCCCAAGGCAAACACCCAGCGCCACACCGCTAGCAAAAACACCAGAATCAGCAGGGATTCAATGATCAGGGTCCGACGGATGTCCTGTTCCAATAGTCGGAAAAACTCTGGGCTGACAAAAAAGCGTGCAATGCCTAGCAACTCATCGGTCAACGGCGAGTAAAGCGGCACTTCGATTTTGAAACAATCAAGGCGGTCAGTTAAGCCGCGTTTTAAATCTAAAACACCCTCATCGGCAGAAACTGTCTCGTAATCCAACTCTAGAGCTAGCCCGACAACAAACGGCTGACCGGTGGTTGGATCGGTGGCAAGCAGTATCTTATCCATTGCTGCCGTTACCTGGCTAACTGAAACAGTATCGCCCCGGGGTTGCAGCACTTCCGCTAGAGGTACGGCTTGTGCCCGCGCCACCAGCTTGGCATTGGCTTCCGCCGCCACTAATAATCGCGGTTGTAACAACACGAACCAATACACGGCCGTTAATCCCGCCACCGCCACCGCCAACAGGATGAACGACAGGGTGAGTTGGGAAACAATCCGGTCAGTTTGCCGCCTGGAGTGTATGTTAGTGCGGTTAATCATAGATTTTGGCCACCTTGAGTAGGAGGCTTTTTAGTTGAATCCCGGATCGTTCCAAAGTAATCCGGTTGATATACGGTCTCACGCGCACCCCTAGAGCAAAACCAGCTAGGGCTCCGTTTTCCACATCGCCCACGAAGGGTGAAAACACAATGCGTTGATGATCAATACCGTACCGAATTACCTTTTCCAAAAAGGGTTTCGGCAGTGTCTGCACCAGATAAATGGCCGCTGGTACTTGCAGCTGCAAGACTTCAAGATCGGCTATATCAATGAGGGTAATTTGAAGAGAATAATTTTTGATCTTTCCTTGCCGGTCGCCTCGCCCTGATTCTTTTAACGCTTTGGCAAATGCTTCGGCTTGGTTTCGGTCGTTCCGGTAAATCAGCGCCAAGTCCAACTGGCCATTGGCATTGACCTTCTCTGCCAGATTCTGATCCGCCGCCAGCAGAGTGCGAAACAACCGTAACCCGATCTGAACTCGTTGCTCCTGCGGACTACCTAGCGCGATTTGATAAACGGTCAGACAACTCAGCAAAATCCCCAGCAACAGCAAACAGCGGTTGGCTGAAGAACCCAGCATGAGGTAACGGCTATCGCGGTCCACCGTTAAAAATCATACGATACCTGTCCCCAAAACAGGCTGTCGGGGAAGTCGATGGCTCTGACCCGGTTAGCCCCACCTGGCGTCTCCAGCAAGGTGCGCTGATCGGCCTCCAATAGATTGCGCACACCCAGCCGTAGGGTCAGCCCTTCGATCCCGACGTCGAATAGATTCAGCGTTACCGCCAACCGATGTTCGCCTGAAGAATCGAAGGTTTCGGCATGGCGCTCGCCCACGTAATTCCAATGCGCCGTTAATAACAACCCGTCGGTGGGTTGGTAAAATAGGGCCAGATTTGCCAGCCAATCGGTGGTCGATGGGTCTTTGTCGGAGGGTAGGCGAGGGTTGCCGAATACTGATAGCCGGTCGTTGTCCGTATCGGTGTAAGACAGATTGAACCAGGACTTAAGACGAGGGAACCAACGTTGTTCCCATTCCAACTCCACCCCTGTCGAGCGCGCTACGCCCGAATTACCAAAGCCAAAATCAGGAGGCCCCTCAGGGAGGATGAAATCTTCCCAGCGGGAATGAAACAGCGTTAAACGCATAACTCGGTTGGGTATTCGATGGACATAACTCAATTCCGTCGTGGCAATGGTTTGCGGGTCTAAGTCTGCTCTGACACCAGAGGCATATGCTTCCCAGAAGTTTGGGGTGCGATAACCTTCGGCATATTGGGCTTTCAGAATATGGCCTTCAGCCACGCGCCACACCGCCGCCAACCGAGGAGTGAAAATGGTTAAATCGAGGTCGTCGTGGCGGTCGTAACGCAAGCCGGCAGTGATCGAAAACTGGTCCGATACTTGATACTCATCCTGCACACTAATACCAAAAGAACCAAGATTAACATCGCGTAGATTCAAGGTGGGGGCGCGAGGAGGAGGACCGCCACCGGGAGGAGGACCGCCACCGGGAGGAGGACCGCCACCGGGAGGAGGACCGCCACCGGGGGGTGGCCCCACAGGCCTAAAGAAAGCCTCGTCAATGCGGTTTTCGGTATAGGAAAACTCCATTAGCCAGCGATGGCGCGGCATACCCTCCCAGATTAGGTGACCTCCCGCTTCCCAGGTATCGTTTTGAAAAGTTCTGCGGACTATTTCGAAATCGCTATTGAGATAGGAAACATACAGTTCTCCTTGAGTGTCACTCGTCGGTTGAAAGTATTGCCGCACTTCCAACGCCTCGGTGCGTCCCTTCCGGAACCTGTCAAAATTGTCGTCGTAGTCATTATCGATGACCTGGGCGGTGAGTTGAAAGCCTCGATGTGCAAATAAGGCGATACCGAACTGCTGATCATCTTCGGCGTCGATACCTGGTGGTGCTTCCACTGAATCACCCGTCAAGCCCGCGAGATTTAGACTGAACCGGGTCTCGCCGTTCTCACTCCGGTAAGCATACTGTCCCCCCAACGTGCCGGTACCATGCTCGTCCACTCGCACGAATGCTTGGTTACTGTCCTGACGGGTTATAATATTGAGCACACCGCTATAGGCAGAATCGCCATACAGGACCGAACCGGGGCCGCGAAAGAATTCGATGCGCTCCACTTGTTCGATAGGGATAGACAACGCTTGAGACGGCAGTCCTGAAATATCCCGAGCCATTGTTACGTCATTCAGCAACACCTTGTAATTGAACTGAGACGTGATTCCTCTAATGCCCAAGTTTAAATCTGATGGGCTGTCCGGGGGTCCTTGCAAGATCATAACCCCGGGAATCAAAGTCAGTGCATCCAACACCGTGCGCACCCCCAATGCCTCCAAATCCCGGCCATGTAATACGGTCACTATACCGGGAACGAAATCGGCATTGAGCCGGGTTTTGGTAGCGATTTCGGTAGTTTCGTCAAGTACCTGCAGCATATCCTCCAGCCATTGTTCATCCTCGTCGGCTACCGCGGACTCAGACTCGACGATGGCTTCTTCGGCTAGCGACGGAGTACAGATCACTAATATGAACAAAGCCACCAGTAATAGCTTTACCCTGAGTGTAGTTTTTATGTCGCGTTTTGCTACGCAACAGTTAACCCCGGCATTCCGGAAGACGCCTGAGATAACTGCTGATTTACAAATTTTCATCTCGTATTACTCTGGTTCGCGATGCTGTGGCGTATTTATTAAATTGTCGGATAAGCCAAACGTGTCATTCTCACCCGCAACCTGATTTCGGCCTGCTCGTTTTGCTTGATACAGGCGCTGGTCAGCCATCTCAAGCAAAGATCGGGGTTTGCTGTGTTGATCGGGCTGCAACGTGGCTATCCCGATGCTGACTGTGACAAAAGGCCCTGCACTAGAATACTGGTGGTCAATGTGTCGGGACTCGACCCGCTCCCGTAACCGTTGCGCAATCGCCAATGCGCCGGCGTGATCGGTCGCTGGCAGCACGCAAACGAATTCCTCGCCGCCGTAACGGGCGACCAGATCAGTGCGCCTTGGCAACCCTTCTACCAGTGCCTGGGCGATTTGTTGTAGGCACCGATCTCCGGCAGCATGACCGTAATGGTCGTTATAGGCTTTAAAATGGTCTACATCGGCGAGAATCAGTGACAACGGTATTTCGGAACGAACTGCGCGTGGCCATTCAGTTTCCAAAAACTCATCGAAGCGACGGCGGTTAGGAATTCCAGTCAGGCCATCAGTCATGGAAAGATCAGCCAGGAAATCCCGGTAGCGTTTCAATTCGAGATGAATACCAATTCGCAGCTTCACGATGCCGGGGCGCACCGGTTTGGTGAGATAATCGACCGCGCCGAGTTGTAAACCGATTTCCTCATCTTCTTCTTGGTCTTTGGAGGTAACGAAAATAATCGGTATTTCCTGAGTAATCGGGTTTTGTTTTAACCGGGCGCACACCTCATGGCCGTTCATCTGCGGCATGACAACATCCAATAAGATAAGGTCCGGCGCCTGTTTCTGTGCTACGTCTATTGCATCCAGGCCGTTGGTGGCAAACAGAATCCGATAATCATCGGACAACATAGCGTTCAGAATTTCGATGTTTTCGATCATGTCGTCAACAACCAATAGCGTCGCCGGTTGTTCACCGAGTATTGTCATTTTCATCCCCTTGAGTGGGATTGCCGAGGATTTAGCCGCACACCTTAAGCCGCGCAAAGCGGCTGACCCCTGTTGATGGCAACAATCGTTCGAACTGAACCTCTTTAGAAGGTAACGAAATAGCGACCGAAAGGTTTGCTACTGATCAATGAATCGGCTAAAACAGTAAGAGAAAAAGCTGATTTTGCAGCAGGAGACGGTTCCATGCGTAACTATTGGCTAGTCAGTCTTGTCCTTATCGTGTTGCTATCAGCGGGCTGTTCGACTATCACAACGTCAGCGCAGACGGGCACGATCAACCGGCAAGGTGCAGGAATGGCCGCATCTCCAGCGCAGCACAGCATTCCTAGCGACATCGGACCAACATCGCTAAAAGATCTCTCCTTGTTTCAAGTGATCCGAGAACGTGATCGTGTTATTGGGGCATCGGTGCGATGGGGTGGAACGATCATTTCCTTGGCCAATGAACCCGGCTGGACCTTGGTCGAAGTTCAGGCTTATGCGCTTGATCAAACCGGTAGACCCAGCTTGGATACGGCTACGGAGGGCCGGTTTTTAGCCCGTGCCCGGATTCCGTTTGACGAGGTAGTTTATGCCCCCGGTCGACCGCTGACTCTGGCCGGGACGCTGCAAGGAACGGTTATGGCGGGATCTCAAGTCATTCCTATCATTGAGGCGAATTCACTGTATTTTTGGGACGAAAGCCCCGATGCGGGAGATCGTTATCGGTATGCTCTAAGACCGAATCGATCCGATGAGGCTTACTCTTACCCCGACCGTTTTGATAGACCTTGGCGCTACC
>JAZBPA010000215.1:0-3342 GCA_036351435.1 Candidatus Competibacteraceae bacterium
AAGGATAATGACAACGACGAACCATTCAACGCTCCCCCCGCTACCTGAGCTAAAACCTGCCAACTCCGAGTTTGCACAGGCCGTTAAAGACAGCTTCGCCAAGCAAGGTATCATGCGGCATATCAATGCCCGACTGACGTTGGTTAGGCCGGGTTATGTTGAAATCAGCCTGCCGTATAGCGATGAAGTTTCGCAGCAACACGGCTTCTTTCACGGTGGAGTGGTCGGCACTATCGCTGACTCAGCTGGCGGTTATGCAGGCTTTAGCCTTATGGCGGTGGGCGATGGCGTATTGACGGTCGAATTCAAGATCAATTTATTAGCGCCTGCCGATGGCGAATTACTGATTGCCCGAGGTCAGGTCATTCGCCCAGGGCGCACCCTAACCATAACCCGGGCTGATGTGCTTGCCGTGAAAGCCGGTCGCGAAACGCTGTGCGGAACTATGCAGCAAACCCTGATGCGCATCGTGGGACGCTCCGATGTGACCGGCTGAGATGTAATGCTCTAGTGACCTTTAAAATGCTCCATGGACTTGTAAATGCCCATGATTTTACCGGCGATGAGATCAAACATCCGAGTCGGCATCAGGCCTTTCATGATGGGAATCAAATAAACTGTCAGTGGCGCACGCACGATGATGCGATTTTTCTTCACTCCATTCCACACCGCATTGACGATGGTTTCAGGCTCAAGAATAGGGGTTAACAGCGGTGCTTTAGCGCCATCGAACATGCCGGTATTGATATAGCTTGGCGTTACGGTGGTGACCCGGACATTGCGAAAACCCATTTGTTGGAGTTCGATACGCAACGATTCGGACCAACCAATCACCGCCCATTTGCTGCCCGCATACACCGACATTTTGGGGTTAGAGATCATGCCAGCTGCCGAGGCGATATTGATCACATGACCCTCGCCTTTTTCCAGCATTTTCGGCAAAAAAGCCCGCGCCACATGCATCACGCCGGAGGTGTTGATTTTTATGGTGCGCTCGATTTGCTCAGCGGTATGATCGGCAAAATTAGCACCGACCACCACGCCGGCATTGTTAAACAAAATATCAATGGGCCCGACTTCCTCGAACACCTGTTTAGCGGCGTGCTCAATGGCGTGATAATCGGACACATCCACGACATAGGTGTGGACATCGCCACCTTGTGCTTTTAACTGCTCCGCCGTGGTTTGCAACGCCGCTTCGTTAATATCCCAAAGAACCACTCGGCTGTTCTCCTGTACCCCCTTTTCAGCAAATAATTTGCCGAGCCCCATTGCACCACCGGTAATCAATAGTGTTTTATTGGCAAACGTTGTCATTTCCACCCCTTTTTAATAAAATTGAATCAATAAGTTATTGATTTTAGCGCATTATGGGCCGTAAAGTCAAAATAAACCAATGAGCCGACAAGCCATTGCGTAGTCAATTTCAACACTGCAAATGATTCCGGAGTGAATGATGAGTGAGAAAATAGCATTTATTGGATTAGGGGTAATGGGTTATCCCATGGCGGGACATTTGGCAAAGGCGGGACACCGGGTTACGGTATTTAATCGCACCCCCGCCAAAGCGGAACAGTGGGTTGCGCAATATGGTGGACAGGCCGCAGCAACTCCCGCACAAGCTGCCGAGGGTGCTGGTTTTGTATTCGCCTGTGTGGGCAATGACGACGACCTACGCCAAGTTACCCTCGGCGCGACAGGTGCTTTTCAAGCCATGCCGACGGGGACAATTTTTGTTGATCATACGACCACCTCCGCTGATGTTGCTAGAGAACTTGATTTGGCCGTCAAGGATTGTGGACTTGCATTTATCGACGCGCCCGTTTCCGGTGGTCAGGCGGGGGCTGAGAATGGTGTTTTAACGGTTATGGCGGGCGCGGATGACAAGCCGTTCGACCGGGCTAAACCGCTGATCGACGCTTATGCGCGGTCGGTCAAGCGCATGGGACCGGTCGGTAGCGGTCAATTGACCAAAATGGTGAACCAGATCTGTATCGCCGGTTTGCTGCAAGGGCTGGCCGAAGGGGTGCACTTTGCCAAAGTGGCTGGACTAGACCCCAAGGCCGTGGTTGAGGTAATTTCAAAAGGCGCTGCCCAATCGTGGCAAATGGACAACCGCGCCGACACGATGATCGACGGGCGCTTCGATTTCGGATTTGCCGTCGATTGGATGCGCAAGGACTTAGGCATTACGCTAGCAGCAGCACGGCAAAACGGCGCTCATCTGCCCATTACCGCGCTAGTCGATCAACTCTATGCCGAGGTGCAAGCCTTGGGTGGCGGACGTTGGGACACCTCCAGTCTACTCGCTCGCTTAGAGGCACTGAAAAGCTGATCGGCGTTAAAGTGAGGAATAAGCCATAGCATGGAACGGAAATGTTCTTTACACTGTCAAAATTAGGCTAATTAATCAATCGGGGGCGACAAGGCTTCGACGTGGGTTACGAAACCTGAGGTGCATGCCGAGGATACAGCTGGCCTCGTAAAATACGCTGTACAACGATAGTTGCGAACGACGACAACTACGCTCTAGCCGCCTAAAAACCGGCTAGCCTCTGACCGGAACTTGCTTGTGGGAACCGAATCAGGGGTAACCCTTACACAAGATCGCGATGCGGTTGCCTGTGGCCAAGTCGCTAAAACCTAAGCAGGACCGCCGATCAACGCCCTGCCCGTCGGACGTTGAAAGGTTAAAACAATGGCGCGGCTAAGCATGTAGTACCAAGGGCAGAGGATTTGCGGACGGGGGTTCGATTCCCCCCGCCTCCACCACTTTATTTATCTAACAACACCCAACAACACCCATAAGCCCTTAAACCTAAGGGCTTTTTTTATATCTTGAGTCTCTTTAGTTGTATTTGGGTGTTGTTGTAGTACACGGTAAATAGCAGTAACATTGACGGTATAGAAGAGCACCAGCTATGGAGCTACTGTTATGCCGCTTACTGACACCGCGATTCGCACCGCCAAGCCCAGCGAGAAACCTTTCAAGCTGTATGATCAGAAAGGTTTGTATTTACTGGTTACCGCGGCTGGCGGGAAGTGGTGGCGGATCGATTACCGCTTTGTCGGCAAACGGCAAACGCTATCCCTTGGAGTCTATCCTGATGTAACCCTCAAAGAAGCCCGTGACAAATGCGCCGAAGTTCGTCGGCAGATAGCAGCGGGCATTGATCCCAGCGTTCACCGCAAAGCCCAAAAATCGGCCCGCGCTGAACGAGCAGCGAACAGCTTTGAGTTGGTCGCCCGCGAGTGGTTCACGAAGCACGCTCCAAATTGGGCAGAAAACCACGCGAACAGGATTATCCGACGGCTGGAAAAGGATATTTTTCCGTGGTTAGG
>JAZBPA010000216.1:0-6144 GCA_036351435.1 Candidatus Competibacteraceae bacterium
CACCCGCACGCATAGTCTGGCTTGGACTCACTAGACACGATAGTGACGATCACGATCACGATCACGATCACGATCACTAATCCCGATACACGGGCGTCTTGGAACCCCATGCGCTATCGTTCGGCTTGCGCAAATGGGACTAGCGTAGAGCTGGGGTTCTGTTGTGTCGGCTAAAGACAACGGGTTTCGGTAGGCTGGGAACCCAACGCCTGCCTACCGAATAACCAAGAGCAGTTAACCTTTAACCTTGGACGGGCTTTACGCCGATCTTGCAATGGTTTTGTATCAGGGTTCATAGCGGATAAGGATCAGGGTATTGGATTAAAGTGTACTCTTACTCGACATCAGGTAGGGCGGACATCACTGATTCAAGGCAACCACCCAAACCCGTCCATGTGTCCAACCGTCAACACCGAATGCATTGCTATTAGATGCTGTTCACGACGTTGTCGCCAACCTGCAAACCTATCCTGTGAGGCGGAATCAATCTGGGTAGCCGCTTGAGTCCAATCGGCTAGCAGTGTTTGTTGCAACAGTACAGAATCGGGACCGATAGTCCAATCACTACACCCCATCTCCAATCGATAACCCTGTGCGCTAAATACAGTGTCAACCACTTGTGCTGCTTGTGGACCCAGCGCCGGCCCGAAACCCTTGTCAGTCCGTTGATGTCGATTGACTGCCTGCTGTATCCGTTCATCGCCGGGATCAGCAGGGGACCAGCGGATCTTGCCATCATATGTGAGCACGAACAGGACGGCTGTACCTACTTGCTTACACTGAGCCGCCAGTTGAATCAACCAGGACTCCGAAACCAGATCGAGCAACGCCGAAGCCGTCACCAACTGAACATCTGAAAGCGGTAAATGTGCCAGATCACCTGCCAGATCGAGCGCTTGCAATCGTACCCGACAGGAAAAATCAGCATGATCAATGTTGAGCACATCTGCTTGCCTAGATAAGCACGCTCCAACCGTCGCAGCCCATACCGTCAATGCAGACCTTGCGGCAGTCAATAGTTGCGGATCGTGATCAATCAGCAACCAATCCTGTTGTCCTCCCAGCTTTGGGGCGAGATAACGCATATTCGATCCGGTACCGCAGCCCAAATCCGCAATGGTGAGCTTCCCCGAGTGACGCCGCCAGCGCTTCACCGATTCCAGCAATGGCTGATTGCGGGATTGTGCATCTAAAGGTTCGCGCAACGCCAGCCAGTCACTGGTAAATCCGCTCATCTTGCAGGCACTTGTTCCAATTCCTGCACGAACAGTGCACACGCCGTTTCCCAACTCGGCAATGCTAATCCGGCATTTCGCGCGCCTTGGGCCAAGTGTTGACGGAGTTCAACATCATCCATCAGCCGCTCCAAAACATCCCGCAATGCCTTACTGTCCCCTGGCGGGACCAGTAAACCGGCGTCGGCGGGTACTGTTTCGGGTATCGCTCCTCCGGTTGTGCTAACGATGGGCAGGCCGCTAGCCAGAGCCTCTGACAAAGCCATACCATAACCTTCCAGATATGAAGGGAGCACGAACAGATCGGATCGCTGGTAATATTCAGCGAGCTGGAAGGGTTCCAAATCGCTGATCAATTCAATCCGATCACGCAGATTCAGACTATCCAACTGCTGTTTAATGGCATGAACGGTCTCAGTATCGCGATCCAGACTGCCGATACAAACCAATCGCCACGGCCGATCCTGCAGTTGCGCCAAGGCTTCGAGTAGAATCGCGTGACCTTTGCGAGGCGTAAAACTGGCTACACAGAGCAGCGACAATGATTGAGAGTCTGAACCCCGTGCCTGCGGAGCTGGATCGGTGCCGGGCAACACCACGCCGATTCGGTTTGCCGTTACCGCGTATTCTTGTTGTAGCGTCCGTGCCGTCGCCGGGCTGGTGACAATCACTCGTGCGACCGAGATCAGCGCGGCGCGTTCGCTGTGATACAACTGCATCCGCTCCCGCGCATTCAGCCCGGTTTCTTCTGCTAACGGATGATGTACCAAGCCGATGAACCTCAACCGATCGGCTTGCTCGCTAATCAGATCAGGCATGCCCCCTAGGGCTAATCCATCCACTATCACTAAGCTGTGATCGGCAATTCCGCTGAGTACGTTCCGAGCCTCGGCCAGTTCCGCAGCATCCGGGTGGGGAAATCCCTCGCTTAGAGCATGTACGGTAACTGACCAACCTAAAGCCGCTAATCCTGAGATGATCTTTTTGTCATACAGGTAGCCGCCGGTGCGAGTATCCAGATCACCGGGAATAATGAAGTGCAGCTCAGCCATAGTCAGGATTGGGGCACTTCGGCCTCGTAGGCCGCCCAAGCGACATGAGATTCGTGGAGGGTGACCCGCAAACTGGAGATGCCGGATGCCGAAGCACCCATTGCGCCGTTGTTAATTCGCACGACGATACGGTCGAAAATCGTTTTCGCCAGAAATTCTGTGGTGGTGTTGCGACCGCCAAAATCCATCATTTGATCCAGATTGTGATAATTCAACTCAGCCAGAATGGAGTTTAAAACCTCGCTCGCCCGACCGATATCGACCACCACCCCATCGGCATCAAGCACTGCACGCCGCATTTCTAAATCCACCACATAAGTAGCGCCGTGCAAGCGTTGCGCAGGACCAAAAGTTTCTCCGGTAAAACTGTGGGCAATCATAAAATGGTCACGAACGCAGACGCTGTACATTAATTCACCTTGGAATAGTTGACTGTTAGAACGGACTGACTGGCTAAGTGGGATAAACAATGCGCTGACACAGCGTCCCGTTCGGTGCGGTGGCTAATCGGGTCATCACGCTGGGCAGATTGGCAAATGCGTCTTCTCCCGTTATTAGGCAGTCTAGCACCGGATCAGATAATAACGACAGCGCCAGTTCTAATCGCCGACGATAGTTCCACCGGCTTCGCTGTGCGCTGGCAACTGTACCGACTTGAGAAGAACGCAATGTGAGTCGTTTAGCATGGAAACTTTCCCCGAGAGGTAAGGATACGGCTTGATCACCATACCAACTGAGTTCCACTACCCGTGCCTCGAAGGCGGCCAAGTTCAGCGCTGTGACAAGGCCGGCGCTCGAACCACTGGCATGAATGACTAAATCAGTGTTTGCTGTGGCGGTAGCCGGGGTTGCGAAACCTACCCCCAGCGCTTCGGCGACAACCGCCTTGCTCGGAGCTATATCAACCAGTTCGACCGTACAACCTGGAATTCGACCCGCTAGCCACGCTACCAAACAACCCACTACTCCAGCCCCGACCACGCTGACCCGATCACCTATACAAACAGCTGAATCCCATAATCCGTTTATGGCAGTTTCCACATTGGCTGCGAGGATTGCCCGCGCTGCTGGAACTGAGGCGGGCAACGGACAAACAGTCTCTGCCGGAACGACATAGTAAGTCTGATGGGGATAGAGACAAAATACGGTTTGATGGAGCAGGTCAGCCGGACCCGCTTCGACAACGCCTACGTTGCAATAGCCGTATTTAACCGGCGCTGGAAACTCGCCTTCCTGAAACGGGGCTCGCATGCGTTGGTATTCAGTGACTGGAACCTTGCCATTGAATACTAGCGCCTCAGTGCCGCGGCTGATGCCGCTGTATAATGTACGCACCAGCACTTGGTCGGGACCGGGTGGTGATAGCGATTGTGGACGCAGTTCCCCGGTTCCAACACCAGTAATCCAAAACGCCTGGGCTGAAAACTGACTCATAACTTCATCATTCGTCAGCACATTCCTTGGGACGCTTTCGCCCTACCCAGATGGAAATAACGCTTCAAGCGAAGGGGCGACCAAAACCTGATCCAACCAACGTTCTAATTGGGGTTGTTCTGACCGTTCAATTTGTTGCTCAATGTGCTCTGGTAAGGTTCCAAACCGCTGGCTGAGTAGTTTCTTGAGTGTGCGCCGCAAGGAGTATAACTCCCCTTCTTCACGCCCTTCTTCACGTCCTTTCTTACGCCCTTCTTCGAGACCTTGCTGTTTCCATTCCTGAGTCCAAGTCTGCATGCGTTCAGCTAACATGGTTTGTACCTCGTATAAATCATCAATCGCTTGTAACTGATCTTCCGGGAATCGAGTCCGCACCAGTAATGGTTTGAGCCAAGCCAGGAAGGCGTCGTTCAATTCCGCATAGTGGGGGAGTGAGTACCGCCCGTCCGAGTCCACCCGGATCGATGATCCACCCGTCATTACTTCCGTTAGCTGTATTGTCGTCGCCGAGTTGACCGTCGGTAAGCGTGAAACTGACCGTGGGCACTCCGTTGCTAAACGAACCCTGACCGGTAACGATGATACTCAGAAACAAGTATGTTGCCTCCCATTAAGTTACGAGCTTAGACCGGCTTACCTTCAAAGCTTCTAGGCATCCGGAATCGAGTCGACCTTCCATCCTTCCCGAAGTAACTGTTGTTCCTCCGTCGGTGAAATCGGCTCATCAGTCATCATGGCATCGATAACTAGATCGAAGGGAGCAATGTCCGCCCCAGCGGCCGGCACATAAACGCTCGCCGCGATATTTTCACTGGGCAGGGTGGCAGCGACGAGTTTTCTAGCCATGACTGTTTCGGGAATCCAAGACCCATCCCCAGCTCGGCAGGCTACGCCGACCAAATCTCTGCGGATGCTCTGGGTTGTAATAGTTTCTTCATACTCCCGACAGAACCGGCGGTTTTGATCCTGAAATGTTAACAGTGGGGTAATCTGACGACTACCTGCAGTTGCAGCATCCTGAACATCGAATAGACTACCGCTTGCGGTCGTTTCCAGCGCCTGGCTGAGCAGTCCATCATTTGTCATCAACAGGGGTGATGTATAGCCATCATAAGCCGTTGCAGCGACGCGAAACGTCGCATAACCGCTGGCTAAGCCTACCACCAAGGCGACTGAAGCCGCCGCCGCTAAGGTTGAAAAGACCGGTTTCTGGCGTTTAGCTGTCCCCGCCTTTTGGCGAGCCAAGCGCATATCACTCACAGACGCATCGGGTTCTGTTTCATTAATCGTCTGCAACAGACGATCAGGGACCGGCTCGTGTAACGGTTGATCGAAGGCATCCTTCACCAGGGCGGCGCTTTCCTGAAAGATACGCAGGGTTTCCCTTGCCTCAGGATCGTTGGTCAATTGTGTTGCTACCAGCTCCATCTGCTGGGAGTCAAGCTCGCCATCGGCGAAAGCGAGCAATGTTTCATCGTCTAATTTTGTCATCACTGTCAACCTTAAAGTGACACCTAGGTTGGAGAATCTTTACTGCCATGCACCAACTCGTGAACGCGACGGCGGGCGCGAGCCAAGCGACTCATTACCGTACCCACTGGTACTTCCAGGGTTGTCGCTGCTTCTTGATAGGACTGGCCATCAATACAGATCATTACCAGTACCAAGCGTTGATCTTCTGGCAACTGGTCCATAGCCCGTCTGACCAACTCCAACGTGTGTTGCGACTCCGCGGCTTGTGCTCCATTGGGGCTTGGTATTTTGTCGGCTTCTACCGGGTCTACACTTTCACCTCGTACCTTTCGGGCTCGCAGCTGATCAATGTGGATGGTTTGGATGATCCGAAACATCCAGCTATCAAGCCTTGTATCCGGTTGCCATTGATGCAGCCGACTAAGTGCTTTTTCACAAGCCGCCTGCACCAAATCATCGGCATCGTCCTGATTACCAGTTAACCCATAGGCAAAACGCCTCAAACGAGGTAGTAACGCAATCAGTTGCTGACGGATAGCAGATTCCATTGGGTTTAGATAATCTCTTTCAATGTGATCATATGCTTTTAATCTGATAACGGTTGACGGTGGCCATTATTCCCAACGACAGCAAGGAAAGTAAGCCAGATTTATAATTTTATGGTCTATATCGGCATTCTAAACTCTGGAACAAGACATTTAACCTTCAACGGAACAGATGATGCGTAGATATTTATCTTTGGTGGTGGCTTTCCTGGTGGTATTTCAGTCGGTAGAAATCGCTCTGCTCGCATTTGCAGAAAGTGTGGATCTTGGTGGATTACGGAGTGCCTACGCTCAAGGTGACGATGATGATGATGACGACGACGACGACGACGATGATGATGATGACGACGACGACGACGACGACGATGATGACGATGATGACGATGATGACGATGATGGAGGACG
>JAZBPA010000217.1:0-4079 GCA_036351435.1 Candidatus Competibacteraceae bacterium
ACCGGCAGTTTCGGGTTGCGGTTCATCCCCACGGACGTGGGGAACACTTGCTGTTCTGTTTCCGTTTCGAGTTCAAAGTCGGTTCATCCCCACGGACGTGGGGAACACCCACGCTCCGTTTCACTACATCCTGTTTTATTCGGTTCATCCCCACGGACGTGGGGAACACGCAAATAGCCTGCTCTTGCCGAATTCCCGCAACGGTTCATCCCCACGGACGTGGGGAACACACCATTTCTAACCTGCTGTTAGCAATGGTAAAAAACAACGCTCAGAATTCTACCAACGAAACCCGAGCTTTTCAATTGAAAATCCTTAGCCAATTTGTAAAGGAACAACGACGTGTTACACACCATCCTGCGGCTCCGGCGGAAAAAATGACACCAACTTTAAACCATCCAATTCCACTGGCATCCGCCGGTTTTTACCCCAGGTCACGAAATCAAAACCGGATTCTGTATTGGTACTCCAAACCATCACAGCATTGCCTTCCCCGGCACCCTCTTCTACCTGCGACCAGATCATTTCCCGAACCCGCTTGGAAAGATCACCCACATAAACGCCGGCTCGCACTTCCACCAGCCAGACACCCAGCCGTCCGCGTAAACGCGGCGGAACATTCTCAACTACGATGACCAGCATCGCCGAGACTATCCGGATTTGGAATGGCTGGCGGAATCGCTTCCTCAGGTGGTTCGGGTTTTTCTAGACCACCCGCTGCTAACACATCTTCAATCGTCGGAATAATCTTCGCTAACAACCGGGTCTTCCGAAACACATCCCGACAAGCCAAACGAACTGTCCGTTCGGCTTCTCTGGGTTCTTGAGCGGCGATCTGGAAAGCCAACGGTACCACGGTGTCGAATTTGACTAAATCAGCGATGTCATACACAAACGACAACGGCTTGCCGGTATGAATAAAGCCAATCGCCGGTGCATACCCTGCCGCCAGTACCGCCGCTTCGGTGATCCCATACAAGCAGGAAGTCGCCGAACTCAGACAACGATTAGGCAAATCGCCCGAATCCCATTCCTGGACATCGTAGTTACGATGCTTCCATTTAACGCCATACCGCTTGGCCAGCAACTCATACATCTTGCGCACTCGCGCGCCTTCAATACCGCGCAATTGCTGCACGCTGCGACGTTCCGGCGGCTTTTCTTCAAAGCGAATTTCGTACATTTTGCGTACAACCTTGAGCCGAGTCTCTTCATTCAAAGCTAATTGCGCCTGATACAACAGCCGGTCGGAACGCGCACCACCGGGTTGCCCCGAAGCATAAAGCCGAACCCCAGCTTCACCCACCCATACCAGTAAGGTACCGACCCGCGCTGCTAAAGCCGCTGCCCGGTGCGAAACGCGGGTGCCCGGTTCCAGCATAATGCAGGCAATCGAACCGACGGGAATGTGGGTACGCACGCCGGTCGCATCGACCACCACAAAAGCACCGTCCAACACATCGATTTCGCCTTTCTCAATAAATACCAGCGAGACGCGTTCTTTCATGGCAATAGGTTTGAGCGGGGGGAGCATGTCTGCGCGATTCTTAACCGAATAATTGTTTGATTAGCGTCTCCTTCGAGACACCTTCATACTTGGCCACATCAGCCAGAATGCTGGATAACGTGCCCACTCGCAGCGGATCATGCGCCGGCACAGTGATGTTATGTGCAGGATCGCCGACCTTGGTTAAACGCACATGGCTGCCGATTAGTCGTGTCACTGTGTAGCCCCGCTTTTCTAAACGCCTGATTAAATCCGCACCGCTAATATCGCGCGGCAACTTCATAACGCAATGACTTCTTCACGGACGAAATGCAAACGGATCACTTGCGGGGCCTGGCCTTCATCGAAATGACAATGCACAGCGTCGCGCACCTGCTTATGGAGTTCGGTTAAGCTGTCCGCCTCGGTAAAAATCGACTCACCCAAAGCACGGGCCATATAGCCGCCTTCAGACGCTTCCTCGACAACAAAGATGATTTCATTCATGGTGGTATTGTTAACTCAAAACAACTTCATGCAAAACGGCGCACCAACATCAGCCCGCAACCAAAGGCTTTGGCGGGGCCGATGCCACGTTCAAGCAAGTTGACCAACGATTCGGGGTTAGTTACTCGCAAAACACCCTCATAAGTGACGGTTACCAATTTGCCGCTTCGATTAACCTTGCGGAAATAGAGCGGTTGATTGGGTAAAACCGTAGCGGCTTCCACTTCTGCGACTCCTTCCAGCTTACGCGCCAGCCATTCACGTTGCTGTTCTTCCTTTATCAAGGGTACTCGGCACTTTCCAGAACGTTTATCCGGTTTCGTGGCCTTTTCCGTATCCACGATAGTTTTAACGGGATTTGCTGTCAGCACGAATCCTAATCGCTGACCCGGTTGTGGCTGCGGATGAAATTCCCGGCAACCGAGCACGGTAACCCGTTCAGCCTGCGCGGGCGGCTGGTGGGATTGCAATAGTCCCCGTAGCGGAACTCCGGGCCGATAATGCTCAATACGGAACAGAAAAGTCCGGTTATCCAGGTGTTCGCCGGGGAAAAGATGCCATAGAATTTGGTGAAAGCCATAGGGATTACGAGCCTGAATCCAGGGGATTTCAAAGCGACTCAGATACATTCGGCTGTTCCCCCTCATCCGCGTGTACGTAGATCCAACGGGTGCCAAACTGCCTCTGCTTACAGTGCAAGGGCACATCGCGTATTTGCATCGGTCGCGTGTTTTGCATCGCATCGCCCTCGCCGTAAATGACTCCCTCCGTCGGCGCGATTTGCGCTAATGCGGCCTTGATGTCCTGCGCCTCGACAATCCGCTCGTACAAAGGACGTGCCAGTGGACACGAACGGCGACCCAAAAAAGGCGTGTAGCGAGGTTTTTGTACGGCCTCAGCGATTTGTTCCAGTGAAAAGAACGCCTCGGACCGAACACCGACAGCTACGGTGAAAGCGGCATCGAACAAATACTCACGGCGCGAAACCACGGGATTTTTGTTCACCGAACCATCCACTTTGCGGGCGTCCAAAACCCTGTGAAAATCGGGCAGTTTTAATGCTCGTTTGTTTGCTGGTTCTTCCCGACCGGGGCGAAGTACATCCCGGTCGGTGCGCACCGCAAACACAACGCTTTCAGCAAGCCGTGCAAGCCCTTTCCGGTCTTGTCTATCCAGGCCCAGGCACGCGCCAAGTAACCCAAGCAATCCGCTACGGGTGGGAAAAATATGACTGGGGCGAAAATCCTCATAGCTATGCCCGCCCCACGCCTGCATCGGCCCGTCCAGTCTAAGAATGAGAAATTGCGGCATGACGGAATCCTCATCAACCTAAAATGCCGTCGCCGGCTATCCAATGTTTGACATCCTTGAACGTGGTGAACACGGCCAGATTCTCAGGCCACTGCAGCTCTTTACTGGTTTGTTTGCCGGCTCCCCAAGGGCTGTCATCAAAGCGGAAAGCCGCCGCTTGTTCGGTCAAGCTATAAGCCTGATTGAGTCGCTGCCAATAAGTCGTCAACGCAATTTCAGAAGGCACAAGGTATCCGCCAGATCGCGCCTGCGTTATCGGCTGTTCAAATGCATTGGCCAACGATACTGGCACATCAGAGAAGCTGACAATGGCGAAATCCGCCAAGTTATCAGCGGCAAAAGGCTGGCGCTTGGCATTGGGAACGATGGTGGCCAGCAGATGAAAAACATGCTTGGCAATTTCTAGCGCCCGGCGACGAGATTCAGAAGTTTCTGGGCTTGTCATGTTGTCAATCAACCCAAGATTGACCTGAAGCTGTTTAAGATTGAGGCTGGCGTATCGGTAGAACACACCTGCCGAGAACTCCTGGGTACTCAGATGACCGGCTCCGGTTTCACCGGCATCTTGCGTCAAATCATCCACGGCGGTGAACCAGTCCACATCCTGCGGTTGCACGGCATGAGTGGTAATGGCATGGGCGACGGCAAGCGCGCCATCTGCCGGGAGATGAGTCATTAAACCACTGGTCGCCATCCGGCCCGATAGGGCGATGTCAACGGCCTTACCCATGGCTTCCCGAAACGGCCTCGCTTCCTTCTCGATTCGCTTCTCCAG
>JAZBPA010000218.1:0-5626 GCA_036351435.1 Candidatus Competibacteraceae bacterium
AAACAAGATTGCAGAGTTTTCTTAAGCAAAAGGTGGCCCTACTCAGTCTCCCCATATATCGCGATACAGGCGCAACAGGTTCAATCCCATGATTTTCTGCACATCCTCTGGCGAATAACCTCTGTCGAGCAAACCAGCGGTTAACAAAGGTAGTGTCCTGGGTGTTTCAATTCCTGCGGGATATCTGTGTGGGGGTGGTGGATATTCAGGTCCCTTCCAATGCCCGCCATCGACCATGCTTTCCCATTCCGCTTGAGCAGCTTCACCTTCCACAACTGGCCATTGACCCATGTAGTAGTCAATCCCCAGGGCAACATGGTCAATACCGCCGATCTCTACGAAGTGGTCTATGTGCTCGATAAAGCGTTGCAATGATGGCTGTTCCTCGCCGCTGATGAACCCAGGAAAGCCGGTGACCCCGGTTAAACCACCAGACTCAGCAACGGCTCGAATCTGGTCATCTTCTACATTTCGTGCACTCTGTGTTTTCCACAGTGCCATGGGGTTGGCGTGACTGAAGATGACAGGCTTGTCTGAGTATTCGATGGCGTCCATGGTGGTGCGATAGCCTGTGTGGGAACAATCCACAATTACCTTTGCTTGATTACAACGGTCGATGAACGCTTTGCCAAATGGCTTAAGCCCATTGTCGGGAGTCTGACAGCCATAACCGAGCCTGTTCTCAACATTGTAGGTCAACTGGATAATGCCCACGCCCAGGCGCTTAACGACATCTATGAGATCAAGGTCGTCGGCGACGGCTTCTGGCCCTTGCAGGTGCAGGATGACACCTGTCTTACCTTCCTCTTTCGCTTTCAGAACCTGCCCGGCACGCTCGATCAACACAAGGTCTTCTCGTTCTCTGATGAACCTCAACCATTTGCCTATCAGTGACAAAGTCTCATCCATGGGGTTAAACCCGCCGACAGTCGGCGTCACAACGGTACAGCCGCCTTCTATATACCAATCAACGTATTTCCTCTTCGCCAAAAGTGGGCAGGTACCATCTATGATGATGGAGTCCTTATGTAGTTGAGCTGCTTGTTCGTTCATGGGTCATCTCGCAAGTTGATTGGAATAGATTTCAGAATTGAATCAAACGTTGCGGATCTACAGCATCAATGAATCTGGACAATGACACGTAATCCTCACTCAGGATCGCTCCAGTCAAAAGGTGATTAGTGAGATTAGCCAGTGCTGGCGCAGATTGAACGCCATAACCACCCTGTCCTGCCAGCCAGAAAAAACCCATGTGACGGGGATCCATGCCAACAACAAAGGTCTTGTCAGGCGCAAAGCTGCGTAACCCCGCCCAACGATGGTTAACACGTCGTACATCAATTCCAGTAGCGGTTGAAAAGCGGTCAACGGCAATCGCGACATCAATATCTTCTGGTTGCGCATCACAAGGTGGAGAAAGGGTTTCATCTGCTGGCGAGATGAGTAACTGCCCTGCATCTGGTTTGAAATAGAACGCTTCTTCAACATCGAGCGTCAGGGGCCAGTCAGCAATATCATATTCAGACGGTGCATCGATCAGCACGGCCGTGCGACGCTTGGGTTCAATGCCGATGCCACTCAAGCCTGCCATTACTGCAACAGGGTCCGCCCAGGCGCCGGCGGCATTGATGATAATTGGCGCAGAGTAATTCCCCAGGGGCGTTTCGAGCATCCAAAGACCGTTGTCAAAAGAAATTTGCGTGATATCAATCCCAGTCTCAACGCGTCCACCTCGCTGCTTGAGCAATCTCGCGTAACCCTGCATCAATGCGTCAACGTCAAGGTCGCCACCTGTAGGATCTAGTAAAGCTGTGACCGCATAATTCGGATCAAGCGCGGGAACACGATGAACCATCGCTGCAGCATCTAGTGCAATCAGATTGTTGACCTCGGCCAGCATGCTGTCGATTGCCGACTGTTGATCCTGTCGACCAATAAACATCGCGTCGCGGGGCCGCAGCAATCGAACATCTGTAAACCCATCAGGTGGGGTTCGGAAGAACTTTTCGCAGGTAATGGATATTCCTCGAACTGTCTCATTGCCATAGGCAGGTGCAAAATACGCAGCGGAACGTCCAGTGGCATGAATGCCCGGTTGCTTTTCCTTTTCGAGAACAACAACTTTTGCGCTCCCTGCCAGTTCTGCGGCGGCGGATAAGCCAGCAATGCCTGCACCAATGACGAGGAAATCAGTCTTCGTATTCACGTAATCACCTCAAGAATAGGATGCGTTCTCATCTTGTGGCCACAGCGGTTGGGTGCAGAGAGTTTTCTCAAAAATTTCTATGTGATGTGTGGTCAATCCAGGTGGGTCGGCAGTGATGATGGTACCGGCGATTGCTTCAAAGCCGGCTCTGAAATGGTTGCTGGATTTGAGCGCAATATAGTCTTTAGACAATACGTCAATACCCACGGCGAGGAAGGGTTCTGGATCGAATGTTTGCGAACGCTCGCTGCCAACCACAATGTCCATACCTTCTACTTGAAGTCTGGCGAGCTTGCCGTAGTTTATTCTGGCTCCCTTTGCCAGGCCCTGCATGACGCAACGGCCATCGTGCAGGGCCTTGACGTAAACATCCAGCTGCAGAGGTTCGCCGTGTAGATCATCGTATTTACCGCCAAGTTCGACATGAATACTGCTGCCAACGCCAGCCTGATGAGCCTGATTGGCGACCTCGGGATCGACGATAAAGCCGAAGCATGCGTTGTCGAGTTTCGCTTCAAGCATGGCTCTCAGCAGGTGAGTACCATCACCCGGAGTGCCACCGCCACGGTTATCCGATGTTTCGTTGATCACCACGGGTCTTTTTGCTGCGGCTAGTGCTGCCTGGACTGCTTCTTCTGCTGACAGGCTCAATGCTCTGAAGGATTCCCGCTGCGCCCAGAGCTCGAGACCGACCTTTTTTGCCAGTGCGCGAGCATGATCTTCTCCGGCGCGACTGGTGACAACAATGTGGCAACCCACATGAGGCACATCGGCGTAGGGAAAGCCATGGAACATACTGACATTGATCGCTTGCGGATCATCAAGCTCGACCTGCCGTACCTGATCGCGTAGTGCTTTACCTGCACCTTCAAATGTTGTGGTGGTCGGCATCAGCATGGGTACTGTCTCGACGATCACGCTCGGACGATAGTCGTGTTCGATCATGTCACAGATGAGTCTGATGGCATCACCTGCTCGCTCGTGCATATCAATGTGCGGGTACTCATAGCAGGCGAATACACCATTCAGAGCATCCGCCATACGCTGAGTAACGTTACCGTGCAGATCAAATGCGGCAGTAACAGGTATCGCATCCCCAACAAGACGACGCACATCCTCGGCAAGATCGGCCTCCAGATCTAAACACCCATCAACTGATCCGGCGCCATGAAGATCCAGAAATACGCCATCCACTGGCATCTCCTGCGCCAGCCTCTCCAGGAGCTCAGATTTCATCGCGTTGTAGGCTTCCGTTGAGACCTTCCCGGACGGCTGGGCAAATGACTGAAGAATCGGTACCGGTGTGATACCCAGCTCGATGCAGGTGTCTATCGCACCGCCTGATTGGGTTTGCGTGCCGCACAGTTTCAGCATTTGCTCGCCGCGCAGAATTTTAAAGTCACCAATCTGTGTCTGGTCCCGTACGTAGGTGTTCGTTTCGTGAACAATGCCCGCTATTGCTATCCGCATTTTTGTCTCCGCAGTTTGATTGAACGGTCATCGTTTCGCCAACAGAGTGAGCTCGAAGAACGCAATGTGGCCGTCAGATCCGGGCCTGGTTTGTCTGCAATAGTATTAGGATCATGAGTGCGAAAGTCTGTCGGCTGGACGACAATCTGAACATGCGAAATGCTATAGGATTTGAATCTTGATTAGATTTCAACAGGACAAAGCGTGAATAATGAAAGGTGATGAATACATTGCAAAGATATTAAAGCAGGAAGGCGTGTCCTGGCTGTCCTGTTTTCCAAGCAACCCGATGATTGAGGCGGTCGCAAAGGAGGGGATTCGGCCCATCGCGTTTCGCCACGAGCGGGGTGCGGTGATGGCCGCGGATGGGTTTTCGCGTGTCAGTGATGGCAAGCAATTAGGTGTGGTTGCGATGCAATCCCAAGCCGGTGCAGAGAATTCTGCCGGCGGCATGGCCCAAGCCAATGCGGATAATATCCCGATTCTGGTGTTGCCTGGTGGCAATCCATTGAACATGCTATTCGTCAGGCCCAACTATTCCGCGGTCAATTCCTGGGCGAACGTCTCCAGACATGCGGAGTTCATTACTGGCGCCAGGGAGACAGGCAACGTCATGCGGCGTGCCATACATCGACTGAGGTCGTCAACGCCCGGCCCTGTGGTTGTCGAATTGCCGCCCGAGGTCGTTGGGCAGGATATTCCAGACGATGCGCTGAATTATCAATCACCGCGTCCTGTGCGTGGCGCACCGTCGGCTGGCGATGTTGCTGATGCCGCAAAAGCGCTGGTAGATGCAAAAAATCCAATGATCTGGGCTGGCGGCGGCGTGATGGCGGCGCAAGCTACCGAAGAATTGAAAGCCCTTGCCGAACTGTTGGAAGTGCCGGTTTATACCTCACTGCCGGGCAAATCCGCCATCGATGAGCGGCATCCACTGGCGATCGGTTCTGGTGGTCTAACAACGACAGGCCCGGCCAGGAAATGGCTGAAAGAATCTGATCTGATATTTGCCGTGGGTTCTTCCTTGACAACCACGCCCTACGGCCAACAGTTTGCGCAGGAGAAATTCCTGATTCACTCAGTCAATGACGTGGATGAGATCAACAAAGACACCATTTGTGATATCGGCCTCGTCGGCGATGCCAAGATTACGCTTGATCTGATGATTGATGCCGTCAAAGGTTTGATTGGCGAAAAGGGCCGGACGACGGGCGCGAAAGACAGAATCAAAGCTGCGAAAGATGAATGGTGGGCCGCCTGGATGCCCTATCTCCAGAATGACAGCGATCCTATCAGCCCGTACCGCGTCATTTGGGAACTGGACCAGAATCTCGATAGAGAAAACAGTATTGTGACTCATGATGCTGGCGCGCCTCGCGATCAAATGGCACCTTTCTACACAGCAACCACACCGCATAGCTACGTCGGCTGGGGTAAAACCACCCATCTTGGCGCGTCGATTCCGCTGATGATAGGCGCCAAAAAAGCCATGCCGGAGCGTACCTGCGTCGCCTTCCTGGGCGATGCCGCGTTTGGCATGTCTGGATTAGATATGGAAACTGCTGTCCGTGCGGAACTGCCGATTACCGTCGCGTTACTCAACAACGGCATCATGGCGACTTATCCCGGCGGTACACCAACCGCGAGAGAGCAGTTTGGCGTGACGCATATGACGGGTAACTACGCGCAAATTGCGATGGGGCTGGGTGCAGAAGGCATACATGTCACCAAAGCCTCTGAGCTGCCTGCGGCCATCAAAAGGGCAGCGCAACTCAATAAAGAAGGGAAAACCGTGATGCTCGATATCAAAACCCGCAACGAGGACTCACGTGCTCCGCACCGGTTTGTTGAGAAGAATACGGTGAATTGATGAATGAGCGATGAGTGATGGGTCGACTGGGGGTCAACTGGGGTCAACTGGGGTCAACTGGGGTCAACTGGGGTCAACTG
>JAZBPA010000219.1:0-13939 GCA_036351435.1 Candidatus Competibacteraceae bacterium
ATAGCTCCAACCCGGCGTGATCGGGATGCAGTTCACGCGGCCATCATCGCAGGCACCGAGATGGATGGTGATGGAACCATCGTCATTCGGCTCGGCGGTGACGTTGTTGTAGTTGTTGCGGCCCATGTCGTTGGGCTCCATGTGGCCGTCTGCGTTGTAGACAGTGACCGACCAGAAGGCGTCCACCGGCACGTCCTTGGCCGTGACTGCATAGGGTGTCTTGCCGTCGTTCTGGTCCACGGCGTCGATCAGGTAGACGGCACCGTGCGCTGGCAAGCCGGCCCATCCGGCGATCCCGCCAACCAGATATTGCACCGGGTCCACCTCGTCCTTGCGCCCGAAGGCACGGGTGGAATCAAAGCTGATCTCGGCCGCGAGGTCATTGAGCGCCTTGCGCGCCACCGCCAGTTGCTCGGTGTTCCAGTCCGGCGCCACGAACGGCCCAGACCCACCGCCCGAGACGACGATCCCGTCCTGCGCGGCGTGGGCGGCTTTCACATCGTCAGGGTCAGACGGGTCGATGAAGGTGCGGAAGGTGATCGCCGCAAACCGGGTGCCTACTTTCTCCTCAGTCAGTTTGTAGGTGCCGGGTTTGGCCTCGACAAACATGTAGTGATCCTCGTTGACCACGTGCATCGACTGGTAGCGCCCGTCGATCTCTGGCAGTGTGATCTCGGCCGGCTCGGACAGGTCGAGGACGAGCGAGGAATAGATCGTATCCACGTTCATCCGGATCACCGGCTGGTTGGCGAGGTCTACCGTCTCGCGCTGGTGGACGATCTGGCCCACCTTAAGGCCAAAGGCTTCAATATTCTGGCGGATCATGTGGTCGGATTCCGCCCGGAGCAGGTTGTCGAGGGTGACATCCTCGGCAAGCGCGAGGGTCGGGACGCAGAGCGCCAGGGTAAGCAGCTTTTTCATCATCTTCTCCTTTCTCAATTTACGGGCTCGACATCGGGGAAAGTCCAGCTGCCGTCGAGGATTTCGGGGCCGGGCTGGTAGAGGCGGATGACGTAGTTCCAGCCCTCGGTGAGCGGCAGGCAGTTCACGCGGCCATCGTCACAGCCTCCGAGATGGACCGTCATCGACCCGTCATCGTTGCGCGTGCCCATGATCGAATTGACCACATAGCCGTCGATGTCGTTCTTCTCGAAGAACCCTGCGGCGTTGTACATGCTGATGGACCAGAAGGCGCCCACTGGAACCTCGGGCGGCACCTCGATTTTGTATTCGCCGACAGGCAGGTTGGGGACATTTGCCGGGTAATAGGCATGGTTATGGGGCAGGCCGGCCCAGCCAATGCCCGTCCCGATCAGATGGCGTACAGGATCGACGTCTTCCTTCCTGCCGAAGACACCGGTCACATCATTGGTCGAAAATGGCAAAAGTTGGTTGGTCAGGTCGACCAGTGCCTTATAGGCCTCTTCATCGTAGTCCGGCAGGATGAAGGGATTGGATGAGACCGCCTCGATCTTCATCTGGTCCTGGATGGCATTCACCGCTGCCACGTCCTCGGGATCATCGGCGTCCACCAGTGTGCGCATGTAGACGATCACATAGGGCGTATCGAAGGTTTCCATGTCCAACGTGTACGTACCGCCGCCGTAGAACACCTCGTTGATGAAGTGGTCCTGATTGACGATCATCGCAGTCATGTAGCGGTCGCCCACATCCGGCAGGGTCAGGGTCGCGCCTTCAGAGATATCGACGATCGCGGTGCTGTAGAGCGTGTCGCGGTTCATCCGGATGGTCGGCTGGTTGTCCACCGGCGTCGGTTCGCGGAAGTGGTAGAACTTGTTGATGTCGCCTGCGAGCTTGACGTATTTGTCGAATTCGATGTCGCTTGCAACGCGCGCGAAGTTGTCGATGGTCACCGGGATCTCGCGCGCATCCACCATTTCGCTGAGGTTGTCGTCGGCCATTTGCGCTGCTGCCGGCCCGCTCGAAACAGATACGCCAAGGCCAGCGGCCAGGCAGATTGCCGTAAAACGTGAAAATAGAATCATGAGGGACTCCTTGATTGGAATCAGTTGATGTTAGTGTCGGCCCGGTTCATGGAGTACCAGCCGGGGCGGCTCTGCTGCTGCCGCGAGTAATCCGGGCGCCAGCAATAGGGAAACGGCGATTACACCGACTTTTAATTGAAGTGTCTGTCTACTGGTCATTATGATCTGCTCCGGGTTGTGTTTTGCGCAGCTCGATCTGTAGCGGTCGGGCCGTATCCAGATGCAGGTCCCGCTGCGGGAAGGCGATGCTGATACCCGCGTCGGCGAAGGCTTCGTTGATGTCCCGATGCAGCGCTGAGATGGTACTTAGGCGGACATCGATGGAGCCGACGAAGGCGCGCAGTGTCAGGGTTAAGGCGTTGTCGCCAAAGGTGTCGAAGGTCACGACTGGCGGTGGCTCATTGATGACATGCTCGTTCGCCAGTGCGATGCTTGTCATGATGGCCGACGCCTGCTTGACATCACTGCCATAGGCGACACCAACTTCCAGCATGATGCGGGTGACGGGATCCGACAGCGACCAGTTCAGTAGCCGGCCGGTAACGAACTCCTTGTTCGGCACCAGCAACTCCTTGCGATCCCAGTTACGGATCGTCGTGGCGCGGATTCGGATCTTTGTGACGACACCGTCGGTATCGCCCACCGTGACCGTGTCGCCAAGGCGGATCGGCCGCTCGAACAGGATGATCAGGCCGCTGACGAAATTGGCGACGATCTCCTGCAGGCCAAAACCGATACCGACGCTGAGTGCTGCCGCCATCCATTGCAGGTGCGTCCAGCTCACGCCGAGCGTGCCGAGCACCAGTAAAATACCGATCGCCCCGATGACATAGCTGGTCAAGGTCGTGACTGCGTAACGGTCCGCGGTAGACAGTGCAGAGCGCTGTAACAGGATGATCTCCAATAGCGCCGGCATTCGCCTGAGCAGAACCAAGGTACCGGCGGCGAAGAGTAGGGCGAGCCCCAGATGCAGTAACGTAACGGGTTGCTGCTGCTCTTCGCCGCCCACTGAAACCGTCTTGTTCCAGAGCACGTGATCCTCGAATACACGCAATGCCGACAGCGTGTCGGACCAGATCAGCACGAAGCCGATTATGGCGACGAATGCCAAGCTGTAGCGGATTAGTATCCGGGTGTCAGCACTGAGTGTGGAGAATTCCACTTGCGGCTCTTCGAAGCGCAGCTCCACAGCCTCCCGGTCTGGCTCCCGCGACTCTGATTGGGCGGCTTCCGAGGCCACTCTGTAGCGCTCCAGAGCTGCTTCATAGGAAAGCCGTCGGCGCACCACGAGCAGCCAGCGCAGGGCGAGCGCTTCCAACAGCACCACTGCTAAGATCAGCTGCATGGAGGCTTGGTAGTTGTTGGCTTCCACTGTGGCCGTGTATAGATAGCCGGACCAAGCCAGGACAATCATCACGACCGGGTAGAGCACCAGCGCCGGATACCAAAGCCAGTAGCTGCCCATCAGCAACGGATAGGCATCCGGGTGGCGTAGCTGGGCCGTGACGCCGCGGCGCGGGTGGAAAACCCGGACCATGAACCAGGCGACCGTGCCGAAGGCAACGATGGCGGCGAGCCGCCCCATGGTGCCACCACCCTTGAGCGGATCAAGCACAACCGCGAAGTGCATGAGCACCACCGCCGGGACTAGGGTCCACGTCAAACGCCGTGTCGTGGTCCGCGCCAGTGTCAGGTTTGGTTTCGGCCAGCAAAAGTGTACCGCCGCGAGCCCATTAGGCCGGCAAATAGCGGACAACAGTTGCAGGGTAAGCAAGAGCCCGGCAATCTCCAAGAATCTGTCGCCTACGACCAGCGTCAGATCGGTACCCTGGGATGTGTGCAACAACAGCCAACCTGATGCGGCCAACAGCAGCGGCAGCGGCAACGCCAATAGCAACGTCAAGCCGAGCACGCGCAGCGTGAGACCGAAACGATCCGTGCTGGGCTTGCCGACGCGGCCTGCCAAGCCCTCAAGAGCAGTGCGGATGCGACGCCGGCTCCAAAGCAGTGTGCCAACGAGCAGAACCGCTCCCCAAAACAGCGGATTCGCCGCGAGTTGGCGAGAAATAATCCGTCCAAGCTCGGTTGTGCGGTCCGCTGCCAACATCGTGTTGAGCTGATTGGGTAGCGCCAGCAGCTTGTCCAAGTCGATTGGCGCCTCCGTGCGAAGCCAGGCCAAACGCTCTAACAATTGTGCTTCGTAATCGGCGGCGACGGCGAGCAGCGCGTCTTCGGCGGCATCAAGCTCCTTCGTCTTGTCGAGGTAAAGCTCCTCAGTCTCAAGCATGTGGTCGAGCAGTACCAGGCGCTGCGTCACCAGTCCTCGCAACCGCTCCTGCTGCGCCTGCGGTTGACCCGTCTGGAGCTCGCTATGCAGTTCAGAGACTACAGTCTCGACATTGCTGAGTCGTCGCGCCTCGGCCCGATACCCCAAACGGCGCGTATTCCAGCTGGCGAGCTGTGATCTGCGCTGCTCTTGCTGTTGCTGCAAGCTGTTGAAATCCGGCATCGCGTCGAGTTGCTGAAGCAGAATCGCCCCCAGCTCGTCGCTGAACACACCGGACTCGAGGGTGTTGCGCGTATCGCGATAGTCCGCACCCATCCGTTCGGTGAGGCGCTCTGCCTTCGCCCTGGCTTGGTCGAGGCCATGCAGCTCCGCGACGAGCTCATCGATGGCTTGGCCAAGCGCGACATTAGCCTCCGACAAGCGAATAAGCACCGGGTCCATGCCCTCAATGTCGCGACGCACCTGCTCCGCGTCCGCCCTGGCCTGACCGGCTGCTTGCCGCCGTTGTGCCAAGGTACGCTCTTCGAGTGCCGTCACCCGAGCAGCAATCCAATCGATGCTGGCAACGTACCTGTCCCGTTTCGCCTCAAGCAGATCGAGACGAACGGCTCGGCTCAGCAACTCTTGGTCGAG
The DNA here is from genome assembly GCA_036351435.1 of Candidatus Competibacteraceae bacterium. Classification (GTDB taxonomy): domain Bacteria; phylum Pseudomonadota; class Gammaproteobacteria; order Competibacterales; family Competibacteraceae; genus JAAUQA01. Next base: position 4,927 of record JAZBPA010000219.1, read on the forward strand.
CATCTTGATCTCGGTGCTCAAAGCACGGTAACGGGTCTCCAGCTCCCAGCGTTGTGCCTCCGCAAGTTTTGGCCCTTGCCGCCTAGAGGAGCCATCCTCGGGTGCATCGGACGACAATGCCGCTGAGACGGCTTCGCGCTCCGCGGCGGCCTCAACGAGGCGTTGGCGGATGACTGTAGGCCGGCGCTGCTGTGACGCGAGCCGCGCCTTCATATCGTCATGGCGCGCCTTCACCGCGGCCAGGTCCGCGCGTTCCTCCTGCAGGCGGCGTTCGAGGTCCGTCAGCGTGAGGTTTTCCGCTACATCAAGCTGCGCCAGGGGTTCGTCGGCCAGGATCTCCAAACGGGCGGAACGCAAGGCCTCGATCTGAGCCGGCGCGTTCTTCGCGTTCTGCCGGTAACCAGCCGCTGCCACCTCGTGGACCTCTGTCGCCTCGAGATTGCTGATTGATCGGCGGTAGAGCCCAATCAACCTGTCGCGGGCCTCATCCGTTAAGTCCTTGGCATCCCCAACCTCAGCGATGCGCGCTTCCAGCACGGTCGCGGAGACCATAGCGGACAGCGGCTCATGGTCGACATCCGGCGTCTGGGTTGCGAATGCAGGTACCGCGACCGATAGCCCTGTAGCTATCAGGGCGGCCGTCGTTAGAACAAGAATGCGCGTTGTTTTTATGATTCGAACCCCATATCACTTTTTCGCTTACGGCGGCCGCCGCTACTACAATTGGCTCTCAAGTGGCAGCAGCCTGTAAAACCCCGCCGTGAACCGCTTCCAGAATGAAGCACCAGGTTCGTTGTGGTAAATCACTTCCTCGCCGTTTTCCCAGCCCACCCACTCGATCTTGCCCTTTTCATCAAGACGCAGTCGATACGCGATCTCTTGCAGGCGGCCTTCGAAATGTTCCAGTACCGGCACGGTCATATCCGGCGCATCGAGGTAAACTCCCATTTCGGTGTTGATATTGACCGAACGAGGATCCCAGTTGAACGAACCAATAAATAAATAGCGTCGATCAACGGTAAACGCTTTAGTGTGCAGGCTGGACTGTGAATATCCCAAGCCCCGGCGCTGGCGGCTCTCCCGTTTTGCCTCGGCCCGGACTTCCCATAGTTCAACCCCGGCTTCGAGCAGGTCTTTTCGATAACGGGAATAACCCGCATGCACCGGCACGACATCATTAGCAGCCAATGAATTGGTCAGGATCAATACTCGTGCACCCCGTTCCGTTAAACTGCGGAACAGTTCGACACCGCTTTGCCGGGGGACAAAATAGGCCGAAACCACGACCAATTCTTTTTCTGTTGCCCGCACTACCGGCCCCATGACCGAACTGAGTTGTTCCGGATGGTCGCCGCGGTAACCTTGCTGTGCTTTTTGCGGCGGATCGGCCACTACGGTTGCCTTGCTCCAAATCAGCGGGGTTTCGTTATTGCTTATGGATTCCAGAAGCGTGCTTTCCAGCGCCGCGCCAAAAGGTGTCTGCCGGGCGTTGGCAATAAACTCGGGGATAGCAGCCTGGCGTTTATCAAGTTCGGCTGTCGCGTTCTCGATACTCACCAACAGATTTGCCGGTACAGCGACTGGGTCGTTCCAGTAGGTATCGAAAGCTGCCGATACCTCTTGTGCCACCGGGCCAATGCCCAGCACATCCAGGTCGTTATAATTACTCACCTCTTGGGCTTCGAAATATTCCGCCCCGATATTACGTCCGCCCACAATAGTGACCTGATTGTCAAAGGTCATGGATTTATTGTGCATCCGGCGATTGATGCGGCGAAATTCCGTCGCGCCGCTCAGAAAGCGGCCTCGGCTGCGAGAAAATGGATTGAAAACACGGATCTCCATATTCGGATGAGCATCGAAAGCCGCCATATCGACATCGTGGCCTGCGGTGGTAATGTCATCCACTAACAACCGCACCCGCACGCCGCGATCCGCGGCTTGCAGCAGAGCCACCAGGAAAAGATGACCCGCAACATCATTATGGAGCAGATAATACTGGGCATCGATGCTGCGCTCGGCGCGGCCGCTGAGTAACAGTCGGGCAGCCAGGGCGTCGATACCGTCATCTAATAGAAAAAAGCCGGATTGATTCGGGTGCGCAGCGCTCAGCGCCTCAACTCGCGAACCTAAAAACGTGTTTGCCGTTGCGCTGCTGTCGAAAGCGTAGCTGGCAGGTTTAGGTGCATCGAAAGGCACGCTAGCGCAGCCGTACATCAGGCTGAGCATAATCAGCAGGCTTATTGGATACAGTATGGAATAAGGGTGTAGTCTTGGCATGATTCTGTCGCTTTGAGTGATTCTGTTGATGATGTGGTGGTGGGATTTAATTCAACATCCAGCGGAGCTAGGACATTGTTTCCAGAGATATCTTCCAGTCGATTAGCGACGCGAATGGTGTAGGCCGCTCTCCCAGTAGGCAATGCCTGTGATCGTCAGTGACGACTGCGCTTGCCCAAAACCATCATGCTGGTGACGGCCTTGATTAATCAGAGTCTTTGCATCGAGTTAACCCAGTCAAAAGAGGTCTAGCCTGCTGCTCACTTGGCCGGCTACGGCTTGGGGAAGGTCCAGCTGCCGTCGAGGATCTCTGGGCGGGGCTGGTGCTACACCCTAAGCAATGACCCAGAACCGAGATACACTGCAAGCGCCCCAGAATTACAAGGCACGAGCGCATCGCGAAAACACACTTTTTTTATAGAGTATTTAGAAGTGTAACGGGGATTCGAATAGTCAGCCTGTCATTTCGTGACAACTGTTCCGGTCCCCCGTGTTCAGGGGATTGCGCTATAACTGGTCGAATCCATACGTGTAGTGGCCAGGTGGCCACTGTAGCGGATCGATTTTATGTCCCTATCGTTCCATCACGGAAGGTCTGGGGGGATACTCCGATCTGCCGTCGGAATGCACGGGTAAAGTTGGAAGCATCCGTGTAGCCAAGCTCAAAAGCGAGCTCGGTAATAGGTTTATCGGTTTTTTCCAACCAATCGGCAGCGCGGCGCATACGGGTTTCAGCTAACAGCAGCGAATAGTTCAGCCCCTGTTTCGCCAGACTGCGCTGCAGTTTATGCCTGTTCATATTCAGGGTTTCAGCAACGATGTCTATCTGAAACACCCGGTCGGATAACAGGGATTCGAGCTGAATTTGTACTAAGCTGCTCAGATCTTCCGGCAACAAACGCTCGGTGGAAGAATTTGGACTCTTCTTCGGAATATCATCGTGAACACAGGGAAAACGCAGCGCCATCAGCGCCCGCGGAATCGTGAGATAGGTCTCCCCAGTGCCCCGCAAGACTCGCGAATTGGCAAGAGGTTCGATATCCGGAAGGTCTTCCTGACTCATATAGGCGAGGCTGATCTCCCTGGGTGACCAGTTTGCGCCTGCCGCTTTCCTGAAATTCTCAATAGTGGTGACCAGGGTCTCGATGTGAGACTGGTACGCCCCGATCCTGGGTTTTCCGATGGTTGCAATATTGAGCCGAAACTCTTCCCCATGTTCTGATAACCAGAAATGCTGGCCTGTCATCAGCATCCGGTAAAGGGATATACCCCTGCAAAGGTAATCGTAAATCGTGAGAGAGTTCTGAAGCGTACGCCCATAGGGTCCCAGCTCACCTAATGGGGTCGCAAAGCCGACATGCAAGCCGAGATACTCGGTGCCCAGCGTCCGGCATGCCAGTTCAAGGAATCGAAAAACGTTCTCCAGAGGTATGACTGCTGTGGGATGTTTGAGCAGGTGTGTAGGGATTCGCGAACGCACCAGCAACCGGTCAACCGGTTCGCCTATAGATTCTAGCTGACTCGTATAGCGCAATACTGGGGCCACCCTGGTAACCGGCATGACCGTTAGCGAATTGGATGGTTTCACTCGTCGCTTACCGACTTAACCTTGGTAGTTTTCGAAATTATAGCCCTGGTGGCACCAAATGACAGGCGAACTATTGCATATAGAAACTATACTTTATACAAGTAAAAATGGAATTTATCGGATTTTAAACAGCGTGTTAGAGGAGCGATAATGATGAAGCGATTGGGACTATTGGTTTTTTTATGCTGGTTCGCTGCGGGTATAAGTCAAGCGCAGGAGGTTGATCAGTCAATTAAGGATGGGGTAAAGGCACTTTGGGAAGCACAGCAAAAAGCGTTTGATAATCACGATGTCGACGGGGTGATGGCTACCTACGCCGACAGTGACGACATCATGCTGATGGGCACTGGCCCCGGTGAGCACTGGGTCGGGAAAGAGGAGGTTAAAGACGCCTACAGCAACTTTATGAAAGGATTTGACGCCAATACCGTGGAGGCGAAGTGCGGCGAGGGGGCTGGAAGCGCCCGGGGCGATGTCGTTTGGTTGACGATTGTTTGTCACTTCAAGGATCAAAAACAAGGTGAAAATCGCGAGTTTGTGCTGAACCTTTCCGGGGTAATCGTCAAACAAGGCGAGGACTGGCGTTATCATACTATCCATTTTTCCCACCTGATGGGCAATCCCGAGCAAGCAGCAAAGTAAACAGAAGAACATTCGACGGAGTTCAACCCATGACTGACAAACAAAATAGACACAGCGAACACATACAAGCTGAAGATCCGAACACAGCGAAAGAAGAGCATGCAACACAAAGCCGGCGTAAGTTTTTGAGCGGTTTAGGCAAATGGTCAAAGGTAGTTATCGCCGGTGCGTTAGTTGGAAGTGGCGCGCTACTAACCGAGAAATCAGCGCAGGCAGCGGGATGGATAAACCGTCGCGGTGGTGGTGGCGGCTGGCTTAATGGTCGCGGTGGTGGTGGCGGTAGTTGGGTTAATCGCCGTGGCGGCGGTTGGGGTGGTAGCTGGATTAATCGCCGCTAATAGGCGCTCCTCTGGGGAAAATAAAGACGAAGAACCCTACCCAAAGCAATAAAAAACCCCGCCGAAGCGGGGTTCTGGAGAAGTTTCGGTAGTCTCAGCTAATTTACTCGACTGAGCAAGATCCCTCATAGACAATCTCAACCCGCGTTTGGTCCGCTTCACACGCGTTGTTGTAAGTCATGCCGTCAGCACCGCAGACTGGCTCAAAGACCGCCGGGCAGAACTCAGGGGCGGGTTCGTATTCACGGTAGTGCAGCACGATGTCTTTGAGGTAGAAGTTATCCAGGTCCCCCCAGGTATCGCCGTGATGATTGCGGGCACACACCAGCAGATAGTTATCCCCCGGCTTCAGGTATTTCCCCTCGACTACTTCATGATGGACTGCCCAACGCTCGTGTTCGACATAGGGCAGCGAACCGATGCGGTAATTCTCATTCCGATCCTGATGGATCGAGTCACAGCCTTCGAATTCACCCGGGACAAATTCGGGATTCAGATACAGGCTGTTGTAGCTGGATTTGTTGGTGCTGCTGATATTCATCTGCAGCACAGTTTTGTAGCTGGAATCGTAATCGCTGGGCATATAAAAGCGGATTAAGTAGCCCGGCTGGTGGTCTTTCCACTCACCGACCATGACCGTTTTCTCGCGGATGACTTTGTAGTCCGATGCGGCGGTGGCCAGATCAGCGCCGCTCAGCAGCGATACGGTTCCACAAACAAGTCCGATGATGCCTTTAGTCGTGTGATTCATGCTCATGTGATTTCTCCTAACTCTAGTCTCGATAGTGGGTTAAACGTTGTTTCGTGACTAGGTCATAACACCATCCGTGCCAACCTGTTAAAAAACAATTAACAACAAACACATAGCTGATTTATGGGCAACCCATGCCCGAGTCAAACGGTTCATCTATAGTCTGCAACAAACTGATTTGACCGGGTCAATCTGACCGACACGACTTAAGCAGGCTCAAAACCGCATAAGATTTCTTACCGCATCTCCTGGTTAAAAGGCGTTATCGCACCTTTACGCCGATTCGCTCCATTGAGAGCGGGGTATGCTATTTGATTGGTCTATCAAATGACCATCCGTAGCTTTGCTTGAGCCGCTTAAAAACCGACAACGTCTTTGGCTAGCTTACCTACGGTTGGCGCAATCAAACTGCCGAAATAAAGCGCATCATCAGTCTCGGTGGCCGCTGAGATGAGCGGATAGGTTCCAGCTGGGTCCTGCAAGTTCAACACGACTTCTCCGTTGTCATCGAACGCAATCACATGCCCGTAATGTACGGCCTTGGGCCGCACAGCAGCAGGGAGTCGCTGCACGACTTTGCGTAACCAAGGTTTATCGGCTAACCGATCCAACAGGGCATTGCGCGGTGAAATCAAGGCCAGCCAATAGCGTCCGTCCTGTCCCCGAGTCAAATTATCGGGAAAGCCCGGCAATGCTGCTAGGACCGTCTCCACCTGGCCGGTTTGTGGACCGGTCAGCCAGTAGCGCAGTACGCGATACATACCGGTTTCATTAACCAACACACTCGTTTGGTCTGGGCTAATCGCCACTCCGTTAGCGAAGTTCAGTCCGTCCAATAAAGTCGATGCGCGTTGGGTCGCCGGATCGTAAACCAACAACCGGCCACTTCCGCTGTGCTCCATAATATCCAGCAGACTGGCGGCATAAGTACCACCGGAAGCGCGTGCATCGAAGCGGGTCGAGGCGTCGGAAAAGTAAATCTTGCCATCCGCCGCCACATCGACGTTATTAGCGTAGTGAATGGGAGTGCCATCCGCTGCGGTCGCGAGTTCTGTGATGTCACCAGCCGGAGTGATTTGTAATAACCCCCGAAAGGCGTCGGCAACAATCAGATTGCCCTGCGGGTCGAACACTAGACCGAGCGGTCGACCGCCGGTTTGCACCCAATTCTGAATCTGCGAACCGTCCTCGGTCATGCGTACAATCCAACCGTCGTGGGTTGCGGCATACAGCTCGCCCTGCTGATCAACAATCACTTCCTCGGGACCGTACTGATCGCCCAGCGGCAACTGTTGTATATCACTCAACCGTTCGTTCGGGGCGAAAACGCCGGTATAACCGGGATTCGGTGGTGGTTGCCAAGCTTGCGGTTCGATAGGTACCGGCCAAGCCAAGAGATAACCGATGATAAGGCCAAGCAACGCCAGCACAATCAGCACAGTTTTTCTCATGATTTTTCTTGCCTGCAGATCATCCATGCTCTAATGATGTTCGCGGGATAACAGTGCACTACCGAACTAACGACATGATCAGCTAGCGCGGCACCCATCCGCCGCAGACTGGGAAAACCTGACCGACGAAGCAATTCGCTGCCTCGGAGCACAAGTACGCTACAAAGGAAGCATCTTCATTTGCAGACACCAGTCGCCCAAGAGGCACTTCACGCTTTAATCTGTCTTGAAATTTGGGATTGGCTTGAATCTCTTCCGGGAAGTAGCTTGGGTTGTCGACAAAATTTTGCGCAATGGCGTTGACCTGGATGTTGTGCTTGGCCATTTCGACGCCCAGTGCCTGTACATAAGCGAGTTGTGCTCCTCTTGCGGCACTGTAGGTGGATGCGCGGTTTATTCCTCTCAGGGCCGATGCGCTACCGATAACGATTATTTTCCCGGATGCACGGGCCAGCATTTGCGGTAACACAGCGCGGGTTAGGCGGGGTAGCGGGTGGACCAGTGCCTTAAAGACTTCATCCCATTCATCGTCAGTGACTTGCTCGGCAGGCGTTGTCGGCGCACCAATCGCCAAGTTTATGATCAGCACATCAATCTTCCCCACTTGTGCGATAACTTTACCGGGCTCTTCGGGGTCGACCAACGAGCCAACCTGCGTGATGACTTCAGCGCCTTGTCCTTTAAGTGCTTTGTAGATAGCAGGTCCCATAAATGAATCGGCTTGGGTGACTAAGATACGTTTGTTGTCGAGCGCTTGTTGCATTGCGTACCCTTTTGGCCTGACTTCAATTGTTATAGCGACTCACGACAGGGTTAATCAGTTGTGCGAGTTTTTAGAGAGAGTATCCGCTGGAATTTATCATTTTATTTTTGTATCAATCGGTTAAATAAACTGCGGCAGTGTCAAATGCGTCCTCCGGGGTCCCCTCCCAACTTCCATTGTTAAAAATACAGGGCTCATACTTTTCATGGCTGTAGGTGTAGAAAGCCATCGACCATCGGTTTTCATTACCGAAGTAGCGTAGCCGACACAAATGTGTTGGTGTATTACGCAAGCGCTCTATGAATTCTTCTCGGGATTCACCAAATGGCCGCGGATCAAAACCCGCTGCAACGTATGGCTCAATATAGGCGTCGATGTAACAGAACTGGCCTCGGAACCGAACGTCAATCCGGTTGTACTTACCGGCATAATTTTGTTCTGCGTGATCCAAGATACGCTGACGAATCTGAGGTTTAGTTGCATCCGGGACTTTTTTCCCACCGGACTGAGGATCGTAGACCCAAACTTTTCTTGCCATGAGTTACCAACCATTGGAATGTCGAATACGGATCATCCGCTGTACATAAGGCATGATTTGTAGAATGCGATGACAAAGAAATCGCATCAATCGGATTGTCGCTGTAACTTGTCGATGCGGTTCGTTCTTCACCTTATCCTACCGGGCTTTTGATAAAACATTGGCCTTGCTCACGGGTAGCCTGACACAGTGCCTAAAACTCCGCTTCAGCTTCTTTGAGATAGGCATCTATTGCTGATTGATTGGTCAGGTAGAACGTCAAGGCACCGTACACCTGCTTCTGCGTTAGCACCGGAAAAGACTGCGCAATGCTTTCGGCTGTCTGCCTTCACCAAAACGCATAAACGATTGAGTCCACCAACACGTGCGTACCGATAAGCTGATAAATGTCGTTTGCTTTCTCGACATACCGCTTGTTCATCTACTCTCGCCTCTGCCAGCGTGTAAATTCATTCTACCATCAGTAGCTAATGTGAGAAGCCAGTGCACCGATAAGCCGCGAGGATCAAGCATAACCTGGATGGAGCGGGACGGAATCAGGGATAACGATGCGGGAGAATAACCAATCTCGAGGCAATAGTGGACTGTCCCCTACTTTTTGTGCTGCGATACCGATGCGCTAATTGCCTCCCGTAATGGTTCATCCCCACGGACGTGGGGAA
>JAZBPA010000220.1:0-16960 GCA_036351435.1 Candidatus Competibacteraceae bacterium
ATGACACGAACCTTCCAGCAGCATGAGAGCCCTCCTCTATCGGTGGGTGACCACAAACTGTATCCGTTCAATCCGGATCGTAACCCAGACTAGGCGCCAGCCAACGTTCCGCCTCGCGCAAACTCATACCTTTGCGCTGGGCATAATCTTCCACTTGATCGCGCTCAATTCTTCCCAAACCAAAGTAACGCGCTTCTGGATGCGCAAAATACCAGCCTGATACCGCTGCCGTCGGCAACATCGCGTAACTCTCGGTTAAGGAGATACCGGCTTGGGCTTGCACATCCAATAAACGCCATAACAAATCCTTTTCTGTATGATCCGGGCAGGCTGGATAGCCGGGAGCGGGCCGAATACCGCGATATTGTTCGTCAATCAACGCTTCATTTGCCAGATCTTCGTCAGCAGCATAACCCCAAAACTCTTTGCGCACCCGCAGGTGCAGGTGTTCTGCGAAAGCTTCGGCTAATCGATCCGCCAGGGCTTTCAATAAAATGCCGTTGTAGTCGTCATGATCTTGGGCAAATGCGGCAAGGTGTTCCTCAATGCCGTGCCCAGCGGTAACGGCAAACGCGCCGATATAATCGGCTACGCCGCTGGATTTAGGCGCTACCAAATCGGCCAAGCATTGATTGGGTTTGCCGGGCGGGCGGCGAGTTTGCTGTCTGAGATGATGCAGGGTCAGCAACACTTGGCTGCGACTGTCATCGGTATAGAGTTCGATGTCGTCGTCGCCGATGCTATTGGCCGGGAAGAAGCCGATGATCCCGCTAGCCCTCAGCCATTTTTCCTGAACGATTCGATCCAGCATGGTCAGGGCATCGTCATATAGATGCCGGGCCTGTTCGCCGACCACTTGATCATCCAAGATCTGCGGAAATCGCCCGCGCAGTTCCCAGGTTTGGAAAAAGGGCGTCCAGTCAATGGTGTTCGCTAGATCACCCAAGGGATAATCCGCAAACAGCTGTGTCCCCAGCCTTTCGGGTCGAGGTGGGGTATAAGCGCTCCATTCAGGTGCAAATTTATTGCGCCGCGCTTCGTCCAGGGTGATGTGAGCGTCTTTGCGTTGCCGACCTTTATGTTGTTCACGTTTGGTTGCGTAATCGGCCTTGATCTGAGCAACATACTCGTCCCGTCCGCTCGGGCTGACCATATTCTGCGCAACGCCCACGGCCCGTGACGCATCCTTGACGTAAACCACCGCTTGTTCATATTGGGGATCGATTTTGACCGCCGTATGCATTTGCGAAGTGGTCGCCCCGCCGATCAGCAGCGGCAGTTCGAAATTCTGCCGCTGCATTTCTTTGGCAACATGCACCATTTCATCCAGAGAGGGCGTAATCAGACCCGATAAACCAATCATGCTGGCCTGTTCCTGTCGGGCGGTGTCGAGGATTTTCTGCGCCGGTACCATCACACCGAGATCAACGACCTCGAAATTGTTGCATTGGAGCACCACGCCGACGATATTCTTGCCGATGTCATGGACATCGCCCTTCACCGTAGCCATGATGATTTTGCCGTTGGAGCGGGAGGCTTCGCCCGCTTGTTTTTCCGCTTCGATATACGGGATGAGATGGGCGACTGCCTTTTTCATCACCCGTGCGGATTTGACCACTTGGGGCAGAAACATCTTGCCCTCGCCAAAGAGATCGCCGACCACGTTCATGCCGTCCATCAGCGGTCCTTCGATGACATGCAGCGGTCGTTCGGCGTGCTGACGTGCCTCCTCGGTGTCGCTTTCGACATACTCGTCGATGCCTTTAACCAGGGCGTGTTCCAGCCGTTTGGCGACCGGCCATTCGCGCCAAGCCAGATCTTCCTTACGGGCCTGGGCGGGACCACCTTTGAAACGCTCGGCAATTTCCAGCAAACGATCCGTGGCATCGTTGCGGCGATTGAGAATCACATCCTCTACCCGCTCGCGCAATTCCGGCTCGATTTCAGCATAAATAGCTAATTGACCGGCGTTGACGATGCCCATATCCATACCGGCGCGAATGGCATGATAGAGAAACACCGAGTGCATGGCTTCGCGCACCGGATCATTACCGCGAAACGAAAACGAGGCATTAGATACTCCACCGGAGATCATGGCATACGGCAGGGTTCGTTTAATTTCCCGCGTCGCTTCGATGAAATCTACCGAATAGTTATTGTGTTCTTCGATACCGGTCGCCACGGCGAAGATATTGGGATCGAAAATAATATCCTCGGGCGGAAATCCGACCTGCTCGGTGAGTATCTTGTAACTACGCTGGCAAATCTCGACTTTACGCGCCTGGGTATCGGCTTGGCCGGTTTCATCGAAGGCCATGACGATGACCGCAGCACCGTAACGACGGACCAGTTTCGCATGGTGGATAAACGCCTCTTCACCTTCCTTGAGACTGATCGAATTGACCACCGACTTGCCTTGGACGCACTTCAAACCCGCTTCAATGATCGACCACTTCGAGGAATCAAGCATGATCGGCACCCGAGCGATATCCGGTTCGGCTGCTACCAGATTGAGAAACGTGACCATGGCCTGCTCGGAATCCAACATGCCCTCATCCATGTTGATGTCGATAATCTGCGCGCCGTTTTCCACCTGTTGGCGGGCGACTTTGAGGGCGGTGGTGTAATCGCCGGTTTTAATCAGCTTACGGAATATCGCTGAACCGGTGACGTTGGTGCGTTCACCCACATTAACGAACAGCGAATCGGGGCTGATCGTACAGGGTTCCAAGCCCGATAACCGACAGTACCGGGCGATTTCAGGGATGGGTCGTCCTGGTAGGTCGCTGACCGCTTCGGCAATCGCCTGGATGTGCGCCGGGGTAGTGCCGCAACAACCGCCAACCAGATTGACGAAGCCGCTTTCGGCGAATTCCCGGATGATGGCGGCCATTTCTTCCGGGCCCTGATCATAGCCGCCGAATTCGTTGGGCAAGCCCGCATTGGGATAAGCGGACACATAAGTATCGGCCAGCGTCGACAACTCTTCGATGTAAGGGCGTAGCTCTTTCGCGCCCAAAGCGCAATTCAAGCCGATGCATAGCGGTTCGGCATGACGTACTGAATTCCAGAACGCTTCCGTCACCTGACCGGACAGGGTGCGACCGGAGGCGTCGGTAATGGTGCCGGAGATAATGATGGGAATGTCGACACCGTGTTGGTCCCGATACTGATCAATCGCGAACAAGGCCGCTTTGGCGTTCAGCGTATCAAAAATGGTTTCTACCAGCAGCACATCGACGCCGCCATCGACCAAGCCTTTGACCGCTTCGGTATAAGCCGTGGCCAATTGATCGAAGGTGATCGTCCGGGCGCCGGGATCGTTGACATCGCGCGAAGCGGAAGCCGTTTGGCTGGTCGGGCCTAACGCGCCGGCGACAAAGCGCGGCTGACCGGTCCTCTCAGCGACGGCATCTGCTGCTTCGCGAGCCAGTCGCGCGGCGCCCACGTTCAATTCATAGACCAAATCCGCCATCTGATAATCGGCCATGGAAATGGAAGTGGAATTGAAGGTGTTGGTCTCAATCATATCCGCCCCGGCGTCTAAATAGGCCGTATGAATGTCGCGGATGATGTGCGGTTGAGTAATCGCCAACAGATCATTGTTGCCTTTGAGTTCTCCGGGCCAATCCTTGAACCGATCACCCCGATAGTCCATCTCGTCCAGCTCGTAACTTTGGATCATGGTGCCCATGGCCCCGTCCAGAATTACAATGCGATGTTCCAGGAGCTGTTTGAGTTGGGAGATACGGTCCGTAGTCATGATGAACTCTCGTCAGGAAAGCTTAAGAATGGGTCAGGCGGGTATGAGCCATGGATTTTGTATGGATCGGCGCATTGAGGCAATCATTTTAATTCAGCAGGAATGTTCGTCAGACAACGAACGGGGCAGGTGGGATGTTCAGTAACTCAATAAGCGGGGGTACTAGGCGATGCTGTTGCGCGCTATTGCTGATATAGCGCGCGTATGGGCGGGGACTCTGTTGAAACTAGAACGTAGAGAGTCGCAAGCAGCGCTTACGAGTGTACCCGCAGCTCGCTGCGCAATTGTCGACTCAATTGCTCAATAATCAACAAGCCATGCTGGGCATCTACAGGTTTTGTATAGGGGCCAAAGCACTCATCGTAGGCTTTGAACCACCAGCCACGCCGATCACACCAAACAAATGGATAATAAGTTCTATGGTTATTTTTCATTACGTCCCCCAACTCAGCCATCCTCAAAGGGATAAATCCTTGTCTAACGCCCTATGGGCGAGAAGTTATAATGAAATCCTAGTCGGTAAAATTAGAACATGCACACTAATCTTTGCGGTGCCAATTATAAGGTTTGAATCTAGTCAGGAGGGGCTGTGTTATAGCAGTCAGCGAATTGGCGCGGGAACAGCGCCAACCGCTGCAGAAAGGAATTATTTGACGCGAATCTGGGGATTCTGAAGCTGATTGGACAAACCCGCCAACGTTTGCAACTGTTCCATCTCTTTCAGTTGAATATATTTATTACGCACTTCAATCAGTCCTTGTTGCTGAAAGCGAGTGAACAGTCGGCTGACGGTTTCTACGGCCAAGCCGAGATAGTTACCAATGTCATGTCGGGACATACTCAAATGAAATTCGCGCGGGGAAAAGCCACGTGCCTGAAACCGCATTGATAAGCTCAGTAACAAGGCGGCTAGGCGTTCCTCTGCAGATTTTTTGCCTAAAAGAGTCAGCAATTCGCCGTCAGCGTGAATTTCCCGACTCATGACCCGCAACAATTGCCTTCCCAGCCCGGGCACTGCAATTGATAACTCTTCCAAACGGCTAAAGGGGATCTCGCAGATACTGGTGGTTTCCAGACTGCGCGCGCCGCAGGGATGGCGAGAGGTATTGATAGCATCCAAACCGATGAGTTCGCCGGGCAGATGAAAGCCGGTGATTTGTTCGCTACCATCTTCAGTAATGGTATAGGTTTTTACCGAACCGGAACGGATAGCGTAGAGGGAGTGAAAATCATCGCCCAGATGAAACACATAACTGCCGCGTGGCAATGGACGCCGCCGTTTGACAATGGTGTCCAAACGATCAACATCTTCAAGTTCGACGCCCATAGGCAAGCACAGTTGGTGCAGATTGCAATTGCCGCACGCTTGCTTAACAAGGGCGATATCGATGACGTTACGGTTGTTAGGACCTGTCATTGCACATTCCCATAGGTCAGGAAGTGGAGCTTATCAAGCATGCTGCAAAGCCTTTTTAACGAACCCATTTAAACAAAACATTAAAAAATCCCAATAATTTCCGTGTTTTAATACGAGCAGCTTGACCGAAAACTGATTATAGTTCATCTGAAACAATGCGCAAGCTCTTGAAAAACCTCTAGTTAATTAAGGGTATCGGGCTTCCTTGAATAATTCAGTGCCGTCTATGCGCGAAGAAGGTGTATCCTGCTACGCCCACCGTCATTGCATAATAACGCACCATAACAGTATAGATTTATTTCAGTAAGTCGCTATGTATTTTCACCTCAATCAGATTGATGGCGCTGCTCGCAGCGGACGTTTAGATTTGCTGCATGGCTCGGTGACCACACCGGCATTTATGCCGGTAGGTACCTACGGCACGGTTAAAGCCATGACCCCCGAGGAACTACGGGAAACGGGTGCGGAAATTATTTTGGGCAACACGTTTCATTTGATGTTGCGCCCCGGCGTCGAAGTCATTGCCCGGCACGGCGGATTGCATGAGTATATGCACTGGTCCGGGCCTATCTTGACCGATTCCGGCGGGTTTCAGGTCTTTAGTCTGGCTGCTATGCGTAAAGTGACACCAGAGGGAGTGAAGTTTCGCTCACCGATTGACGGCAACCCGGTGTTTCTGGGACCGGAAGAATCCATGGCGGTGCAACGGGCATTGGGTGCGGACATCGTGATGATCTTCGATGAATGTACGCCCTATCCGGCAACCGCTGATCAAGCGCGGACTTCTATGGAATTATCCTTGGCTTGGGCCGAGCGTAGCAAAATCGCGCACGGTGATAATCCGGCCGCTTTGTTCGGTATCGTGCAAGGCGGTATGTATCCCGAATTGCGCACCCTGTCTGCGCAGGGACTTCAGAAGTTAGGGTTCGACGGTTATGCCATCGGCGGCTTATCGGTAGGTGAATCGATAGCGGAACGGTTGCATGTTCTGGACGCTACAGTGCCGTTGTTACCCACTCATGCGCCCCGTTATCTCATGGGGGTGGGTAAACCGGAAGACATCGTGGAGGCGGTGCGGCGCGGTGTCGATATGTTCGACTGCGTATTACCCACCCGCAATGCCCGCAACGGACATTTGTTTACCCAATGGGGCGAGGTGCGCATTCGCAATAATGAACATCGATTCTCCACCGAACCGGTCGACGAATTCTGCACCTGTTACACCTGCCGGAACTATAGTCGCGCCTATTTGCGTCATCTGGATAAATGTCGTGAAATTCTCGGTGCGCGGCTCAACACGATTCATAATCTGGCTTACTATCACACCTTACTCGCTGAGCTGAGAGCCGCTATCGACACCGGACAATTGTCGGAGTTTATTGCCACATTCTACGAAAAGCGCGGGCAGCAAATCCCACCTGTGTATAATAGCGGCCTTTAATCGGGCGACGCATCATTTTCCCTCCATACACTTGAAAATATAGGAAAGTACCATGAGCTTTTTCATTGCCGATGCCATGGCTCAGACCGCACCTCAGCAAGGCGCGGGTTTGGGCGCATTGCTGTTTCCCATTCTGCTGATTGTTATCTTTTACTTTCTGTTGATTCGGCCGCAAACCAAGCGCGCCAAAGAACACAAACTAATGGTGGAAGCCTTGAAGAAAGGCGACGAAATTGCCACTACCGGCGGTGTGATAGGACGCATCACCGAGGTGGGAGAAAATTTCATGCAGCTGGAAGTTGCCGAAAATATTCAGCTTAAAGTGCAAAAACAAGCGGTTGCCTCTTTGATGCCCAAGGGTACCTCGAAAGGTGATCTGTAGCTTCCACGTTCGGTCTAGGAATAGCGACGTATGTTGAATCAGTATGAGTGGTGGAAGTACCTGATCATTGGTTTGGTGGTCGTCATCGGTCTTATCTATGCCCTTCCCAATGTGTTCGGGGAAGACCCGGCTGTGCAAATTTCCGCATCGCGCGCCAGCGTTACTGTCGATCAAGCGTTGCACCAACGCGTGATCAGCGCGCTGGAACGAGAAAATGTCGCCTATAAGCGCCTAGAATTGGATACCGACCAAGGCCGATTGCTGGTACGTTTCGCGGATACCGAAGTGCAATTGAAAGCGGCGGATGTGGTGAAAACCGCTTTAGGTCGCGATTATGTCGTTGCGCTCAATTTAGCGCCCTCGACGCCGGGTTTTATGCAAGCGCTGGGTTTGCAACCCATGTATCTGGGATTGGACTTGCGCGGCGGTGTGCATTTTCTCATGGAAGTCGATATGGATGCCGTGCTCGCGCAAGCCGAAGAAAGTTACGTCGAGGAAATCCGCACCTTGTTGCGTAATGAAAAGGTTCGCTATACCACCGTCACTCGTGATTCCGGCAACCCCGGCGTGGTGGTCGCCTTCAATGACCCGGCTGAGCGAGTCAAAGCCGAAGACGTGTTGAACAGTGAGCTGCCTAATTTGCAGCTCAGTGAAGCCGATAACTCGGACTTGCGCCTGACGCTCAGCGAGCAGGAAATTGACGAAAAACGTCAGTTGGCTTTGCAACAAAACCTCACCACCTTGCGTAATCGAGTGAATGAATTAGGGGTTGCCGAACCGATTATTCAACGTCAGGGCGACAACCGCATCGTGGTGCAATTGCCTGGCGTGCAAGACACTGCACGGGCCAAAGAAATTATTGGTGCTACGGCCACATTGGAATTTCGCCTAGTTTACGAAGGCGGTGATCCGATGCAAGCTGCAGCTACCGGGCGTGCCCCGGTTAGTGCCCGGTTGTATCGGGAACGCAATGGTCAGCCGATATTGTTGCAACGACGGGTGATGTTGACCGGCGATTACATCGTCGATGCGGCTTCCGGCTTGGACCAGCAAAGCGGCGGTCCGGCAGTGTTTATCACCCTTGACGGCAAAGGGGCCAATCGTTTTGAAGACGCCACCAAGGACAACATCGGCAAATTGATGGCGGTGGTGTATATCGAGAATAAAACCGAAACCCGGCAAGTGAATGGGGAATCGGAACGGGTTTCCTTTACCGTTGAAGAAGTCATCAACGTCGCCACCATCCGTGATCGCTTAGGTCGGCGCTTCCAAATCACTGGTTTGGACAGTACCCAGGAAGCCCGGAATCTAGCATTGTTACTGCGGGCTGGTTCGTTGGCCGCGCCGATTGAGATCATCGAAGAACGTACCGTCGGACCGAGCGCCGGGCGGGAGAATATTGATCAAGGGTTCCGGTCGGCGACCATTGCCTTTCTGCTGACACTGGGATTCATGTCGTTTTATTACCGCCGCTTCGGTATGGTGTCAGGGGCTGCATTAATCACCAACGTGATCTTGATCATCGCCGCGTTATCGCTTTTACAAGCCACCCTAACCTTGCCGGGAATTGCCGGTATTATTTTGACTATGGGTATGGCGGTTGACGCCAATGTACTGATCTTCGAGCGCATCCGCGAGGAGTTGAAGGTCGGCAACTCGCCCCAAGCGGCGATTCACACCGGTTTCGACAAAGCGTTTTCCACTATTCTCGACGCTAATGTGACGACCTTGATTGCGGCCATTGTCTTATTCGGGTTCGGTACCGGTCCCATTAAGGGTTTCGCGGTGACCTTGAGTCTCGGTATTCTGACCTCAATGTTTACTGCGATTATGGGAGCACGCGGCATCATCAATTATTTCTATGGCGGCCGTCGCCTCGAAACGTTACCGATCTGAGGAAAGACCATGGCGAAAACAACGTTTCGACAGCTGATTAAGGATACACAGATTGATTTCCTCAGTCAGGGACGGTTGGCCTTAAAGGCTTCCGGCGTGGTGTTAGTGATCTGCCTGTTATCCCTGCTGTTTCGTGGTATGAATTTAGGGCTGGATTTCACCGGCGGCACAGTCATCGAAGTCGGCTATCCGCAACCGGTGGAAATACCGATAGTCAGGGACGCACTGCAAGAAGCCGGATTTACCGAGGCGCAGACCCAGCATTTCGGTACCGCTAGTGATGTATTGATCCGAATCGCGCCACGCGAAGAACAAAATTCAGCCGATGTCAGCAGTCAGATCCTGGCCGCGCTCAAGGCCGCCGAGGGAGGCGCTGAGGTAGAAATGCGGCGGGTTGAGTTTGTCGGACCACAGGTCGGCGAGGAGCTGATTGAAGAAGGTGGTTTGGCCATGTTGCTGGCTTTGATCGGTATTCTGATTTACGTCACGTTGCGTTTCGAGTGGCGTTTGGCCGTGGGTACGATTGCCGCCACGGTTCATGATGTGGTATTCACCATCGGTCTGTTTTCTCTATTCCAGGTTGAATTCGATTTGACCGTGTTGGCAGCGGTGCTCGCGGTTATTGGGTATTCCGTCAACGACACCGTTGTGGTGTTGGATCGTATTCGGGAAAACTTTCGCAAGATGCGTCGTGGGGCGGCTAAGGACATCATGAATGCTTCCATCAACGAAACACTTTCGCGCACCTTGATGACCAGCTTGACCACGTTAATGGCTGTTGTGGTGTTGTTTTTCTTAGGCGGGCCGATCATGCAAGGATTCTCGCTCGCCCTGATCATCGGCATCGTGGTGGGGACTTATTCGTCCATTTACATCGCTAGCGCAGGTGCTCTGGAATTGGGTATCAAACGGGATGATTTATTGCCTAAGGCCAAAGAGGAGGTGGATGATCGGCCTTGATAAAGTCCTGTCGATTAACCAGTTAGCCATATGGTGTTTGAAACAGCCGGCCTCGAAAGGCCGGCTGTTTCATTTAAAGAAACCGCGATTAAGCGGCAGTGCCTAAAGTCACTTTTTCCGCCACTGACTGATACTCTTCAATCTGATCAAAATTCAGATAACGATAGATATCCGCCGCCAGTGCATCAATGTTCCCCATATGCTGCATGTACTCGGCAAACGTCGGAATCCGTCCCAGAATCGCGCACACCGACGCCAGTTCAGCGGAACTCAGATACACATTGGCCCCTTTGCCCAACCGATTAGGGAAATTACGGGTCGAGGTAGAAACCACCGTCGCTTCATCCCGCACCCGCGCCTGATTACCCATACACAGCGAGCAGCCCGGCATTTCCGTGCGCGCTCCCGCCTTGCCGAAGATGCTGTAATACCCCTCTTCCGTCAACTGATGGGCATCCATCTTGGTAGGCGGAGCGATCCAGAGTCGGGTGGGAATATCGTGCGCACCGTCCAATACCTTGCCGGCAGCCCGGTAATGTCCAATGTTGGTCATGCAGGAGCCGATAAACACTTCGTCAATCGTGTCGCCCGCCACTGCCGACAGCGTGCGGACATCGTCAGGATCATTGGGGCAGGCCAGCAACGGCTCTTTGATCGTGTTCAAATCAATCTCAATGATCTCGGCATACTCGGCATCAGCGTCCGGTTCCAGCAGTTGGGGATTTCTCAGCCACTGTTCCATGCCTCTGATGCGTCGTTCAATGGTACGCACATCTTGATAGCCGTTGGCGATCATCCACTTCAGCAGGGTGATATTGGACTTCAGATACTCGATGATCGGTTCCTTGTTCAAACGCACCGTGCATGCGGCCGCAGAACGTTCAGCCGAAGCATCGGACAGCTCGAATGCTTGTTCCACTTTCAGATCGGGCAGTCCCTCAATTTCCAGAATACGTCCTGAGAAGACATTCTTTTTGCCCTCTTTAGCGACTGTCAGCGAACCGCTTTGAATCGCCGCATAAGGAATCGCATTGACCAGATCGCGCAGGGTAATACCGGGTTGTAACTCGCCTTTAAAACGCACCAGCACCGATTCCGGCATATCCAACGGCATTACCCCTAGCGCCGCGGCGAAGGCGACCAAGCCTGACCCGGCTGGGAAGCTGATGCCGATGGGGAAACGGGTATGGGAATCGCCCCCGGTACCGACGGTGTCGGGCAACAGCATTCGGTTCAACCAGGAATGGATGATCCCATCGCCGGGCCGCAGCGATACCCCGGCACGGGAGGAAATGAAATCCGGCAGATTATGATGGGTGTCGATATCGACCGGCTTCGGATAGGCCGCCGTATGGCAGAAGCTCTGCATGACCAGATCACCGGAAAAGCCCAGACAGGCTAATTCCTTCAGTTCGTCACGGGTCATCGGGCCGGTGGTATCCTGTGATCCCACCGTGGTCATGCGCGGTTCGCAGTAAGTGCCGGGTCGGATACCGGTCACCCCGCACGCCTGACCGACCATTTTCTGAGCCAGCGTATAGCCTTTGCCGGTGTCGGCGGGCGCAACGGGGCGTTGAAACAGTTCGGACGGGGTCAGCTTTAAGGCGGTGCGGGTCTTATCCGTCAAGGTCCGACCGATAATCAGGGGAATCCGTCCACCTGCACGTACCTCGTCGGGCATCGTGATTGGTTTCAGAGTAAACGTGCTCAACACCTCACCGGCGTCGTCGGTGATTTTGCCTTCGTAGGGATAAATGTGGATCACATCACCAGCATTGAGCCGGGAGACGTCGCATTCAATGGGTAGCGCACCCGAATCCTCGGCGGTATTGAAGAAAATTGGGGCGATCTTGCCGCCTAATACGACGCCGCCTTGGCGTTTGTTGGGGACGAAGGGAATATCGTGACCCATATGCCATAGCACCGAGTTGATGGCGGATTTACGTGACGATCCGGTGCCGACCACATCACCGACATAAGCCAGCGGATGGCCCTTGGCCTTCAGCGCCTGGATAGTATCCAGTGCATCGGGCATCTTGGATTGCAACATCGCTTGCGCATGAACGGGAATGTCGGGGCGGCTCCAGGCTTCACTGGCCGGGGATAGGTCATCGGTGTTGGTTTCCCCAGGCACTTTGAACACGGTGACGGTGATTTTTTCCGCTAACTGAGGACGACTGGTAAACCACTCGGCATTCGCCCAGGCATCCACCACTTGTTTAGCGAATGGGTTCTTCTCTGCTTTTTCAATGACATCGTGATACGCGTCGAACAGCAACAACGTATGCGATAGTGCTTTTACCGCCAGCGGGGCCAGTTCGGCATCGTCCAGCAAATCGATCAGAGACTGAATATTGTAACCACCCAACATGGTGCCCAGCAGTTTGACTGCGTGGGCGCGATCAATCAGCGGCGATTGGGCTTCACCTTTGGCTAGAGCGGACAGGAAGGCCGCTTTGACATAAGCCGCTTGATCTACACCCGGCGGCACCCGGTGGGTCAGCAATTCAACTAACGTGTCCTCCTCGCCGGTCGGCGGGTTTTTTAACAACTCCACCAAATCGGCGGTTTGCTGAGCATTCAGCGGTAGAGGGGGTACGTTTTGGGCAGCGCGTTCGGCTACATGATTGCGATAAGCATCAAGCACGGAGAATACCTCTCTTAGGTAAAGGCGTCATTTCTGTCCCCTGGGCGCGGGAGTTGCGGCACTTAATCAGCGCAAGCGCTGGCGTTGGCCGCTCATTCTACCGTGTCCGGAGAAATACCGTGAACTTTCGAAATATAATTCGAGCCGTTAGCTCGTTTAGTGCTGTCACTTGATCAAGGTGTGCTATCCGAATCCGGGACTCGTAAGACCACCATTTCTGTTAGGCTTTACTGCTGCCGGTGCGTCATTCATGAAACCGCACCCTTGATCGACTTTCTAAGTGTTATGACACAACTAATGGATTCCAAGAGGACCACCATGAAAAGTATTACAAAGTTGGCCCTGTGCGCGTTGTACGGAATAGTATCTTTGCACTTACCCTCGCTAGTCGTCGCCCAAGAACTGCCCAATTTTCGCCAATTGGTGAAAGACAGCGAGGCCAGCGTGGTTAACGTCAGCTCTACGCAGGGTACGGGCGCAGATGGGCTTCGTTCGCCAGGTCTGCCCGGCCTTCAGGATGAAAACCCATTGTCTGACTTTTTTCGGCGCTTTTTCGATGAACGATCGGAGCCGTTTCGCGAGCGTCAGACCCATTCTCTGGGGTCAGGATTTCTCATCTCTGCGGATGGTTATATCTTGACCAATGCTCATGTGGCTCGGGATGCCGACAAAATTGTCGTGCGGCTCAGCGATCATCGTGAAAAGCCTGCAAAATTGGTCGGTGTGGATGAGTTGACGGATGTGGCTTTGTTGAAAATTGAGGGTGAGGAGTATCCGGTCGTCAAAATCGGTGATTCCGATACGTTGGAGGTTGGTGATTGGGTGTTAGCGATCGGCTCCCCGTTCGGTTTGGAGCGCACTGCCACCCAAGGTATTGTCAGTGCCGTGGGACGTAACCTGCCGAGTGACGCCTATGTTCCGTTTATCCAGACCGACGCCGCAATCAATCCCGGTAATTCGGGTGGGCCTTTGTTCAATGTTCAAGGTCAAGTGATCGGCATCAATTCACAGATTTACAGCAGTACCGGCGGTTATATGGGTTTGTCATTCGCCGTCCCCATCAAGTTGGCCATGCAGGTGGCGGAACAACTGAAAGCTACCGGCGAAGTCACACGCGGCTGGTTGGGGGTGATGATACAAAACATCAACGCCGAACTCGCTGAGGCCTTTGGCTTGGACAGGGCCCGTGGCGCGCTGGTTGCCCAACTTCAGCCGGAAAGCCCGGCAGCGCGGGCGGGTTTCAAAGTGGGCGACGTGATTCTACGTTATGGCGGCGAACCGGTGGAAGAGTCCTCTCAATTACCGCGCATGATCGGCGCTACCCCAGTCGGCAAGACCATTGCGATGTCGATTCTGCGTAACGGTGAACCCCTGGAAATTAAAGCGACCATTGCTCGACTGGAAGAGGTTGAAGAATTGGCGGCAATGGATGAACGCGAAGAAGCTCAGCTCAATATCAGTATGGCTGAACTCAGCAATGAGCAACGCCGGGCGTTGAGCATCGAAAGCCAGGGTATATTGATTACCAATGTAGGCGACGGTCCTGCCTCTAACGCTGGACTCTATCCCGGCGATGTGGTGTTGATGGTCAATCAGCAGGAAGTCACGAGCACGACTCAGTTTGCGGAAGTCGTCCAGGCTCTACCGAGAAATAAAGCACTACCCCTATTGGTGCAGCGCGATGATGAGATGCTGTTTTTGCCGCTCAAAATTCCGGCGCCCAAAGAATAGTTCACGCCTGTTGATGTCGCTGAAACAATTGAAACCGAAATACGGTCGTGACGAAATCGCTTAGAAACCAAAACGGATTACTCTTTCAATCCATACGATGAACTGCAACCGCACAGTCGTGTTGTTACGTATCCAGTGTGATGAATACCACGTTGCTATTGATTGAGGAGATTGAATGATGAAAATCCGTACTGTTTTGCTGATTGTTGGTGCCGTATTCGCCGCTTCGAACGCGACCGCCGAGCCTTTCAATGAAGGGGGTGTGCATTATGTCTACGAGGCACCAACAGGTTCTTATCAAGTCCAACAACCGGTTAATACCCGCAGTCAGGATTATGCTACAGCCCCGGCAGGTTCCAATAAACCGGGATCTTACGCAGATAGTCAATCAAAAGGATTCGCCCAGCAAGGTAATTATGCTTCGGGAAGCTATCAGTACAAAGCTGCTGGCGGTTGGAATAATTGAGCTAAAGACGATTACCAAATTAAGCGGGTTTAGGGCCTGATATAGTCTGCGTGACTGCGACCGAAGGTGGCTTTGGTCGCAGTCACGTTACTTACTAATTGGCAGTATTATCCCAGTGCCTTGCTGATACGCTGCAATCCTTCCTCAAGGTTTTTCATGCTGGTGGCGAACGAAATTCGCATGCAACCATCGGCTCCGAAAGCTGAGCCCGGCACCATAGCGACCCCAGCGTCAGTCAGAAAGTATTCCGCCATTTCGATGTCATCCTTGAATTTCGTTGCCATGAAACGGCTGAAGTTGGGAAACGAGTAAAACGTTCCATCGGCTGGCAACACCTCGACACCATCCATTGCTTGCAGCGTTTCATAGACATAAGCATGACGCTCTTTGAATGCTTTCAGCATGGTGGTAATGCAGCTCTGGTCGCCTTCTAGAGCAGCTTGAGCGGCGACTTGCGCGATGGATGTCGGATTAGACGTGCTTTGCGATTGAATATTGTCCATAGCTTTCATCAAGTCCTTGGGGCCACCGCAGTAGCCGATGCGCCAACCGGTCATGGCATAGGCTTTGGAAACGCCGTTGATGACAAATGTGCGGTCGTACAAATCGGGACAGGCCATGACGATGTTGCTGAACGGCTCTTCGGTCCACAGGATGCTCTCGTAAATGTCATCGGTGACGATCATGATCTGCGGATGCTTGAGCAGCACCTCGCCCAGCGCTGCCAGTTCGGCCCGAGTATAGGCGATACCGGTCGGATTGGAGGGGCTGTTCATGATGAACAAGCGGCTGCGCGGAGTGATTGCCGCTTCCAATTGATCCGGCGTGATCTTGAACCGTTGCTCGACCCCAGCGGTGACGATGATCGGCTTGGCTTCCGCCAGCAGCGCCATATCCGGGTAGGATACCCAGTAGGGGGCCGGAATGATTACTTCATCATCCTTGTTGAGCACGGCTTGCATCACATTGTAAATGCTGTGTTTAGCGCCGCAAGAAACCAGAATCTGCTCGGGAGCGTACTTTAAACCGTTGTCCCGCTCAAACTTAGCGATGATGGCTTTTTTCAGCCCGGCTGTACCGCCGACCGGCGTATACTTGGTGAAACCGTCGTTGAGCGACTGGATGGCCGCTTCCTTGATGAAATCTGGCGTATCGAAATCCGGTTCACCGGCGCCTAGCCCGACCACGTTGTGGCCCGCTGCCTTGAGCGCATTGGCTTTCGCCGTTACGGCTAAGGTAGGTGAAGGTTTGATCAATTGTACTCGAGCGGATAATTGTGTGCTCACTGGGACTCCTATTGGTACTCAATCGTTGAACGTCAGAGATTACTTAGCTATCGAATGATACTGGATTCGCCTAGCCGCATAAAATCGCTATGACCAAGAAATTTCAATTGACCACAGCTTACCAGCCTGCAGGCGATCAGCCTACCGCTATAAACACGTTGGTTGATGGTCTTAACAACGGCTTATCCAAGCAAATTCTGCTAGGGGTTACCGGTAGCGGCAAGACCTTTACCGTGGCGAATGTCATTCAGACGTTACAGCGACCGGCACTTATTATCGCACCTAACAAGACCTTGGCGGCGCAGCTTTACGGTGAAATGAAGCAGTTCTTTCCGCACAACGCCGTCGAGTATTTCGTTTCTTATTATGACTATTATCAACCGGAAGCCTATGTGCCGTCTTCGGATACGTATATTGAAAAAGACGCTTCGATCAACGAGCACGTTGAACAGATGCGCTTGTCGGCAACCAAAGCCATCTTGGAACGACCCGATACGATTATCGTTGCCACGGTATCTTGTATTTATGGTTTAGGCGACCCGCAGTCCTATCTCAGTATGGTGTTGCATTTGGTGCGAGGGGAAAAGATTGATCAACGGGCTATGTTGCGACGGTTGGCGGAATTGCAGTACACCCGTAACGACATTGAATTGGCCAGAGGGACTTACCGAGTGCGCGGGGAAGTGATTGATATTCATCCAGCTGAGTCTGAAGACGAAGCGGTGCGTGTCGAACTATTCGACGATGAAATCGAAGCGCTCAGTTATTTTGACCCACTGACCGGGCACATGCTACGCAAAATCCCTCGGGTAACAATTTATCCGAAAACCCATTACGTGACCCCTCGCGACAAGCTAATGGTGGCGATAGAGAAGATACGTAGCGAACTCAGCGAACGGTTAGCAGAGCTCAATAGCGACAACAAATTGCTGGAAGCACAACGGTTGGAGCAACGCACCCGCTTCGACTTA
>JAZBPA010000221.1:0-5249 GCA_036351435.1 Candidatus Competibacteraceae bacterium
GATGGGCAACTCGAATTCGGTACGGTATGAGAGGCGAATATCGGCGCGCTTGTCGTTGGCATAATCACCTTCCGGTTGGCAATCGATGCTCATAGGAGTCAAGCGTGCACGTAGACGGGTAAGCAGCGCATCGCGGCAAAAATTTTCCTCGCGCTGAGTGGGCTCTTTTTTAGTTTCGACGTTCCAAAAAGCGCGGAAACCGTCATCGTTTTCCTGGCGTAGTTCGCGTGCGATGTCGTCCAAATGATCCAGTGTTAATGCAGCAAGATCAGCGACACTGGTAGGCGCTTGGTTGGCAAGCACCTGCGCGACCTCACGCGGCGATAAAAAACGAAACTGGCTTTCGCGTTGGCGAAGTGCTTGTCGGTGGCGCGCATCTTGAAGCAGATGTTTCAGCTTGCTGAGAGAAGGTTGATCCAGCAGGCGGTTGATTTCCTGTGCGGCATCGGGTGTTCCCATTGAACTAAGACGATTTATCAGTGCACGCACTACATCGCCTTTATAAAGTTCTCTGGATACGTCATGAACGCCTCTGGGTAATTCGATTTGCGCGTAGGGAGTAATCAACTCAATCATTTTGCCTGCCATCTTGGCGGATAACTCATTTTCAAGAGCGGTTTTGTCATGCGGATCAATCAGAAATTCCGCTAGATGTGTAGCGCGCACCTCCGACTTGCCTACGTAGCGCCACAGGTCGGTCTCATTGCGATTTGGGTCAAGTAATGTGGCCGCAGCGTACCAATAAACCTTTTGGGCAACGTCCATGCCTTTCATGGCGAGTTTCTTTTCGAGAAGTAATTTCAGTTCTGCTGATGTGTAGCGCAATGCAGCTTTAAGCAAATGTTTTAGATAAGGCAATTTTCCACTTCGCTTTCTGACTGGAAATGCCTCCAGCAACCTGGGTACTACAAGGGTTGCAACGTGCTTATACTCCGGATTATGTTCAAGTGGATGAATACCATCTACATACTCTCTGCTGGACTTCAGGGTTGCACTTGCGTATTGAATCAGTACTTCTGCAACTAGGGTCGCACGTTGCCGCACCAAAAAGATAAACCACGCAGGCGTCTCGCCGACACCATAGGTCAACCGAAAAGCAATCATCCGGCGCAAGGTTTCGTCGGGAAGGCGTTCGATTTCCCTCAGCCCATCTTGCCAACGCAAGCCCATACCGACGAGGCAAGGAAAACAGATACGGTATTGACGATTCTTCAAATTGAGGTTGATGATCTCTTCAACTGTCGGTAGGTCGTTACGTTCCGGGCAAAGCCGAAATCCAGCTTCGGCGGCGGCTAAAACCTCGTCATTGTTTTCACAGTAATGTTTGAAGCGTTCCTTTGCGGTGTCACCAGGAATAAGGCCACTAGCAGAACTTGTCCATATACAGGCCAGTTCATGCATTACATTTGGATGTGCAACGCCGGAGCGGATTTCAGAAAGGTGTTGAATAAGCCAGATGGTTCGCTGTCGTCTTTCTTTGATGCATTTATTCTCTCTTGAAATTTTTCTTTGAGCCTCCTCGGTTTGCCAGTTGGGGATCTCTTCGAAAAGTTCTGAATCAAGCCAGTGTTTTCGTTCGGGGTTAGAGACTCCCCAAGCTTCGAGGTGCTCAATCGAAAACCCAAAGTTCCCATCTTCATAAATAAGTGACCACACTGCTTCCTTAAGATGTTTCTTGGCAAGTTCTGCATTATCAGTTTGAGAAATCTGCTCAAGATGCCAACGACCTATGTCTTTTGGCCGTGGTGCGAAGCGTAGGCGGGCGGATTGAATGTGAATGCAAGGCCCAGGATCTTGATGCTTTTCACAAGCTGCATAACAAAGTGATAAGAGGGCTTTGTAACGTTCCGGTCGCGCGCCCAACCAATCTGCGATAACTTGGTGTCCATGCTCCTTGATTGTCATAAAACCGTTTTCATCAACGCCAATACCCAACCAAGCGAACAGGCGATTATCGGCAATAGTGTCGCCATAAATCGCAATCGCCTGAGTCAGTAACGCGCAGGCCATCTGATCAAATGGGCGTCTACGAGTACGAGACTCTGGATGATTAGTAAGTTCATCAAGAATCATAGGTAGGTGTGCTTCGGGGACCGACTCTATTAAATCATGCACCCAGAAAAGGTAATAAGCACCCAATAAATCAGACTTGCGTGCATGTAAATGTCGTAGTAGTTCTCTAGGTTCCAGGTGAGCCGGATAGAGGTGACGTAACAACATACCAGCCATTTCATCATCGCGGTCAGTCACTCGACCATCGGTTATGTCATTTAGCAAGTTAATAGCCTCTTGCTGGTTATCTATTAACTTGAGCCAGGCTTTGAGTGCATCCTCCCGCACGGCTGGCCAGCGTGTATCGTCGCGGATGATGCTCAACAAGGTCGGTGCGTATTTGGATTGCGCCCCCGCGTGGATAAGGATATGGATGGTGCAGTCGGCGAATGACTGACTGGCTTCATCCCGTTCGGGTGATTGCAGGATTACCATGAAGTCGTCGCTTAGTTCTGCATCGGCGAGCGCCCCCACTGAGTGCACCATCGAGATGCTACGCAGGAAGGCGGTGTAACGCTCAGCTTCACGGCGTAGTCCTTCCAGAATGCGCCGTTTGTCATCGGCCGGCATCGGTTTGACATCGCCATAAATAACCACCGTCAATGGATCGGCGTTTATTAGACAGGGTCTTGCTTTACGAGAACGCAAAGCAAACCAGCCGAAAAGTCCACGCAGTCCCGCGACCACCCTACCATCCGAGCCGAGCAGAAGATTCAATACCCGCTTTAGTGGTAATCCGTCCTTGTCAATTCTTGACCCCAGCCAACGAGCCGCCAGGTATTCCGCAACGGTTCGATGGCTTGGCACAACAAGTTCTTCGGCTTCGAGACGGAATAACTTGCTGCCAATAGCTTGAGATGCCATTTCAGGGTCGGGTGGCACGCAATCAATGAGTTCGGGAAATTGCTCGTTGGCGTTTGCCCTATCGAGGGCAAATCCTGTTTTATCGGAGAGCAACTGAACGGCGCACAATTGACCGGCGGCGTCGAGTAATTTCTCGACAAGAAGAGGGACGCTTCGGGTCTTGTCGCGGTGACGTTTGTTAACTTCTATTGCCAGCTTCTCACAGGCCAATTGATAAGTTTCATCGCGTGTTTTCGGCCAACGGCCCCCGTCAGACCCAATGGCCTCGACCAGCAATTCAAGCGTTTGTGGATTATCAAGCAAACCGGCAACACCGCGTTTTTCAGCCTCCTCTACAAAAGCGTGTGGGTTATGAAAGCCGTGGTTTTCTTGAAGAATGGTAAAGATGTCCTCATGATTCAGCGGCTCTAGCAACAGAACGGAGACTTTACCGTTAGGCGATGCGGCTTCGAGTTCAGCGCGATCTGTTGATCCGTACCAATCGGCGGCACGGCAGGCGATCCGGAATGGCGGATTGCCCAAGCGCTTGAGTTGTCGTTGAGCACGCAAAAGGGTGCTTTCGCTGCCGTTTCCCACACGCACCTCGTCGAGACCGTCAAGAAACAGCGTTTTGTCTCGCCAGTCGGGATCGATGTCGAGATGAATGAATACTTCGATACGGAGATATGTTCCGCCGCTCGCCTTGGCTTGCATTTTGAACGCTGTCGTTTTTCCCGCACCCGGTTCGCCGAGCAATACCCAGGCGACATCCGGACGAAAACTCTCCAAATTTTCTACCGGATTTTCGACCGGACTATCGGGCGGGTCAGGTATCTTTCGGACTCGTCGGGAAACTCGCAGCATCTCGTCACTCCAACCAGTCTTCGGTAGGACGCGACAAAAATTCAGTGAGCGAAATACCCCCCTCACCAACCACTATTGAACGAGCTTGGGTAAACTTCCCTGCAAATACGCTCAAGCCCTTCGGTGGAGCAAAAGCAGTGCCGCTTTTGACTTCTATGGCAACCAGCTTTCGACCACTGGTCAGCACGAAGTCAACTTCGTTCGGGCTTTCTCGCCAATAGTGAATCTGGCAGTTGTCAGGTGCGGTGTTACAGAGATGTGCGCCAACGGCACTTTCGACCAAACGGCCCCAATAGGATCGATCACTCCTCGCATCGGCGAAGGTGTAGCCGGTGATCACTGAAATCAGTGCGGTATTAAGCACATTGAGTTTAGGGCTGGAAGATCGCTGGCGGTGCTTTTGTACGGCATATTTTTGCAGGCCGGTAAGCAAGCCGGCCTGTGAGAGCAAATCAAGATAATGGGCAAGGGTCACGGTATTGCCTGCACCCTGCAACTGTCCTTGTAATTTGATGTAGGAAATAATTTGTCCAGAGTACGCACAACCCAACTCAAAAAGATTTCTGAGTAACGCAGGCTTGTCCACTCGCGTCATCTGGAGAATGTCTTTGTGGATATTGGGGAAAATCAGGGCGTCACGCACATACTCACGCCAACGCCGTTCTTCGCGAATCAAGTGCGCTCCACCTGGATATCCCCCAAAGTAAAGATATTCATCAAGCAAAAAATCGAACGCTTCCTGCATCTCCGAATAAGACCAGTGATTCATGCGGATCAATTCGTAGCGTCCGGCCAAGCTTTCCGTTAACCCCTTCTGCATCAACCAGGGTGACGAACCGAGCAAGATGACATGCAGATTGAGACCCTCTGCACGATCAGCATCCCATAGACCTTTAACGACTTCAGACCAGCGGGGAATCTTCTGGACTTCGTCGATAGCCAGCACGAATCGCTCGTCACCTTGCAGCATCCTCGCTCTGGTGCGCGCCTGACTCCAGTGTTGCACAAGCCATTCAGGGGTGGGTTGAGAGCCAGGAATCGCTTGAGTTGCGAGCGCCGCCGTGCCAGGTAATGACGTAGTAAATGGGTCGGCAATATCCGTTAGTGGCTGGTCTGTCGAAACAAAATGACACGCATTCACTGGTCGTTCACCCAGCACTTGGCGTACCAGAGTGCTCTTGCCGACTTGACGCGGACCGGCGACTACGATCATGAATGTAGGGGATTCGTAAAGGCGTTCCCTCAGAATTTGGGCCTGTTCTCGCTCGAATGTCATGCGGTTTACGCTACTGAGTAAATTTACTCAGTAGCGTAAACGAGATTTAGGATAATCACAAGTTATTGCTTTTGAAAGTTTCCTGCTTAGCAATCACCGCAAATAAGTCCCATCTTCACCGATCTTACCCGGTCCATTCAGCACATAAATCCCTGCCGAGTTGCCACGCACATGAAAGGAGATATGACCGTCGCCCACGTTGATGGTGTTGCCC
>JAZBPA010000222.1:0-2281 GCA_036351435.1 Candidatus Competibacteraceae bacterium
AGTAAGCCCGTGGCCCGTTTGTATTGTTTGACACCCAGATGGCCTTTCTTGAGTAGCACCGTGAGCACTTCACGATCCGTTGCGCTGAGCGTGATATGTTGTTTTTTCATCGCTTCTATCCCAGTCAGTTTGGGAACAGAATAGCTGTTTATTACTCATAAATAAACTTAATTTACACTGTAGTAAGTGCCTCGACGAAAGTTCTCAGGTCTTTTGCGCCTACAAGGCTTCGTCCAGCCTGGGCAGGCGCAGGGAAAATAATTGTTCAGGTACTTAACAAATCCAGAACATTGCCTATTTTGCGATCCCAAACACTGTCAGCACTATTCGGCTAACGCAGCCCTTGGATATAGGAGGCCACCGCCTTAATCTCCGCATCCGTCATCTTCATGGCGATATTACGCATCATCTGCCCCGGATCGTTAGCCCGCTCCATAGAGCGGAACGCTTTGAGCTGAGTTTCGATATACTGAGCGTGTTGGCCGGCCAACGAAGGAAAGCCAGCGGCGGGATTACCAGTGCCGTTGGGTTGATGACAACCCGTGCAAGCGGACATACCAGTGGTTAGGTTACCACCTCGGTAAATAGCCTCGCCTAAAGCCACTAAGTCCGGGTCGGCCTCGGCGGGGGTAATTGCTTGGCTCGCGTAGTAAGCCGAGATGTCGTCCATATCCTGCTCGCTCAGAGGTGCAGCCATACCATTCATAATGGCATTAACCCGCTTGATCGTGGCGTCGGGATCGTTGCCTGCCTTGAAGTTCAGCAACTGCTTGGTCGAATACTTGACGTTCTGGCCGGCTAATTTAGGCCACTCGGGATTGGTGCTGTTACCGTCCGCATTGTGACAAGCGGCGCAGGGAGCTGATTTTTGTTTGCCCGCGACCGGATCACCGGCGGCCATGACGGTCGCTGTAGAGCAGAATAGGGCGCACGTCGCGGCAAACACCAACAGTCTTTTCATAACCAGGATGACTCCTTGAATAACGCTATTGCGTTCGGTTGAACGAATCGTCGTTGTTATTAAGATCAGCACAGTAAAACCATTACGATTTCGTTGTGCGGAGTCAAGGCCGGTGAAAACCGGCACAAGTCAATCAACTTATATACCAGTTTCAGGCGCAACGATCAATGAAAGTCCATATAATCTCACAACTCAAACCTCATAACCCACGCCCTATATTCTCCCGATGAGTGCTCGCTACCGCCAAGCTCGCTTTTTGATCAGCGCCTATGATTTCAAGCAATTACCTGCTGAATCAGGCCTGGAAGTCGCCTTCGCCGGACGCTCCAATGCAGGTAAATCCAGTGCCCTTAATGTGCTCACCGGGCAAAAGGCGTTGGCTCGTATCAGCAAAACCCCGGGGCGCACTCAGCTAATTAACTACTTTGAGGTTGAACCGGAACGTTTTCTGGTCGATCTGCCCGGTTACGGGTATGCCAAAGTGCCCGAGCCGATGCGCCGCCATTGGCGAAAAGTGCTAGCTCAGTATCTGAATGAACGCAGCGCTCTGCAGGGACTGTTTCTATTGATGGACATTCGCCATCCGTTGACCGAACTGGATCGCCAGATGCTGCTTTGGTGCGCTCATCGACCGTTGCCAATTCATGTGCTGTTGACCAAATCCGACAAACTTAAACATGGGGCTGCATTGAATGCATTGCGTCAGGTGCGTCTATCCCTTGAACGGGATTACCCGCACGCTAGTGTTCAACTGTTCTCGGCATTAAAACGGGTAGGCGTTAGCGAGGCACACGAACAATTGGATCGCTGGTTAGGGTATAGCCCTGCCGATCAATAACCCGTTACAGTTCCAGCCACCCGTCGAATACCCGCTTTGCTGGGCCGGTCATCCAAACAGTCTCATCGTTGCCGGTCCAGTGCACAGTCAAATCGCCCCCTCGCAATTGGACTCTCACTGCTTCGTCCAATTGTCCTTGCAGGCGACCCGCGACCACGGCCGCGCAGGCACCGGTACCGCAGGCCAGAGTTTCACCGACGCCGCGTTCGTACACCCGTAATTTAATCCAATCGCGTTGTACGACTTCCATAAACCCGACATTAACGCGTTGTGGGAACCGCTCATGGCGTTCCAACAGCGGACCCCACTCGGCTATTGGCGCCTGATCCACCGAAGCCACTTGCAATACCGCGTGAGGATTGCCCATAGACACCGCGCCGATCTGTAATTCTGCTTGATCTAATGCAATGCTATAGCGCTGAGCCTGAACCGGCGCGATGAACGGGATTTCCTCCGGCCTCAGGCGCGGACGACCCATATCC
>JAZBPA010000223.1:0-7407 GCA_036351435.1 Candidatus Competibacteraceae bacterium
AGGGAACTGTGCAGACTTAAGCAAAGCACCCAGCGCCAGCAGCAAGGCAATCCAGGTAAAGGCACCGACATCTTCGGACCCCGCAGCACGCAGTGCATCAGCAGCGGCGAAGATTTGTCCGAAATCAAGATTATTAAAGGAGGTATAAATCAGGGTCATAGCCCCGACCAGGCACAGATCACCGGTACGGCTGATAATAAACTTCTTACGCGCTGCCAATTGCGCAGCCGGCCGTTCCGGGTAGAAAAGCAGCAATTTGTGCAGGCTCATGCTGGTGGCCACCCAGGCCAAGGAAAACATCACCAGATTGCCCGATACGATCAGAGTCAACACTGAACCGATGGTCACCGCCAGCCATTTCATGAACTGGCCTTGTTTGGCATCGCCGTCCAGATAGTTTTCCGCGTAGCGCGTCACCACTGCGCCCATGAACGACACCAGTAACAGCATGATTGCCGACAGTGCATCAAAGAAAACGCCGACTCCGAAGTGAAAGCCCTCAGTCGAACCAATGGTAAAAAAATTCAGCGTGATGCGACCATGATTCAAAAAACCTATGGTCGCGAGAATAGCTGCGCCAAGCGCAATCCAGGTCAAGCCGCCAGTCAGCTTGGTCATCACGCCAGGGTTGGCATTGGCCCAGTCGCGGGGGATAAAAAATATTGAGAGCAATAACACGGGACCGAATGCGACGAGATAGGGAATGATCGGTTTCATGGCTTGGCCCCGCGGTTGCCCATAGTTTTCCGTTGTCGCCCGGTGCGGCTGTGCAAGTTTGTCTGAACCATTAATTGTTACCTCGTTCTGAATCTGGTTTTCGCAGGACTTGAGTACTGCACCGCAGCAAATTTACCGACATGATTTGATTTTATCCAATATATGTATTTCAATTAATCGTTTCTTTTTATAAAAGGATTAAGGCATGGCGCACATCAACTACCATCATTTGCGGTATTTTTGGGTCATTGCTAATGAATCTAGTCTTACGCGCGCTGCCGAGCGTCTGCATGTCTCGCAATCGGCACTCAGCATCCAGGTACGGAAACTGGAAGACAGTCTGGGGCAACGGCTATTTGATCGGGAGAACAGACGATTGGTCCTGACCGAGGCTGGACGGATCGCGTTGGATTATGCGCAGACCATTTTCCGGGCAGGAGATGAGTTACTGAACACGCTTAAAAATCGGCCTTCCGGTAACCGTCAGACAATTAGAATTGGCGCGGTCGCTACCTTATCGCGTAACTTCCAGTTGCAATTACTGCAACCGCTGATTGACCGCCCTGACCTTGATCTGATTGTGCGTTCGGGGAGTTTGGCGGAGTTGTTAGCGCAACTACAGGCTCATTCCCTTGACTTGGTTCTGTCTAATTCTCCTGTGCGCCGGGACACCGAAACGGGCTGGCATAGCCATCTGCTTGATGCTCAATCGGTCAGCCTGGTCAGCCGGTATGTGCCAGGGGAGGATTCTTTTCGCTTTCCCGACGACCTAGCGACCACCCCATTGTTGCTACCTACTCTTGAGAGCGATATCCGTGCGGCATTTGACTTGCTATTGGATCAGGCTGGCATCCGCCCGATCATTGCCGCTGAAGTTGATGACATGGCGATGCTCCGGTTGTTGGCACGAGAATCTGAAGGCGTTACCCTGGTTCCGCGGGTAGTTGTACAAGATGAGTTGCAAGCAGGAGTGCTGATAGAACGCCACCGCATCGCACAAATCAAGGAGAGCTTTTATGCAATTACTCCGACTCGGCGGTTCCCCAATCCGCTGGTACGGGAACTGGTGTTGCAGATGAAAGCTGCGCCTGGGACGATTTCGGGTGCAGCCAAACCCTAGAAGGCAAGTGGGTCATACCTATTTGACACGGTAAACTGTTGATTCAGTAACAATGCCATCCAAGGGCACGTCCCAAGTTTGTCGGGGCAAATCAGCGACTTTTTGTGATTCGAAGGCCAATCCCAGCAAGTACGGTTTGACTGGATGGGTAGGATCGACACGGAACGCGAAGCTACGATCATAATAACCACCGCCCATGCCCAGACGATTACCCTTAACATCGAAGGCAACCAGTGGGGTCAGCACCAAATCCAGATCGCACGCTGTCAAGCACTGTTCCTTGGCTACGACAGGTTCTGGAATGCCAAACCGATTAAGCTCAAGTGTCGCATCCAAGCGATAAGGGGCAAACAACAGAAGGTCGTGTGGCTGAGCGCCTACAATAGGCAAATACAACTGTTTGTTCAAAGCTAATACTTGCTCGAACAACATGGCTAGATCGGGTTCACCGTCAAACGCAAAGTAACCCGCAATATGTAGGGCATTAGCGAAGCAGTCCAACCCAATTACTTGGTAGACCAATTTGTGGGAGGCTTGCCGGTGCTCACGCGGGGAAAAGGCCCGCCGTTGGGCACGGATCTGCTTGCGCAGCAACGTGAGGTTTGCCATCAAGAAAAACCTGTTGGCAGCTGAAGCGATGGGTAAAGCGGGCATCCTCCGCCTGTGTCGTTTAAGGCCATTGCCCTTGAACCGCAGGTTCAAGTTGGAGTACAGGTCGATGCATCAGGCTTTCCGCTGCTAGGCGGACTTGCACAACAACATCAACAACCTGTAACTCCGGGTATTACTACGTTAGGATCAAGGGGTATACCCGGCCCTTTTATACGAACACCGCAGGGGATGCCCTTAGCACACTATACTGCTAATTAATCCGTTTTGCTAAGCGCTGATTCGGTTTTTTGCAACAAATCGGCCAGCCGCTGTTGGGTGAAGTCCCCAAACTCTGCACAGTCTTGGCGACAAGCCAATAACTCATGAGTGATATTCAAAGCAGCCATCACAGCGATGCGTTCGACCCCCAGCAATTTACCATTGCTGCGAATTTCCGACATTTTATCGCTTAAGTGCTCAGCTGCGGTGATCAGCGCATCCTGATGTTCTTCCGCACAAGCGATTCGATAATCGTTACCCATTATTCGGACCGTGACCGGCACGGATGATTGATTGCTCATATGGAATGCCCCAATCCCTTCAGGCGCGAAACCATCGCTTCGATACGCGCCCGCCCTTGTTCATTCTGCGCCATCAACTCGTCCCGTTCTGTTAATAGCTCGTTGTGTTGCGTTTGCAACGCTTGATTTTCACTGGCGAGGTGGTCGCATACAAAAATCAATTGCTCCAGCCGTTCTTCCAGGGCGGTGAGATAACGCTCGGTTTGCTGTCTAGCAATGTCGGTATCCATAGATTCCACTGCGGTAGTCGTGAATGAATTTATTTTGCGCTTGGGAGCCTGTCAGTGCAATGCTAGGATTAGTGATAATGATTCACCTCTCCGAAGGATTTTCGAATGCACGAAAATCATGATTGATCTAATCAATTTGCCCGACTTCGAGCTGCTCGGCAAGCATTTACAGTCGTCCGATCCCGCTGAAACGCACGGCACACTGTGCGGTATGCTCTGCGTTGAACCCACGTTGAACGGTACAATCTGGCTGGAACGAATTATAAGCGATTTATTCGCAGATGCACCGTCCACACCAGTCCAAGACGATTTATTGGCGTTATATAGCGCCACCGTAGCGCAACTACAAGCCGACGAGTACACATTTACCCTGTGTTTGCCTGACGACGAAAGCACGCTTACTCAGCGCGCCACTGCCCTCACTCACTGGTGTCAAGGGTTTTTGTCCGGTCTTGGAGCTCAAGGCGTGATGATCCAACAAGGCCGTACGGATGAGGTCGAGGAATTCATCAAAGATGTGTTCATGATTACTCAAGGCATGCGTTGCGAGACTGATTCTGCAAACGATCAAGAAGAACAGGCATATTGCGAAATTGTCGAATATGTGCGGGTCGGCGTGTTGCTGGTATACCAGGAACTGACCGATCAACCCACCCATCCTACCCACTGGCATTGATTGAATGACCTTCACAACGATTCCTGCTACAGAATTCGCCAACCGTCGTCAGCGGCTCATGGACTATATGGGAAAGGATGCCATCGCGCTGATTCCTTCCGCGCCCGAAGCTGCTCGCAATCGGGACGTGCATTATCCCTATCGGCAGGACAGTGATTTTTACTACCTCACCGGTTTCCCGGAACCCGAATCCCTGGCGGTATTAGCGCCGGGCCATGAGCAAGAATTCAGCTTGTTCTGTCGGGAACGCAACCCGGAACTGGAAACTTGGCACGGTAGGCGCGCCGGTCAGGAGGGTGCTGTAGCGCGCTATGGAGCCAGTAACGCCCATCCCATTCTGGAAATAGACGAGCTGTTGCCGACGTTGTTAGAGAACCGGCAACGGGTTTATTACTCAATGGGCTATGACCCGGTGTTCGACGGTCAAGTCATGGACTGGCTGAATCAGGTGCGCGCCAAGGCCCGTACCGGAGTACGCGCGCCTTATGAATTCATCGCTTTGGAGCATGTATTGCACGAGATGCGCCTGCGCAAGACTCCCGTGGAAGTCGCCGTCATGCAAGAATCAGCGCGCATTGCCTGCGAGGCGCATCGACGAGCAATGCGATCGTGTCGGCCGGGCATGATGGAATATGAAATCGAAGCCGATATTCTGCACACTTTCGTGCGCCACGGTGCCGGCTGGGCCTATCCGTCGATTGTGGGCGGTGGCGAGAATAGCTGCATTTTGCATTACACCGAAAATAATGCCGAACTAAACGATGGCGATTTGCTGTTGATTGATGCCGGTGCTGAACTGGACGGTTACGCCAGCGATATTACTCGCACTTTTCCGATCAACGGCCGGTTTACGCCGGAACAGCGCACTCTATATGAGCTGGTGCTGGCCGCTCAACATGCCGCCATCGCGCAAGTGCGACCGGGACAACGGTGGAATACTCCTCATGATGCCGCAGTCCGGGTACTGACAGAGGGGCTGGTGGAACTGGGTTTATTGGATGGCGAACCGGACAAATTGATCGAAGAAGAAGGATACAAGCGCTTGTACATGCACCGCACCGGTCATTGGCTGGGCATGGATGTGCATGATGTCGGCGATTACAAAATCAAGGATGAATGGCGACACCTGGAACCGGGCATGGTAACGACCATCGAACCGGGTGTTTATATTCCGGCGGGTAGCGATGGTATAGACGTACGCTGGTGGAATATCGGCATCCGCATTGAGGACGATGTGCTGGTCACCGAAACCGGCAACGAGGTGCTGACCGCCGCCGTCCCCAAGGACCCGGATGCCATCGAAGCGTTGATGCAGGGGTAAGCAATCGTGCAATCCGATTATGATCTATTGATCATCGGCGGAGGTCTGGTCGGCGCCAGCTTGGCCTGCGCACTGGCTGATCAAGCGTTGCGCATCGGTTTGGTGGAAGCAATGCCGTTTACCACCACCAGCGAACCCGGCTATGACGAACGCAGCATAGCCTTAGCTTACGGTACCCGGCGAATCTTCGACGGGCTAGGGTTGTGGCCAGCCATTGCGCCGCTGGCGACCCCGATCAAGAAAGTCCACGTTTCAGAACGCGGCGGTCCGGGTTTTGCCCGATTGAATTGCCGCGATGAAGGCGTAGAGGCTCTCGGCTATGTCGTGGAGGCACGAGCCCTAGGCGCTGCATTGGCTTCCCGTTTGGCGGAACTCAATAACGTGGAACTGCTCTGTCCTGCCAGTCTGGAAACCTTGACAGTACAATCGGATATGGCGCGGTCTGAGGTGCGTTGGCAGGATAAGCTATCGGCCTGCACGGCGCGGCTCATCGTCGCTGCCGACGGCGCTCGTTCTCAGGTGCGTCAACAGCTGGGCATCGACGCGGTGCAATGGGAATATGGGCAAACCGCAATCGTTGCCAATGTTACGCCGCAATATGAACATCACAATATTGCCTATGAGCGGTTTACCGATTCCGGGCCGGTTGCTTTGTTACCAATGAGTGATAATCGCTGTTCCGTTGTCTGCACGGTAGAGAACAGTGATAAAGAAACCCTATTGGCACTCAACGATGCTGCATTTCTGGCCTTCTTGCAAACCCGCTTTGGTGAACGACTGGGCTGCTTCAAACGCGCCGGGCGACGCCAAGCTTATCCGTTGCTGATGCTCAAGGCACGCGAGCATACTCGCCCGAGAGTCGCAGTGATCGGAAATGCCGCACACACCCTGCATCCAATCGCGGGGCAAGGATTCAATGTGGGGATGCGTGATGTGGCGGTGCTCGCCGAAGTCATCGCCGATGCGCTAAGGGTTGGTGAGGATTTCGGTACTGCAACAGTGTTGGCCCGTTATGCCGAATGGCGGCGCTGGGATCAGCGTCAAGCGGTGGCTTTTACCGACGGACTGGCCCGACTATTCAGTAATCCTTTGCCGCCTTTGCGGCATCTCCGTAACCTCGGATTACTGGCATTTGACCTTTTGCCTCCCGTAAAGCGGTTACTGGCGCGACGGACTATGGGCATGACCGGCTACCTGCCACGTTTAGCCCGCGGCTTACCTCTGGCGACTGAGAAAGGGTTGTGAGCGCACAGGATTTCGACATCGTCATTGCCGGTGGCGGCATGGTAGGTGCTGCATTAGCCTGTGCGCTGGGCAACAGCGGACTCAATGTCGCTCTAGTAGAAGGCACGCCGTTAGAGCGCATCCGCCCCACTGCCTCTTTGGATTTGCGGGTATCGGCGATTAGCCGCGCTTCGCAACGGATTATTGAAGCGGTTGGGGCTTGGGAGCGTATTTCCGACGATAGAGTCGGTCCATTTCGCCAAATGCAAGTCTGGGACGCCGTTGGCGATGGCTCAATTCAGTTCGATAGCGCCGCTTTAGGTGAACCCTCCCTCGGTTGGATTATCGAAAATCGCGTATTACAAACCGCACTTTTGGAGCGAGCGCAAACCTTTTCCAATATCACGCTGTTATGCCCCGCTGCATTGATTATGGCCGATGGGTGTGAATCGGGACTGCAACTGCGTCTGGAAGATGGTCGGGAGTTGCAGACTCGTTTGCTGGTGGGTGCGGATGGCGCTCAGTCTCAGGTGCGGCAATGGGCCAACATCACTGTCGACGGCTGGAGTTATGCGCAAAAAGCGGTGGTGACCATAGTGGGTACGGCTCAACCACATCAGGAAATTGCCAGGCAACGATTTTTGCCCACCGGTCCGTTGGCGTTTCTGCCTTTGCACGATGGCCGTTGCGGTATTGTCTGGTCCACGTTGCCGGAGCGCGCCGATTCTCTGTTGTCGTTAGACGATGCGAGCTTCGCCGCGGAACTTGCAAAGGCATTCGAATGGCGTCTAGGCAAAGTCACCAGCGTTGGGCCACGCGCGACTTTTCCTCTGCGCACACAACATGCGCAAGCCTATGTCAAACCGCATTTCGCCCTGATCGGCGATGCGGCTCACGTGGTTCATCCACTGGCCGGTCAGGGGGTCAATTTGGGTTTGTTGGATGCG
>JAZBPA010000224.1:0-2722 GCA_036351435.1 Candidatus Competibacteraceae bacterium
GACTTATCTCACGTAATGTCACATTAACTCACATTAATAATGATGAGATAGGTGAGATGGACTGGAATAATGACCGACTAAGCAAGCGATTAGCATTCAGCGCTGAGAACACCGAAGCGCTGTACACGCTGCTTGCGGAAATTGATGCGGTTAAGAATGCCATCCAAATTACCGCCAAGCTCCTCCCGCAAACGATCAACCGGCTCACTCATTCGGTCATTGTGACTTCAACCGGTGCCTCCAACCGGATCGAAGGCAACCGGCTCAGCGATGAAGAGGTCGAAGCGCTGTACCGAAACTTACGCATTCGACGTTTTAAGACGCGCGATGAACAGGAAGTTGCTGGCTATCTGGAAATGCTGGAGCGTGTTTTGGAATCTTATTCCGATATGACGCTAAATGAATCATTCATCCTGCAACTCCACCGCGATATGCTGCGCTATTCGGGCAAAGATGAACGGCAGCCCGGCGCTTACAGGTTCGGTCCTAACCGCGTCGAAGCCAAAGACCAAAGCGGCCATGTGGTCGGCGTGCTCTTTGAGCCGACACCACCACATCTCACGCCCAAGGAAATGCAGGATTTGATTTCCTGGCTTGGCTGGGCGCATGAAGAAAATTTCAAACACCCGTTGATCCTTATTGGCAACTTTGTTTTCGAATATCTGGCCATCCACCCGTTTCAGGACGGGAATGGACGAACCAGCCGCTTGCTGACCAACCTGCTCTTACTGCAATCAGGCTATATGTTCACATCCATCGTCTCGCATGAAAAACTGATCGAAGCGCGCAAAGCGGATTACTATCTGGCGCTGAACAAAACGCAGTCGAGCTGGAAAACGGAAAACGAGAACATTTACCCCTGGATGCGGTATTTCTTGGAAATCGTCAAGGCACAAGCCGATGGTGCACTTGCCATCATCCAACAAGATCAAAGTGAGTATTTGCTTTCAGAAAAACAACTTGCTTTGTGGCAATGGGCACAGTCACATACAAAGCCAGTTTTCAGCCGAAAGGACGCGATTGAAGGGCTTGGTTTTCCTGCGCGAACGGTAGAATCCAGCATCAAAAAGCTGCTTGAACTCAAGCGACTGGAGCGCATCGGCCAGGGCCGAGGAACACGTTACCGCGTGATTGTAAAATAACAGCGTAGCTTGCAATTTCTACGCTTTCAACGGTTCCAAAAACCTTGGATTATCGGTTCACCATCAAAACCAGGGCCGTGCCCGATGGCGGAACAGAAACTTTCACCACGATAGCCCCCAACCACGCTTTTTCTCCGTAATATTCCCGAATTTAATAGGACGTTTATTGGAAGTTTATTAGAATAACACGGAAAGGTTGTTCATCATGTTTGCACCGAAATTCCAGATCACGCCCGCTTTGTCCAAGATTCTCATGGACATCGAAGGCTCCCGTCAGACGGTGGCCGATTTGCCAATCACCTTGCAGGTGCTGGCTTCCCTACGTGACTCCGCCCGGCTGGTATCCACCCATTATTCCACCCAGATTGAAGGCAACCGGCTGACGCAGGCTCAAGTCGCCGATGTGCTGCAGGGCGGTTCTTTTCCCAGCCGGGAACGCGACGAGCGCGAGGTCAGAAACTATTACCAGGCACTCGACCATCTCGACCGGCTGATCAAAGATGCTTCCTCCAGGATCGTTGAAACGGATGTGCAAAGACTGCACGGTCTGGTGATGGACGGCAAGCAACAACCCACGCCTCACCGCGACGGGCAGAATGTCATCCGCGACAGCGGCACCGGTGCCATCGTCTATATGCCCCCCGAAGCCGCAGACGTAGCAAACCTCATGGGTGAGCTAATCGACTGGAACAATGCGGAGATCGAAAAAGCCGAGTTGCCTGTTCCCATTATCGAGGCTATTGCGCATTACCAGTTCGCCACGATCCACCCTTATTATGATGGCAACGGACGCACGGCCCGGCTGTTAACCAATCTGGTGCTTCATAAATGCGGCTACGGTCTGAAAGGGATTTACTCCCTGGAAGAATACTATGCCCGCGATTTGCCCGCCTATTACCGGGCGCTGGCCATCGGCGAGTCGCATAATTACTATTTTGGGCGTGCCGAGGCGGATATAACCGGATGGGTAGCGTATTTCTGCGCCGGAATGGCTGATGCCTTTGCGAAAGTCCGCATGAAAGCCGCTGAGGCAGAAAAAACCCATACCCAGGATCATTCACACCTGTTGCGAGAGCTTGATCCCCGACAAAAACAAGTGTTGGTACTCTTTCAGGAAAGCCGCTTTGTCACCACGCGGCAGATTGCCGAATTACTTGGCATCCACACCCGCTCGGCACTGAATCTGTGCAAAAAGTGGGTGGCTTCTGGTTTCCTGATCCAGCATGGCCAAGCGAACAAAAGCCGCCAGTATGAGCTGGCAGAGCCTTGGGTTTCGCTGGTGTCCTGATTCGGTTTGATATGCCAGGGAAGACAGGAATGAAGGTGTTTGGATGTCCTTGACCGCCGATTGTGTTCTGGTCTAATGGGACTTGACACATCGAAATAGGATAATTGAATTATCAATCGAGGTGTCTATGAGCAAGAAACGACAGTACAAGAGTTACGGCGCAGAGTTTAAAGATGAAGCGGTAGGGTTGGTGACAGAACAAGATTATAGCGTTGCTGAAGCGGCGGCTTCGCTGGGGCTTCGAACGAACTTGCTGTATTGATGGAAACAACAGCAGGAACAAGCGAAAGGC
>JAZBPA010000225.1:0-3028 GCA_036351435.1 Candidatus Competibacteraceae bacterium
CCACGCTACGAAACCATGCTGGCATTGCATATCTTAAGCGTTGAATTGTTGATGGTTTGGTTCCCATTCGGGAAATTAATGCATGCCATATTGGCGTTCCCTTCGCGGTTCCAGACCGGTGCGTCCTTTGGGCGTAGGGGGGTAAGAGCATGAGCCTCAACCAAGCCAGTTTCGAAGAATTCCGGGGCATCATTCGAGAGTTGGGCGAAACCGTTCAGCCGGTTGAAGGATTAACCAACGATGAAAGAGTAAGGCGTGCTAAGAAGGTGATGTTGACCCGGGTCCATTCGGCTACCGCGATGGATTTGGAAACCTGTATTCACTGTGGTATGTGCGCTGAAGCTTGCCACTTCTACGCTCAAACTAAAGATCCCAAATACACACCGATTCTCAAAGTCGAACCAC
Organism: Candidatus Competibacteraceae bacterium; assembly: GCA_036351435.1. Lineage (GTDB taxonomy): Bacteria > Pseudomonadota > Gammaproteobacteria > Competibacterales > Competibacteraceae > JAAUQA01. Next base: position 406 of record JAZBPA010000225.1, read on the forward strand.
TGCGCCGCGTTTACCGCCGGGAATTAGGGCCGCAACGCTGGTTGTATAAGCTGTTCAGTCGAGACATCACTGCCGAGATGTTGGAGGAATGGCAGGAGTTAGTTTACGACTCGTGCACCGAATGTGGCCGCTGTAGCATGATTTGCCCGATGGGTATCAATGTGTCAGCCATGATCGGTATCGTCCGACAGGCGGTGGCTGAAGCCGGATATATGCCTGCTGAACTACGTGCGGTGGAAAAGGAGCAGCAAGAAAAAGGCACGACTTTTGGGGTCGGCCCGCAGCAACTCAAGGAAACCCTAGAGAGAATGCGGGAGAACGGGGTGGATGTGTCTGTCGATAAGGATAAGGCGGATGTGATGGTGTTGATTTCTGGATATGGAATCAACATTACCGAAGATGCGCTGCTAGCAACCGTCAAGATCATGAATCATCTTGGGGTGAATTGGACTATCCGCACTGACGCTTACGAATGCGCACACTTTGGCATGTTATCGGGACGTGAGGAAACCCTGCGTAATTCCACCCTGCGGGTGGCCGATGCAGCTGTCGCCTGTGGAGCTAAAACTGTGGTGACCGGTGAATGCGGCTATGGCTACACCGCGCTACGTTGGGAGGGTGCTCGCCGCTACGGCAAATCGTTACCGTTCGAAGTTCTGTCTATCACTGAGTTCTTGGGCCGTGAGCTCAAAATGGGTCGTTTGCGGTTGAGACAAGCAGCCGGGAAGCAGACCGTCACTATTCATGATCCCTGCAAAGTGGGCCGGGTCGGTGGTGTATTTGATGAACCACGTGCTCTGCTTAACGCGCTGGGCGTCGAAATCCGAGAAATGTCTGATCCTGTCCAAACCAACTGGTGTTGCGGTGGTGGTAGCGGGGTATTTCTGAACAACCGGGCGGCTCCTCTGCGCCAAGCAGCGTTTGAAAGCAAACGTAGTGCTGTGATTAACACCGGGGCCGAAGCGGTAATGGTGTCTTGCGATAGTTGCCGTATGACCTTCGAAATCGGCAAAGCCAACGCCCATTGGGAGATGCCTATTGAGAGTTTAGTCGTCATGGTGGGTGAGCATTTGGCAGACCAATAAGCGCTGTTGGTCTACTCCGAACCATGTGCTAACCGATTAACCGGAAAATAATTATGAATACAAGAGTTGTTGTCGATCCCATTACCCGTATCGAAGGTCATCTGCGCATTGAGGCCCAGATGGATGGCGATACGATTGCGCAAGCGTATTCGTCGGGCACCATGGTGCGCGGTCTGGAAATCATTCTGCGCGGTCGTGACCCTCGCGACGCTTGGGCGTTCGCGCAGCGCATCTGCGGCGTGTGCACCTTGGTGCACGGCATCGTATCGGTGCGTGCGGTGGAAGATGCGCTGAACTATGAGATTCCCCCGAATGCGCAGTTGATTCGCAATTTAATGATCGCAGCGCAATACGTGCACGATCATGTCATGCACTTCTACCATTTACATGCTCTGGACTGGGTAGATGTGGTGTCTGCGTTGAGCGCCGACCCGAAGGCTACAGCCGATCTGGCCCAGTCGCTGAGTAGCTATCCGCGATCTTCTCCCGGCTACTTCTCAGACATGAAGAAGAAGCTCCAGCAATATGTGGAAGCCGGTCAATTAGGCATCTTCGCCAAAGCCTATTGGGGACATCCCGCCTACAAATTGCCCCCTGAAGCCAATCTTATGGCGGTAGCGCATTATCTGGACGCACTCGCTTGGCAACGAGATGTGGCCAAATTGCACACTATATTTGGTGGTAAGAACCCCCATCCTAACTTCTTGGTCGGCGGCGTACCGGGACCGATTGACATTAACTCCGACTCGGCGCTCAACGCCAAGCGGTTGTCGCAAGTGCAGGATATTATCAATAAGATGCGGACCTTTGTGGATCAGGTCTATGTGCCTGATACACTGGCAGTAGCGAGTTTTTACAAGGATTGGGGCGGGCAAGGTGAAGGGTTAGGGAACTTCATGACCTACGGTGATTTCCCGGAGAAAGGGATGAGTGACCCGAGTAGCTATCTGATTCCATCGGGGGTGATTCTCGACCGCGATTTATCGACTATCCATCCGGTGGATATGCACGATTCGAGCGAGATTCAAGAATTCGTCGCACATTCCTGGTACGACTATAAAGACGGCAAAGACAAAGGATTGCATCCTTACGACGGCGAAACCGAACTCAACTATACCGGGCCGCAACCGCCTTATGAGCAGTTGGATGTTGATCAGTCCTACTCATGGTTGAAATCGCCACGTTGGAAAGGCAAATCCATGGAGGTTGGGCCACTGGCACGGGTGCTCATGCTGTATGCCAACGGCCATGCGCAAACCAAGGAACTGGTGGAGATGACCTTGAACAAACTGGACGTTCCGGTAGAGGCGTTATTCTCCACATTGGGTCGAACTGCTGCGCGTACGCTGGAAACCAAGATCCTCGCCGATACCATGCAAACTTGGTACAACACCCTGGTGGCCAACATTAAAAGCGGTGATACCAAAACCTTTAACGAGGTGCTGTGGGAGCCTTCCAGTTGGCCTCGCCAAGCCAAGGGGGTCGGTTACATGGAAGCGCCGCGTGGCGCACTGGCCCACTGGATCGTAATCGAAGAC
>JAZBPA010000226.1:0-7356 GCA_036351435.1 Candidatus Competibacteraceae bacterium
CATGGATGTATTGGGCAGCACCGACAACGAAAATGTGCAGGGCGAAACGCAGAAAAAACTGGATGTGATTTCAAACGATCTATTCATTCGTCGCAACGAATGGTCCGGTTATGTTGGGGCCATGGCTTCGGAAGAGATGGATGGCATCTACAACCTGCCAAAAGACTACCCGCGGGGTAAATATCTACTGGTGTACGATCCGTTAGACGGCTCCAGCAACACCGAGGTGAACGGTGTCATCGGCACGATATTCTCCATTTTGCGCCGCCCGGAAGGCATCCAAGGTGAACCGACCGAGGCCGAATTTCTGCAACCCGGTACTCAACAGGTTTGTGCCGGATATGCGCTGTATGGTCCTTCCACCATGATGGTGCTGACCAGCGGTTTCGGCGTGAACGGGTTCACCCTGGATCAGCGCATCGGCGAATTTATCCTTAGCCACCCCGACATGCGTATTCCCGAAGACACCAGCGAATTTGCCATCAACGCCGCCTATACTCGCTTTTGGGAACCGCCCGTCAAACGCTATATCGACGAATGTTTGGCCGGCCAGGAGGGTCCCCGTGGTAAAGACTTCAACATGCGTTGGGCAGGCGCTATGATCGCCGATGTGCATCGGGTGTTGAGCCGCGGCGGCATTTTTCTTTACCCCAAGGACAAGAAAATGAAGGCCAAAGGCGCTGAGGGCAAACTACGCTTGCTCTACGAAGCCAACCCTATGGGATTCATCGTCGAACAAGCGGGTGGCGGGGCTTCTACCGGTAACCAACGCATTTTGGAACTGCAACCCGAAAGCCTTCATCAGCGTTGCTCGGTGATTATGGGTTCCAAAAACGAGGTGGACCGAGTAGCAGCCTACTATAAAGAATATGAGTAATGCGCATTGATCAGTTGGCTGGTCAGCTGACTGAAGCCCGCCAAGTTCCCTCTCCCAACTGTGACGACCGACCGCCAAACGTGGCGGTCGATTTGCTGGTGATACACGGTATTAGTTTGCCGCCAGGCGAGTTCGGCGGGCCTTGGATTGATGCTTTGTTTACTAATACCCTGGATGCGGCTGCTCATCCGTATTTTCAAACGATTAGCCCCTTGCGCGTTTCCACTCACCTGTTGATTCGCCGCGATGGCGAAATTGTCCAATACGTGCCTTTCCAGCGGCGAGCTTGGCATGCCGGACAGTCGGTATTCCAAGGGCGGGAGCGCTGCAATGATTTCAGTATCGGCATTGAACTGGAAGGAACCGATACAATGCCTTATACGGATCAACAATACCGGCAATTGGCTGCTGTGATTCAAGCCTTACAGGGAGTTTATCCCGCAATTATTCGCGAGCGTATTACCGGACATGCCGACATCGCGCCGAGGCGCAAGACCGACCCAGGACCGGCTTTTGAATGGCCGCGCCTGTGGGGATTGCTGAACGGATAGCACAAAGGAACGGTGCCTGGATTTTCAATGTCCAATGCGACAATTTTGACATCCCGCCGAGGGCATCTACTTTCATGCAACACAGGCCTATGAGTGACACAGTCAAACCGATTATCCTGGCGGTCGATGACGAACCGGATGTGCTACGCGCGGTAGTTCGCGACCTGCGTTCCCAATACGGCAAAGACTATCGCATCGCCCGTGCCGAGTCCGGTCAAGAGGCGCTCGAGCTCTTGCAGGAATGTAAACGCAAGGGGACACCGGTCGCTCTGCTGGTGTCAGACCAACGCATGCCGGGGATGACCGGTACGGCGTTCATTGAACACGCTAAAACCTTGTTTCCCACAGCACGTCGCATATTATTAACTGCCTATGCCGACACCGGCGTTGCCATTCAAGCCATCAACGAACTGGGCTTGGATTATTATCTGATGAAACCCTGGAATCCACCCCAGGATAAACTCTACCCGGTCATCGACGAGCAGCTCTACTCCTGGCGCAAAGATCACCAGTCCGAATTCGACGGAGTCAAAATCATTGATCACCGCTGGTCATTCGACGGCCATAGCGTGCGCGATTTTGTCGCCCGCAATCATATGCCTTACCGGTGGATTGATGTGGAAAGCAGCGCTGCGAAAGAACCGCTGCTGGCGGCCATTGATGTCACCCAAGGGTTGCCGATCGTGGTTATGCCTGACGGCACGGCGTTGTATAAGCCCTCATTGGGAGACGTGGCTGAACGGATCGGTTTAGCGACCCAGGCCACTGTGCCCTTTTACGATGTGATTGTGATCGGTGCCGGACCTGCCGGGTTGGCGGTAGCAGTAACGGCTTCCACCGAACGGATCAAAACAGCCGTCATCGAACGCTCTGCGCCCGGTGGACAGGCCGGCACCAGCTCGTTGATTGAGAATTATCTGGGTTTCCCGGCGGGTATCAGTGGCGCCGAGTTGTCACGGCGGGCGTTGGATCAAGCGCGACGTTTCGGCGCCGAATTCATTTCAGCCCGAGATGCGGTCTCGATGCGTGTAGAAGGACAATACCGCTTCGTGCGGCTAAGCAATGGCGATGAACTTTCCTGTCATTGCCTGATCATCGCGAATGGGGTGACCTATAATCGGCTCACGATTCCCGGCTGTCGAGAACTTGAGGGGCTGGGGGTGTTTTACGGAGCCGCCACCACCGAAGCCCTGTCTTGTGAGAACAAAGCGGTGTTCATCATCGGTGCGGGTAATTCCGCCGGTCAAGCGGCTATGATGCTGTCCCAATATGCCCGCCAAGTGACCATCGTCTGCCGACGCGGCAGTATTCGGGAAACCATGTCCGAGTATTTGGCCGAGCGCATAGATGCGGCGGATAACATCACTGTACTCCACCGTACTCAGCCTGTCGGTGTCGTAGGTGCCGAACACTTGACGGCACTGACTGTGCGCAATCTGAATTCGAACGATGAAATCACCCATCCGGCCGATGCCATGTTCGTGTTCATCGGCGCAACTCCGCACACCGAGTGGGTAAGTTCTGAAATCATCAGGGATGAACGTGGCTTCGTAGTCACCGGCACCGACCTCAAACGCCCCACATATCGACAGTCCTGGCTTCTGGCTCGGGATCCTTATCTGACCGAAACCAGCGTACCCGGCGTATTCGCTGTTGGCGATGTACGCCACGGTTCAACCAAACGGGTGGCGGCAGCCGTCGGCGAGGGTTCCATCACCCAGCGCTTTATCAGCGAGTACCTGAGCGGTTTATGATTTGTGTCAATGATCTAAGACAGCTGGATTTATTTGCCACCGCCAGCGACGGAATTCTGCAATGGGTTTGCGATCATGCCGAGGAGTGTTCTTACGATGCCGGCGCGACCTTGGTCGAGGAAGGCGATCCACCCAAGGGTTTTTTCATCCACTTGGCGGGGGAAATTCAGATTTTACGTCGCTCAGATGGCCATGTGATGCCGATCGGCAAGCACAGCGCGCCGTCATTTTTCGGCGAGGTACAGATTTACACCGACGAATTGGTGCCTATCACCTTGAAAGCGCAGACTCCCTGCACCGTTTATGTCATGAATCGGGACGACTTCCGGCAACTCATGCTGTCCAGCCGTGACATCGAAATTCGGATTTTCCGGACGATTCAGGACCGAGTGAGACGCCTGGAATCCTTTCTGCGCAATCGGGAAAAAATGGCCGCGTTGGGAACCCTAGCAGCTGGGCTGGCACATGAGCTGAATAACCCGGCCGCGGCTTTGGCCCGCACTATGGATCATTTGCACCCTAAGATTCTGCAGTTACAAGACATGAATTTATCCTATGGCAAACACAACGTGGACGAAGAGCATACCCGTCAGTGGCTCGCGCTGCGTGATAAGGGATTTGCTCGCATCATGCGGAACGATTTAAGTAACAAGGAATTGGCAGCGCGTGAGGATGAGTTCCTGGATTGGCTGGAAAACTGCGAGGTTCCGGAAGCCTGGGAACACGCTGCCGCTTTGGCTGCTTCCGGCTTAACAATCGACGAAATCCAAGCAGTGACCGAATACTGGCGCGATGACCCCACACCCCTGCGCTACCAGGGCGTCCAATGGTTGGGGCTATCCTTCGAAGTGCTATCCATGATTGTGGATGGCCAACGAGCGTCTCAGCGTATTTTCGAACTCGTAGAAGCGGTGAAATCCTATTCCTATATGGATCAGGATGTACAGCAAGAGGTCGATGTCCACCAAGGCATCGAAGATACCCTCAAGATTCTCCGCCATAAGCTGAAGTACGGCATTACCGTGAGCACCCATTATGGTCAGGATTTACCTAGAATCCGTGCCTTCGGCAGCGAACTGAATCAGGTGTGGACGAATCTGCTGGATAACGCGATTGATGCTATGGATGGTCAGGGTAACATTGATATTCGCACCCATCTTGAAGGCGAAGCCGTTTGTATCACCATTACCGATGACGGCCCCGGCATACCTCAAGATGTTCAGTCACGGATTTTCGAATCATTTTTTACCACCAAAGGGGTCGGCAAAGGTTCAGGATTGGGTTTGGATATTACCCGCCGCATCGTTGAAAACCGCCATAAAGGATTCATCAGTTTCGAATCCATGCCGGGGCAAACGACGTTTACCGTACAACTGCCAATTACCGCTTAACCGGCGGCGGTTCAACTCATAGGCCGAGTCAATGTCGCAGTCAAACGCGAAGTTGCCGAATACCTCGGCGCAACGCCTCTATTGATTCCGCTGTGGGCAAGTTACGGCTGTAACGCAGTTTGGCGTACAGATGACCGATACGCCTGACTTGGGGGGCTATGTCAGGGCGCTGTTGCGCGACTCGTTCGGTGAAATCCACAGGCCCTTCGTAGATTTCTCGCGTCAATCCCCGTCGGGCGAGTTTGTTGCAAAACCGTTGATACCAATGAATCACCGGGTCGTGTGTGGTACGGCGACGTAGAATCTGCCAACCAACGGCCAGCAGGCTTAAAACCCCCAGCAACGCCACCATAGCGGTGGTCATCCCGCGCCAATCCACCGGACCGAAACCCAACCCGGAAAGAAACTCGCGTTGTCGCTCCGGTCCATAAGACAACACCCACTCGTTCCAGAGATTGTTAAACGAATCCCAGCGCAGAGATAGATCCTGACGCCAGGAATTATCGCGCCGCGCCATGAACGGCAAATCATTGAGATCGACAGCAGCTTGAATGCCCCGCTCAATCCGTGCCGGTGAAACCGCTGCAGTGGGGTCGACCCGGGTCCAACCGCGTCCTTGCAGCCACACCTCGGCCCAAGCATGAGCATCGGATTGGCGCACGATGAAGTAGTCGCTTAGCGCGTTTGATTCTCCACCTTGATAACCGGTAACGACCCGGGCTGGAACCCCGGCGGCACGCATCAGAAAGACAAAGCTGCCAGCGTAGTGCTCGCAAAATCCGCGCCGGGTTTCGAACAAGAATCTATCAATGTTATTGTCGACCAAACCACCGGGCGGACTGAGCGTGTAATAAAAAGGCTCTTCGCGAAAGTATCTAAGGGCAGCTTGGACGATTTGCTCAGGTTTAGCATAGCGTGAGCGCCACTCCTGGGCTAAACGGCGCGTTTGCGGATCAGTGTCCTCGGGTAAGCGCAAAGAACGCCAACGCCACGTGGTTTCTAAGGGGCCAGTCTGATAGTTTGGATAAGAACTCATCTTATACCGTGTGAGTTCATTAACCGGGGTTTTACGCATTAACTCGAGGCCACGAGTAATGCCTGCTTCCGGCGGTAAACGGTAAGGTAAATCCAGTGCGAACAACCAGCGCTTGCCGTACGGCTCGACAATAACCGAATAATCGATACTCTCGCCTTCGACCGTATAAGGAAACTCTTTACGCGGCAAATCGGTGCTACGGGTCCAGGTTACGCCGTCATAGCGCCATAACACCGGTCCCCGCCAATAGCGTTGATTGGGTGGGGGAATAGGACTGCTAAAGCGTACCCGAAACGCCACTTCGTCGGACTTGATCAGTTGACTGATTGCACCCGGAGTCATTTTGTCGTCGAGCCCGGTCAGGCCGCTGTGCGCGTCTTTGGGCATTCCCCATAGGGGGCCGGGTATGCGGGGAAACAACACGAATAGAATCAGCATGACCGGCAAGCCTTGCAACACCGTGCGCAGGTTTAAGCGCAGCACGGCCTTGATGGGAATAGCCGAATGTTGCCTTTGGGTCATGGTTTGCGCAGCCAACATGACGACTAGTATTGCCAATAAATACCCGGCCATCAGCAGGCTTTGGCTGTACAGTAGATTGGCCATGACCAAAAAATAACCCAGCATCAACAGAATCAGGCCATCTCGCAGCGTGCGCGACTCCAGAAACTTCATGGCCGCCATTGCCGCTAATAGCGCTACCCCGGCCTCGCGGCCGAACAGGGTTTTAAAGCTGTAGAACACCAACACGACGATCAATAGCGTCAGAGAAGCGCGCAACCAGGGCTTCGGCAGTTGCCGGGATGGGTTTTGCGCCACCCACCAACGCCAACCGACCGTACCCGCAAACAGTACGCCGGACCAAATCGGTAAATGAGTAAGGTGAGGTAGTAACGCAAGACCCAGAGCCACCGTCAACCAGCTAATGGCAATTGCGTCTAACTCAATGGGCTTGACCGTGGAGTTACGCATTTTTTTACGCTTGAACAACGGTTTCCTCCTTATCCAAACCGTACAGCGCCAATGCTTCCAGACACTGACGACGCTGTCCTTCACCATGAGCCGGAGGCAAGACACGGTCTGGTAGCCGCAAGCCATAATCCTGCTGATCGGCTTCGGCTTTCAGTACCCATTGACAAAGCTGCGCCAGCCGCACTTCCAATGGTTCTGGAGCCAACCATTCCCAATCCAGCCACAACTCCAAGCGAGTCTGATCGACAAAACGCTTAACCGGTAGTTCAGCGCTGCGGGCCGCCGATTTCCAGGCAATATGTCGGGGCGAGTCACCCGGACGATACGCGCGTAAACCCGCATAATCCTCGCTGCCGCTGCCCGATTCGCCGACGCTGCCTCCTTGAGTGCGTTTGGCTTCCAAGGGCAACGGACGTTTACCTTGGGGACGGGGATAGACTAAACAAGTCTGTTCAAATTCGACCCAACTCCACGCTTGAAACAGCCCTAGCGGGAACCGTGTCAACACCTTGAGCCGTCCCGGTCGCAACCGGCCCCGCCGGGTGGCAGGAATAGCCAATACTACGGTAGCGCGGTCTTGTGCCGGCACGTTGACGTAACAGGGCTCTCCGCTGGGGGCTTGCAAAGCGATCCCGTAACGATCTTGTGGGTCAGGATTGTCTAATTGATAGGAAAACTGCGCATCCTGGCCGACGAACACCGGTTCGGCTTTGCCGGGATGAATCCGTAAACGCAACAGCGTGTCGTGACTGCGCCGCATGGCGTCCAACCCCAC
>JAZBPA010000227.1:0-19810 GCA_036351435.1 Candidatus Competibacteraceae bacterium
CGCGTCGCGCAAAACTGGGCCGGTAAAAAATGGGGCGCGATCTACATTCCCCGCATCGGCCATGAAGTGATTGTCGAGCATGAAGAGGGCGATCCGGATCGACCGCTGATTACTGGGCGGGTGTATAACGGCGCGAATATGCCGCCTTACGATCTGCCTAGCAACATGACCATGTCCACCCTCAAGAGCCTGTCCAGCAAAGGGGGCGGAGGGTTCAACGAATTACGCTTCGAGGACAAAAAAGGCTCGGAACAGATTTTCGTCCACGCCGAACGCAATGAGGACATCCGGGTTAAAAACGATGCTTTCGAATGGATCGGTAGCGAACGGCATCTGATCGTAAAGAAAAAACAATTCGAGCAGGTCGAGGGAGAGAAACATCTTATCGTTAAGGCCGGCGAGGGCGGTAGCGGCGATCAGCTCGAAAAGGTGGAAGGTGACAAACATCAGAAAGTACAGGGGGATCACAATCAAAAGGTGAACGGCACACTGTCAATGCACGCAGATATGGATATTCAGGAACAGGCGGGGATGAACTATGCGCTGGATGCCGGCATGGAGATTCATCTGAACGCCGGCATGACCGCAGTCATTGAGGCTGGTACCAGCCTGACTCTCAAGGTAGGTGGCAATTTCATCAATATCAATTCGGGTGGTGTGTTTATCTCCGGCACTATGGTCATGCTTAATAGCGGCGGAGCAGCAGGTTCCGGTTCCGGTTGCTCACCTGGCGCGCCGACCGACCCAACCGCCGCTCAACAAGCCGCTACCGATCAGCCCGGCCGAGTAACGCAAGCGCAGTCCACACCGATTCAACAACAACCTCAGTCATTGGATTCTGTATCAGTCAGCGGGTTGCAAACCGTACAGGCCAAAGCATTGTCGACTGCCGCGCAGTCCGGTACACCCTTCTGCGAAATCTGCGAAGCGGCAAAGGGATGACCATCATAGTGGCACAGAGTGATAGGGGCTATGCTCATGACGGATAAAATCGCTTCTGCTGGATTGATTCAACAGTTGACCGCCGTGCCGGATGCAACTGTGTACGTGGTGCTGGATGGCGCGTCGGCGCCCGATCTGCCGCAGACACTGGCCCGGTTAGGTGTTGAATCCGTGTGTTTGTATCGAGGTGAGTTGGAACCGGATGTTGCGCAAATGGCGCCTTATCTTGCGGTATTCAAACCGGATACGCCGTTCGCGGAATGGGTGTTGGAAGAGGGGTGGGGCAAGCATTGGGGTATTTTTGCCATCAGCAATGCGAATTTTCGCACGATGCGCAAGCACTTTCGGACTTTTCTGAAAGTGTACGGTCCCGATCTTAAACCGCTGTATTTTCGCTATTACGACCCGCGTGTACTGCGCACCTATCTGCCGACCTGCAATGCAAAAGAGCTGCGCACAGTCTTCGGTCCGGTCATCCGCTATATCGTCGAAGACGAAGAACCTGTCGCGTTATTGAAGTTCCAGCCGGATGGAGAACAGGTCAAACGAGACCAAATTGTGCTGGTCTAGCCATTGTCGTTGAACGTTTCAAAGTGAGAGTATCATGCCTGGAAAACCCGCCGCCCGTGTTACCGATAATGTTGTCCACCCGCTACCACCGGTACTTGGTCCCGGCCCTGGTAGTCTTAATGTCATAATCGGTTATATGCCGGCATGGCGGGGCATTAATCCGGCGGCAGCGGCTGCGTTGCAGACTGCTAAAAAAGCATCTGAAGTGCGGATCAAAGCCGCTGAAGCAGCGACTCTAGCCGCTGCCGGCACACCCGGTGCACCAGCGGCCAAGGCCGCTGAGGAGACCCTCAAGGGGGTAGAAGCTGCCGCGATGGGCGGCATGATCACCAGCATGGCGGCAGGCGCCGATATCCATGTGTGCACTACGCTGTTGCCGATTCCGCCCCACGGTCCCGGCGTAGTGATTGACGGCAGTACCACCGTCATGATTAACAATCTACCCGCCTGTCGGATGGGCGATACTATCCTGGAAGCCATCGGTCCGCCCAACAAGATTTTCAAAGGGCAGATGAATGTCCTGATTGGCTGAAATAGGTTACTCATCATGTTGGTCATTCGAGAAACCCAAATGGCGGCCTTCGAACAAGGCGCTATTCGCAACTTCGAAACGCGGTTGCTGGAACACCTTCAGGAGTTTTTCCCCAAGCATTGCCAAATCCTTGGCGACGAACAAGTGCGTAAGGTCATCCGCCTCGGGCTTGAGCGTGTCGAACAATATGAGCTGGTTTCGGAACGCGACATACATCTGTACGTCGGATTGATGTTCATGCTGGGCAGCTTTTTTGATGTCGATTTGCAGTTGCCTTGGGCGGCGAAGATATTTGCCGATCAATCCATGACCAATCCCACTGCACCGATTGATCGGGTTTATGAGACGGCGATGCGTTTTCTGAATCGGGTGGCGGGAAAAGACAGTGAATGCCTCGAACGAGCGCTGAACAAAGCGCGGGAGTTGCCGGTGACCGCGTTGGTGCGAACCGATAACGATAAACAGCAGAAAGTCAGCTTTGGCGAGCACCTGTTGAAAATGCTGAATAGTCTCTGGCCGGAGAAGTATGAGGTGCTTGGGGAAGAGACCATGCGCCGCTTGGTACAAAAAGGATACGAGGCTGGGCGGGGTTATAATCTGCAAAGCGAGCAGGGTGCAACGGTTTATATCGCACTGATGTTTATGCTGGGTAGTGGTTTTGATAACGATCCCCAATACCCCTGGGCTAAGGCCGTTTTACATGAGGCGTCCCCCAGCGATTCGGGGAACACAGGAGAATTGCTCTACGAAGGTGCCAAGACGCACCTTGATAAGTGGCTGGCATGAACCGTAAGCAGGGTTGAACCGCTATGTGTATACCAGGCTGTAATCCAAGAGAGAAACAAGGCGAAGACGCTAAAGCGAAATCTGATCAGGGTAAGGGCAACACAACGCAACCCTGCCCATTGACCAGTAAGAAATACAAGACTAAACCTACCTTGGATGACTTGCTTAAAGACCCGCTCGTAGACGCGGAGCTCCAAAAAGCTTGGAAAGAATCTAATCCAAACGCCCCTGAAGTTAAAAAAGGTCAGCCTGGTAGCAAAAAGAAGGAGCAAGGCGGCGGGATATTTTGGAACAAGACATCCGGCGAACTGACAGTAGTTCGTACCCCAGCCGGCACGCGGGATGGCACCTCAGGTGCACCGGCTAGCATCGGCGGAGACTGGGAAAAAGTCGGCGAGTTTCATACTCATCCCAATACGTCAGCTGAAGGCTATAGCGCTGATCCTAGCCCGGCGGATCGTAATTATGTCAAAAACGGTTCCAAAGTCCCTGAAATCATCGAAACTCATGAGGGTAGAAAATCGATTCCCTATCCTTAATTAATATCCCATTTTGGAATTAATATCATGTCAGACGAAGCAGATATTCCCGCAGAACAGGCGGACCTATCCCCTGACGAAAAAGCGCAGAACATCGCTCATGAATACGTCAAGAACACTAAGCAATGGTCATCTGATGAGTATGACTTAGATATACTCAAGCGTGATGACATTATTATCATAGATGCTGTGCATCAGGACGACCTTAAAGGCAGCAAGTCCCCCAACAAATCAATACAATTGCACATTGATCTGAGTGTAGGCCAAGTTGTCAGAGAACTTGCCTATCAATAAGCCATGGTGCTTCGTGTTCGTCCGGCAGTACGGCAGGATGCCGCTGCGCTAGCCTCATGTCTTAGACAAGCTGATCTGCGTGAGATCATGGCAGCGACCACGGAGCAACCGCTGCTAATCCTTGAGCATGGTGTCGCGTGGTCAGCACCCTGTTTAGCAGTTACTGATGAATTCGACCGGCCGGTAGCGCTGTTCGGTGTGGTACCGGACCCTGTCAACTCAGATATCGGTCGTATCTGGCTGTTGGCTGCTGAAACTTTAGTTGCTCATCCCTATGCTTTTCTGCGTCATAGCCGAGAATGGATCAATAAACTGCTGGATCGCTACCGGGTTTTGTGGAACACGATTGACGCCCGAAATGACGTCCATATTCGTTGGCTAGAATGGTGCGGTTTCCGCATTATTGCTACGCTTGACAAGCACGGCCCTGAACAGCGAACCTTCTACGAGTTCGAGATAACCCGGTAATCTCCCGCTCTATTGCAACAGACAAGACGCTTATGCTAATCAACTACGATATGCCGCTTTATCGCCCTCCTTCAGAGGGCAACAACCTGATCTTTCAGGTCACCGTGGGTTGTAGCTTCAACCGGTGCAGCTTCTGCTCCATGTACCGCACCAAGGAATTTTCCATTCGACCGTTGGAAGATGTACTGGCTGAAATTAACCGAGTCAGCCGACGACTCCCAGGTGTAAGCCGGATCTTCCTGGCCGATGGCGATGCTTTGGCTGCATCGACCTCTCATTTGGTTCACATTCTAGAGGCTTTGCAGAGTGCCTTCCCGGCCTTGGAACGAGTATCTAGTTATGCCCTACCGACCAATTTACGCAAAAAGTCTCTGGAAGAGCTGACCACCCTGCGAGAACACAAGCTTAGTCTGCTGTATTACGGCATTGAGACCGGTTCGGCGGATTTACTCAAAAAGATCACTAAGGGTGCTACCCCGAGTGTGATGATTGAAGGATTGCGCAAAGCTAAACAGGCCGGTTTGGGTATATCGGCAACGGCTATTCTTGGGCTGGGCGGGAAAGCCTATTGGCGGGAACATATCGACGCGACCGCAGATCTGGTCAATCAGCTGGAATTAGATTATCTGTCCACTTTGCAACTGGGGCTGGACCCGATAATCCGTGACGAGTTTTACAAAAAATTTCGAGAGCCCTTCGATCCTCAAGATGATTGGGGGGTATTAGAGGAGCAAGCTCGCTTGCTGGAACAACTCGATCCACCGGCTCCGTTGGTGTTCCGTTCCAATCACGCCTCTAATGCCTTGGCTTTGGCGGGAACCTTGCCTGCAGACAAAGAAAAATTATTGGCGGCGGTGACGCTGGCGCGTACCGGTCGAGTACACCTGCGACCAATGGGCCTAAGAGGTTATTGAAGCAGGGTTGACAGTTTTGGCTGCTGTTCGACCGCGTTAATCAAGCGATCCTCTAATTCGATCCGAGTCGCGAGATGCTCGCCGAGCTTTGACAGGTCTGCGTATAAGGCATCCGATACCTGTTTCAGCGAGGTGTAATGGTCACTGAATGCAATCGCCGCTTCGGTTGTTTCAGCAATCATGGGATAAAATTCCTGGGCTAGGCGTTTAACCTGCTGACAACGCTTTGAGTCGCCCGCGTGATCTTCAATACATTGGTAAACCTCGAAATGTCCCAATGCAATGTAATCCACTAACAATTCGCAGAATTTTTTTAGTGCCGGTTTTTGCCCGTTGCGGGGAGATGCTACTCGCGTTGCTGCCAAGCGGTTGAAGAGCACCAACATCTCCTGACGTTCTTGCAACAGTTTGTTGATCAAATCTGGGATTGCTTTGCTGTGAATCGGATCGGTCGAGATTTCCGCAGCCATAGTTTTGCCTCCACAGGGGTTATCTCAGTTGTTGTTATAGTGCCAAAGCATGTTATCACGTCTAAGCAATAATCGGGCACAAGCACGAGGAAAAACTATAGGTAAGGCGAGTGCAGGAGCAAGTCGTTACGACTTATGGGCGACTTGGTCACGCAAATATACCGGTAAAGCGTGCTCCGCAGCGACCCACTGCCCGCGTTGTCCTGCTGCCGCGCCAAGCAAGGCAATATCTCCGGCTCGCGGGTAACAATCACCCCACCATGCTATATCCCCCAGGCGCTGGCCAAGAGTCTCATGGTATACCGTCCAACCCATGCCAGCTCCCAACCACTGTGTACCGTTCAGAACAGGTACCGCGGCCGGGGGACAGACCTGTTCGGCACCCAGCAAGGCGACTTCTCCTGCGTCAGTTGCAGCATAGGCGCCCCAGTAAATCTCACCCATCCGAGCATCTAATGCCACCGCGATATGGCTGGCATTTCGCTCGAAGCAGGCATTGCGGGCCACAGCAGCTAACGTAGACACTGGAGCTACCGGCAGATCAGCAGCAAAAGCAATGCCCTGCACAACGCCCACACCGATTCTGATACCAGTGAAAGCTCCTGGGCCACGACCAAAAGCCAGTCCATCCAACTGCCCGGCGCTTAAGCCTGCCTCAGCCAGCACGGCTTCGATCATGGATAAAATCAGTGCGGCATGACGGCGCGGCGCTAGTTCATAACGCTCAATGACTTCATTATCCACTAGCACGGCGGCTGAACACGCTTCGGTAGAGGTATCCAGAGCAAGCAGTTTCACAAAGAATCCAGAGTTGTCACGGGTTCATCTTGCCCGGCAAAAAACGCCCTAACCTCATCCAACAGGCCGGTACGCCGCATGGGTGGCAAACTGTCGAGAAAGAAGCGACCATAACTCCTGGACAGCAAGCGTGGATCTCCAATCATGAGCACGCCGCGGTCGTTGATATCACGGATCAGTCGGCCCGCCCCTTGCTTTAGAGTAATGACCGCCTGAGGTATTTGGTATCCCAGAAACGGGTCTTCATCGCGCTGTCTCATAGACTCGATATGGCCACGCACGATTGGATCTCCCGGTGAAGCAAACGGTAATTTGTCGATGATAACGCAGGATAAGGCTTCACCGCGTACGTCCACACCGCCCCAGAAACTAGCAGTACCTAGTAAAACGGCGTTTCCCAGATCCCGAAAGGTAACCAATAATTCGTTCTTAGGCATTGTGCCTTGGATCAGTATCGGGTAACGGAGACGATCAGACAACAGCTCTGCGGCTTGTTGCAGCGAGCGGTAACTGGTGAACAACATGAAAGCACGTGCTTGGCTGGCGTCCAACACCGGCATGGCCGCTTCGACCAGCTTTTCAATATAATTCGGAGAAGATGGCATCGGTAGATCTGGGGGATGATAAAGCAAAGCATTGTGAGCAAAATCGAAAGGACTGTCCAAGCGCAACGATTGCGGATCCTTTAAACCCAGTCGGTCGGCAAAATGATCGAAACTGTCTCCCACCGCTAAAGTCGCCGAAGTGAATATCCACGCGCTCTGATAGGTAACGCGATGGGTGTGAAAGTGAGGAGCGATATTCAGCGGAGTCAAGTGCAAAATGAAGCTGCGGGTATGGGTTTCAAACCAATGTATGCCGTCAATCTCGGCCGGGTTAATCAATAGGCTCAGCCGTTCGGTCAGCGCTTCACAGCGTTTGCGGCAGTTGTCCAACCCTGTGCCGCGCTGTGCCGCTTCTGCTAGCCCTTGTTGCAAGGCTTGCAAGGATTCTCGGAGGTTTACAGTAGCGTCATCGACGGTGGAAGATGACGCCACCTCCGACCACGGCGCGCGACGCTTATCATGTCCCAGAGCCAGACGCAGATCGGCAGTGGCTTTGTCTAACCGCCGGGCACGCTCGGCTAGATCCCGAAAATCCGGTGCATCTCGTGCTTGCTCGGTGATGCTATCCTGGACGAGTTCCCGTAATTGTCGGCTGCTTAGCGACAGCCCGAAAAAATGACTTGCTACATCCGGTAATTGGTGGGCCTCGTCCAGAATGAATGCCTCGGCTTCCGGCAGTAACTCCCCGAAGCCTTCCTCCTTGACCACCATATCGGCAAAAAACAAATGGTGGTTTATCACCAGGATATCTGCATCCAGGGCTTTGCGACGGGCCTTCACAACATGGCATTCTGCCCAGTACTGACAGTCCTGGCCCAAGCAGTTGTCCGCCGTGGACGTTACTTGAAACCACAGTGACGAATCCTCCGCCACAGCATTGACTTCGGCTATATCACCGGTTTGGGTCTGACGGGCCCAAGTGCAGATATGGCCGAAGTCGGCAGCCTGTCGCGATCTAGGCCAATGTCCGTCAGTTTCCATTCGCTCTAAACGGTATTGACACAGATAATTGCTGCGCCCTTTCAACATCGCTCGCCGTGCGGTAATGCCTAACGCCTGACATACCACTGGCAAGTCCTTATAGTAAAGCTGCTCCTGTAAGTTGCGGGTACCTGTGGAGATGATGATTTTGCCGCCACACAACAGAGCAGGCACCAGGTAAGCGTAAGTTTTTCCGGTACCGGTACCGGCCTCGACCAATAACATGCTGCGCGCTTTGACAGCAGCGTCCACCGCTTGAGCCATGCTTTGCTGCTGCTTCCGAGGGGCAAAGCCAGCAATATGCCGAGCTAACGGTCCATCCGCCCCCAGTAGCTCAGCAATTTGCATTGGCCTATGGTTGGCTTTGGTAGTCTAACGTTCCAACAAAGTGGCTTGCGCTTCAGCCGCATCAGCACCCGAGCTGTTGCCGGCCGCACGACGGGATACTGCAATTAGACGCCAATTTCGGGCCTTGATGTTGTTATTGTTGCCGGACAAACTATTAGATTTTGCAGCCAACGACTCGGCCTGTTGGTACTGTCGCTGTTGCAAACGGATTTGCGCCAAATCATGCCAGATGCCGGCATTTCTTGGTTCGATGCGTAACGCCCGTTCCAACGCTGCACCGGCCTTGTTCCAGTCACCGCCGTCGACATAGTTGGCCGCACTGTCCAGTAGCGCAACGACGGCTTGATTACCTTCGCGAGAGATCTGTGCCGGTTGCGGCTCTGTAGGCCGAATAGGTTGGGGGGTTGGCGCAGGCGGTGGCGGTTCCGGCGGTGGCGGTTCAACCGGTGCTGTGACTACAGGCTCCTCGACAACCAAAGGTTCAGGTGGATACTCCTGGGCTCGAATCGGCTCCGGGCGCGACAAGGGGTTGACCTCCACTGGCGGGGCAACAGGAGGTGCTGGAGTGACCGGGGTCGGCTGTGGTGCAGGTGGTCGTCGCAGGGTACGATCGACGACTGGGGCACCGCCTTGTGGAGAGGGAGGCACGACAACACAGCCCGTCACCCCAAGCAGCAGGGAGACGATGCAGCAAGATTGGATAAACGTTTTGCTCATTACACCAACAACCTTTAGTCCAATAATCTTTTAAAGAAATCGCCCATGGGATCGGCTGAACCTGAGCCACGGGACCGTTGATTAGCCGAAGAAGTATCCTGATTTGCAGTAGACGCGTTTTGGCGAGCCCAATAGTCGGCTTCCTCTCTTTTTTTCTGTTGAGCTCGTGCGTAACGGGCACTGCAAGGTGCCATGCGTTTCGGTGCTGAACCCGCCAGAAAAGGCATTTTTTGTGCACCTCGGCATCCGCTGTCAGCGAGCAAACCGCTGCGCGGATCGATCAAGACTTCGTCTAAATCTGCCGGAGACGCTAATTCCAGCGGCTGTAAATTGAGATCTTTCATCAGTTCTATCCAGACCGGCAATGCACCCGTAGAACCACTCAAACCGGTGGATTTGTTATCGTCACGCCCCACCCAAACCACCGCTAACCGATTGCCGCTAAATCCCGCGAACCAACTGTCTCGATAATCATCCGTAGTTCCGGTTTTGCCGGCGATCCCCATGTCCTCGGGAATTTTATTGTTGATCGCTTTGGCGGTGCCGGCTTCCACGACACGTTGCATGGCTTTAATAATCAAATAAGCAGGGCCTGGGGCAACCACGGTCTCCACGTTTAACGGATAGCGTTGCAAAGGTTGTCCGTCAGACGTGGTTACGTCGCGAATCGCCCGTAACGGGATATGATAACCGCCACTAGCCAGTGCCTCATACATCTGCGCCACCTCTATCGGTGAGAGATCAACCGCACCCAACAATAACGCCGGATAAGGTTTTAAATCCTGATCAATCCCCAGCCGACGCATAGTGTCAACCACCTGGATGACATCCAAATCTAGTCCCAAGCGCACCGTCGGAACATTATAGGACTTAGCCAGTGCATCGCGCAGCATGACTCGACCGTGAAAGCGTTTATCGTAATTTTGCGGTTCCCAACGTTTTCCCCCGCTGGTATGCACGATAGGCCGGGAATCATCCAACAGGGTCGCCAAAGTATATAGAGTAGGGTATTCCAGTGCCGTTAGGTAGACCAGCGGTTTGATCAATGAGCCGATGGAACGTTGGGCATCCAATGCGCGATTAAAGCCGGCACGGCGGACATCGCGGTCACCGACCACCGCCATAACTTCGCCATTTTGAGTATTCACGACCACCGCAGCACCTTGCAATTCATCGGTCTTGCGACGCTTTTTTTCCAAATTCGGCAATACGTTGACAATGGCGTTTTCGCCGATTGCTTGGACCTGGGGATCTAGGGTGGTGAAGATCTGTAAGCCTTCTGATTGCAAATCTTCTTTTTTATAGTCTTCTTTGAGTTGCTGCTGCACCAACTTCAAGAAAGCCGGATAAGGGGTCACTCCGCCTCTAGGCGGATCGGCGGCTACATCCAAGGGCATTTGCTTGGCAATTTCAGCATCTTCTTGGCTGATTAAGCTTTGCTCCACCATCACGTCTAGCACTAAGGCACGCCGTTGCTTGGCGCGCTCCGGGCGACGGCGGGGATCGTAGGAAGAGGGGCCGCGAATCAATCCGACCAGCAATGCCACATGGTGCAGGTCTAGTTCTGCAAGGGGTCGGTTGAAGTAAAAGCGGCTAGCTAAACCGATACCGTGAATCGCCCGTCCGCCGTCCTGCCCCAGATAAATTTCATTGCTGTAGGCTTCTAACAGATCGTCTTTGCTGTAATGCCATTCCAACAATAAGGCCATTAGCGCCTCATTGATTTTGCGGCGCAGGGAGCGCTCGCTGGTCAGGAAATAGTTCTTGACCAACTGTTGAGTTAGCGTGCTCGCACCTTGTACCGTTCTACCGGCCTTTAAATTGACCATCAGCGCACGGATAACGCCGCGCGGATCAACGCCAAAGTGTGTGTAGAAATTGCGGTCTTCCATAGCCAGCAAGGTATCGACCAGGACGGGGGGAATCTCGGTGCGCTGGACCAGTACGCGATCCTCTTGTTGGTCGGGATAAATGACAGCGATCTCGATCGGTTCCATGCGCACTAAACTCGGATCGTCTTGACCATCCAAGCTGGCTAACCCAGCTACTTTTTCCTCTTCAAAAGCAACTCTGATTTGGCGAGGCCGTTCGGCTCCATCCCAAAAAGCAAACCCGCGCAGGAAAACCTCCACGGCTCCCTCGTTTTGGATATAGGTTCCCGGTCCCTCAATGCGATCTACTTGGCGGTAGCGTAACAAATCCAATTCATGCGCTAATTCAGCGGTTTTCAACGGCAGACCGGGAAATAATTCCAGCGGTCGGGCATAAACCCGTGCCGGCACCGACCAACGTTTCCCTTCGAATTGAGCCCGGATGACACCATCTAAATGCAGCATGTAAACGCCCAGGGCCAGAGAGCCCAGCACCGTTACGCTGAGCAGCATGACCCCGAGCAAGGAAAACAGCGCCTTGAAGAAACCAGGGCGTTTTTTAACCGGTGAGTCGTTTCCGGGAACGGTCGACTCGGATTGATCCTCAGCGGAATCAGGAGATGAAGAAGTTGGGTCAGTCATAATGTCTTTTGTCCTACCGCCCTAGCGAACGGTTATAATGCACGCTTCGCTTTGCCCGTCGAGCCAATCTCCTTTAGCTGATCAGGCATATAAAGGCCGTGGAACCTAATTTAAATTCAGCCAATTACTGTCAAGCCACATTGGTGGCAGCACTGTGTGATCCGGCGCGCTATCCTCATTCGGCAGATTATGTCGAACATCTGCAAACGCACATCTCACACGTCCTGTTGGTAGGCGATTACGCCTACAAGATCAAGAAACCACTCGACCTAGGTTTTCTGGATTTTACCAGCTTGGCGCACAGAAAAACCTATTGTGAAGAGGAGTTGCGTCTAAACCGTCGGCTGGCCCCGGATATTTATATGGATTGTATCCCGATTTGCGGCAGTGTGGAAAATCCTATCCTGGCAGGCGATCCCGCCAACGCTTTGGAATACGCGGTAAAGATGCGCCGTTTTCCGCAATCGGCTTTATTGGACCAATCTCTGGCGGCCGGAGTTCTTAAAACAGCCCATATCGACAACTTAGCTAAGCAGCTGGCGAACTTTCACGATTCCGTCGCCCGTGCGCCAATCGAGCAATCGTTCGGTTTCCCAGAGCAAGTGCAGCAACCCGCGCTGGATAATTTCACTCAGACCCGGCCTCTGCTCCAGGATTCTGAGGATTTACAGCTGTTGGACCAGCTGGAACAATGGACTATTGCTGCCTACCAACAGTTGCACCCCATACTGATGGCCCGCAAGACTGGTGGCTTCATCCGCGAGTGCCACGGTGATCTTCATCTGGGCAATATGCTGCTGCGGGATGGGCAAATCACCGTTTTTGACTGCATTGAATTCAACGACGACTTTCGTTGGATTGATGTCATGAGTGATCTGGGGTTTTTGTTGATGGACCTCCATCATCGGCAAGCCCCAAACTTAGCATGGCGGTTGCTTAATGAATATCTGGAGTGCAGCGGCGATTATGCCGGTCTTGCGGTGCTGCCCTATTATCAAATTTACCGGGCGCTGGTGCGGGCTAAAATTGCTGCCATCCGCGCTAGTCAAGCGGATCTCGATTTGCGCACCGAAGCGCAGGCGGAGTGCCGGTCCTATCTGCGTTTGGCATGGCAATTTACTCAAGCCCATACCTCGTTTTTGTTGATTACGCACGGTGTTTCCGGCTCCGGCAAATCAACGATCACCGCCCAATTGTTGGCCACTCTGGGTGCTATCCGGATTCGTTCCGACGTGGAACGCAAGCGTCTGTTCGGCCTCAAGCCCCTGGAAAGCAGCGATTCCACTTTAAATCAGGGTTTGTACACAGCCGATGTCGGGGCAAAAACCTATCAGCGCTTGCAAGAACTCAGTGGACAGATTCTGAATGCCGGTTATCCAGTTTTGGTGGACGCTACCTTTTTACAGTTAGCTCAACGACAAGCGTTTCGTGCGTTGGCGGACAAACTTTCCGCCCCTTTCGTGTTGTTGGCCTGTACAGCCGATCCCGCCACTTTGAGAAACCGCGTCGAGCAGCGCAAACAACGCGGCGAAGATGCGGCCGAAGCCGATGTGTCGGTACTGGAACAGCAATTACGGCATTCCACTGCGCCGACTGCAGAGGAAAATCCTTTACCCGCCACTGGCAAGGATACAGCTACACTGACCCAGGCTGTGTTAGCGCGGGTAAGCAGCTCTCGTTGAAATCAATATTGACCTGGACATCGTTATCAAGACACGCTGTGAATACCTCCCTGTAGGCTTGACTGCGGTATCCCTACCGCACACAGTCTTGCTAACAACATCCAGGTCGATAGCTAATCTGCTCGGCTCGCTAGTCATGCACCGCGCTGTCCAACCAATTACTAATGAGTTGGATACCCTGTTGCTGTAGG
This sequence comes from Candidatus Competibacteraceae bacterium, assembly GCA_036351435.1. GTDB lineage: Bacteria > Pseudomonadota > Gammaproteobacteria > Competibacterales > Competibacteraceae > JAAUQA01. The sequence goes on from JAZBPA010000227.1 coordinate 13,351, forward strand.
CTAATTCCATAACGAGCGGTGTCTTGCCGTAACCGGTCAACGGATACACCGGGCGTAGTGTGAATTTCCAAGGTATGACCGATAAACCAGCGCTCTAAGCAGCTGGGCGTTACTTCTGGATGGAACTGTAGCGCCAAAGCGGCTTTTCCCCAGGAAAACGCCTGATTGGGACAAACCGCCGTGGACGCCAAGCGCTGTGCGCCCTCTGGCAAATCAAAAGTATCACCGTGCCAGTGCAACACTGGGGTCAAATTCGGAGCGAGATGACGTAAACAGGACTGCTGCCCCGCCTCGGTTAGTTCGATAGGTGCCCAACCCAGTTCCTTTTGCGCTGCCGGATAAACCGCCGCACCCAGTGCGTGAGCCATCAATTGACTACCCAGACAAATCCCCAACGTGGGGCGGTGTTGCTGAAGTCGCTTCTCCAACAAGACCAATTCGTCGCTCAGGAAAGGATATTCTGCCTGTTCGTTAACGCCGATGGGACCACCCAGCACGATGAGTAATTCTGGCTGTAATGGATTGATTGCTGACAGATCGTCCATTCCGGCTTCCAGATAGTGAACCTCATAACCACGCTGACGTAGCGGTTTGGCAAAAGACCCAACATCCTCGAAAGCAACATGGCGGATAGCAACGGCCGTTTTCACGGGTGACTTCTCCTGTGGCTAGTCATTGTCGTTTAGCGTATCAGGCAATTCATTCTCGCGACAGATTCGAACGCTCAGTTAAAGAGCCTAGTGATTATACGGTTACGCATGTCAACGCGAATAAGAAGCCCTATAAATTTGCTCAAGGGAGCCGAAAGATTCGCAAGCACCCAGAGCAGAAAAGCCAAGCTTAGGTTATCATTACCGACCATTTAAACGGTTTAGATTCTATTCGGTAATCAGCCTGTGAAGTTTTGCTCTCAATGTGCCGCTCCAGTGGTATTGCGTGTTCCGGCGGGCGACAACCTACCCCGGCATGTCTGCGAAGACTGTGGTGTCATTCACTATCAAAACCCGAAGATAGTCGCCGGTTGTATTCCTGAGTGGCAAGGTAAAATTCTGCTGTGCCGACGATCTATTGAACCGCGTTACGGACTATGGACCTTACCGGCAGGGTTTATGGAAAATGGCGAATCCACGGTACAGGCTGCAGCTCGGGAAGCTTTGGAGGAAGCCAATGCGGTAGTGGGTAATTTGCGCTTATACGCAGTCTACAGTCTGACTCATATTAGCCAAGTGTATATGATGTTTCGTGGGGAGTTACAGGAAGGACGGGCCAGCGCTGGTCAGGAAAGCTTAGCGGTGCAGCTATTCGACGAACAGGACATCCCCTGGCAGGACATGGCTTTCCCCGTTATTACTGAAACCCTGCAACGTTATTTTGATGAACGGCGTAACGATTCTTTTACCCTGCACATGGGCGACATTACCCGCAGCGCAGATGGTCGGGTGTCGATTCAACATTATTGATGAGCATTCACTGATTCTTAAAGCACAGTGTCTCAAGATTGAGCGCTGCAACACAATGCAACCCCCCAGATGATTAACGGTCACATTGCGCAATAGCGACATTCGCTTTGCTTAGGAAAGCGCCTCAAAGGAGCCTCAAAATATCCCATGCTTGTTTCAAGAATTTGCCTACCGTTGGCCTTAATGGCCGCGATTTGCCCCTGTTTGGCAGCCGAACCGCCGACTACCGTCCAAGCCGTTGCCTTGCAGCAACTGGCCATTAACCCCGAAACTTCCGCCCCTGCCACAGTCGTCAGCCTAAGCGATAGCCGCATCGGTGCTGAAGTAAACGCGCAAATTATGGCCATTCCGGTTCGGGTAGGCGATGTCATTGAGTCCGGCGGGGTGTTAGCACGCCTGAATTGTACCGACTACGAATTAGCGGCAAGTGAGCTCGAAGCACGGCTGAAGGGTGCTGAATCCCGCATTGATTTCGCGCGTCGACAATTGCAGCGTGCTGATAAGCTAAAACAACAGCGCACGGTCACTCAGGAACTATTAGACGAGCGACGTTCCAATCTGGCCACCTTGATTGCAGAACGCGAGGCCGAACGCGCCGGTTTGGCGCGGGCCCGGCTTCAACTCGACAAATGCGTTATCCGTGCACCCTTTCCTGCGGTGATCCTGCAACGTATAGCCAGCGTGGGTGAATATGTGTCGCCTGGTTCGCCCTTAGTGCGGATTATGGATGTGGTGCAACTGGAAATCACCGCGCCGGTGTTGGTCGGTGATGCAGCGGCCCTGCTCAGTGCCGAACGTATTGTGTTCCGCCGTGGTAATCGTGAATATCCGGTGCAGTTGCGGGTGCTGACGCCAGCTATTGATGAATTGAGCCGGACTCGTGAAGCCCGCTTGTTGTTTGAAGCAGATACTGCCTTGCCCGGCGCTAGCGGTCGGCTGGTCTGGCAAGCGGCGCAGGCAGTACCCGCTGATTTACTGGTACGGCGCAACGGTGTGTTGGGGTTGTTACTGGCGCAGAATGGCAAAGCACATTTTCAGCCCATACCCGATGCGCAGGAAGGACGCCCCGCTGCCGTGCAATTGCCACCAGATACTTTGATTATTACCGATGGACGCTTTGCTTTGAGAGACGGCGACCTCATCGCCTTGCCTGACTGATCCTTATGCTAGCCCGGTTTCTCGGCAATCATGTACTGGCTAATTTGACTTTCGCGGTCGTATTGGTGGTGGGAACTTTGTCCTATCTAGCCTTGCCGCGCGAGCAAGACCCGACCATCAATTTCAACTGGATCGACATTACCACCACATTGCAGGGTGCATCCGCCGAAGACATGGAAAAACAGATCACGGATGTGCTGGAAGATGCCATACGCAAAGTGTCCGATGTGCGCTTCGTTTCCAGCAACAGCCGCGAAGGTGTATCTAGCATTTTGGTGCGGTTTCAAGACATCGACGATACGACCTTCGATAAACGGGTTAATGATCTGCGCCGGGAAATTCAGAACAAGGAACGGGAATTGCCAGACGCTGCCGAAACGCCGGCGATTTTTGAAGTCACCACTGCCAACGCGTTTCCCAGCGCCACATTAGTGGTAACCGGACCGGCTGACGATGAAAACCTGCGTTGGCAAACCGAGCTCATCAAAGAGGATTTGGAACGCGTAAAAGGGGTAGATAACGTCATTACTATCGCTTTGAACGAACCCGAATTGCAGGTTAATTTCTTCCCCGAGCGCTTGGAAAGCCTGGGGCTGAGCCCTGGTGAGTTAGCCGATACCGTTATCCGTTATTACCGGGATGTAGCGGCGGGCACTGTGCAGGTTAACCGCCAAAGCTGGCTAATTCGAGTGGATGGCGCGGACAGCAATCCGCAATACCTAGCCGGCTTGCCGATTGTGACCGCGAAAGGGGAAGTGCCGTTGGGTTCATTGGCAGCCGTGGAACGAGGTCGGCGTGAGCCCGACCAACTGGTGCGGTTTGCCGGGCAACCCGCCGTTCTGTTGGCGGTCAACAAACAACCGGAAACCAATCTGCTGGAACTGGTGGAGCGGGTCAACAGTTACATTGAAGCCCGCAATCAACTGAGCGAGCGCACTGGGGTCCGGTTAGTGCTGGTTGATGATCAAACGCTGATTACGCGCACCGCCCTGCGCCTGATGCAGAATAACGCGCTGGTCGGGTTGTTGATGGTATTGCTGGTCACCTGGGTTTTCCTGGGTAGCCGCATCGCGTTGCTGACCTGTATCGGTATCCCCTTTATCTTGGCCGGAACCTTCTGGTTGCTGAGTGTGTTTGGCCAAACCCTGAATGTGACGGTATTGCTGGGGGTTGTTATCAGCCTCGGCATGTTAGTTGATGACGCAGTTGTTGTCGTGGAAGCGATTTTCTACCGCCTGCAGCGTGGGATAGCGGCCTTGCCGGCTACTTTGGATGCGCTTCGGGAAGTATTCGCACCGGTTACCACGGCGGTGTTGACCACGATGGCGGCGTTTCTGCCGTTGATGCTATTGCCTGGCATCCTCGGCAAATTCATGTTGGTGATTCCATTGGTGGTCACTACTGCTTTAGCGATCAGCTTAGTCGAAGCGTATTGGATGCTACCGGCCCATGTGCTGGGGGCAAATCTGAATTTCCGGCGACCCTCACGCATTCATACTTTGCGAGTGCGCTTTTTGCATAGCTTACGAGTTCGTTATACCCGGCTGCTCATTCGAGTGTTACGGTACCCCAAAACCATGCTGATGATCGCTCTGTTGATGTTTGCCGGGGCGTTCGGCGCATTGGCCACTGACCGCATCAAAGTTGATTTTTTCGCCGCCGATACCTTGCGCTTGTTCTACGTCAACGTCACGATGCCGCCGGGTACACCACTGCAAGACACGTTGGCTAAGGTTCTGGAAGTCGAAGCCAAAGTGCGAACCAATCTTAAGGACGGCGAAGCCAGAGCCTTGGTTAGCTATGCCGGTCAAGCTTTTTCTGAAATTGCGCCTTTGTTTGGTGATCAGTACGGCCAAATTTTGGTGGGGTTAAATCCCAAAACGCCGGACCTGCGGACCGTGGAAGCGATGATTGAGGACCTGCGTCCCATTGTGGAGAACACGCTGGGACCGCTCAAGGTCTCGTTTTTGCGGTTGGCCGGTGGCCCACCAGTGGCCAAGCCGATTAGCGTTAAAGTGCGTGGTGACGACATCGCTGAGCTCAGAGCAGCGGTAGTCGCGTTGCAAACTGTGATGGCGGCTGATCCGACTATTATCGATATTGCTAACGACGACAACCCTGGACCATTGGAATTGCAGCTGCGCGTCAACCAAGATGCCGCGCAACGGGTCGGGATTGATCCTGCAATGATTGCCCGCACCATTGCTTTGCTGGTCGATGGGGAAATAGTCACCAGTTTACAGGATCGCGGCGAAACCCTGGATGTACGGGTGCGCGCGTTACCGACCGGGTTAAATTCATTGGATGACTTACTGCGCTATGGGTTGCCCGCGCCAAACGGAGGGCAGGTTCCACTGGCTGAACTGGTTCACCAGCAAACCCAACAGGGCCAGGGTAATATCCGTCATTACAATTTTCGGCGGGCTATCACGGTCGAAGCCGATATCGATAAGACTCAAACTGACACCGTGAAAGCCAATCAAGCTGTATTAGCAGCATGGGAACAGATGAGCACAGATTTTCCCGGCGTGGGCTTGGATTTTTCCGGTGAGTTGGATGACATCCAGGAGAGCTTGGACGCGATACTGGTGTTATTTTTATTCGGCGTCGGGTTGATTTATCTGATTTTAGGCACACAATTCAAAAGTTATTTTCAACCCTTCATGATTCTGGCTACCGTCCCGTTAGCCTTTACCGGTGTCGTGCTGGGTTTATTGATTACCGACAATCCGTTGAGTCTATACACGATGTATGGGGTAGTGGCGCTGGCCGGGATTGCGGTCAATGCGGCTATCGTATTGATTTCAGCTGCTAATGATCGTCTGCAAGCCGGTATGTCCTTGAATCATGCGATTTTATATGCCGCCCGGCGGCGGGTTGTGCCGGTGTTGATCACTTCATTGACGACAGTTGCCGGTTTGTTCTCATTAGCAACCGGCTTAGCGGGGAAATCGTTGATCTGGGGGCCGGTCGCTACAGCGATCGTCTGGGGGCTTGGGTTTTCAACGATCCTGACCCTGCTGGTTATCCCTTTGTTATATAGGCTATTTATGGTGAGCAGTTGGTTGCGGCGGGGTGCGCCAAACACGCTGCTAATGGGCGAATCAGAAAGCTGAATAATTCTTATACAAACTATTCACAAAAATTACATATTATTGTGGTCAACTTTTCTTACCTTGAGTATTCTAAGCCTAGAGTAGGTACTTCCATTTACACCATTTACGTATGAGAACGCTGAATGAACGTCACTTTGCATAACCCGGACTTTGATGGTTTCAATATAGAGTTTTGGCAAGCCGCATTCTTGGCGCTGGAAAATTATCTAGCTGATCCGACTGAACCGGAGGGTTATCAACACAGTGTGGATTTTGATTTGGAAGTGGGGAGCGATGTAGAAGTCAAGCTCAAAATCTGGCGTGAGCAGGCCGGTCAGGTTCACATTCAATGCTTGTCCACAGTCAATACTGCAAAGCACTGTGCTCCCGCCAACGCCGATTTCGATAAAGCGGTCGGTTGTGATTTTTAGTAGTGGACAACAATCGTTCTCCAATGTCCATGAGATCTATCGGCCGTTCACACGCAACCGCTACCTTGAGATTGAAGGGTGCAAACGGCGGAATGATGCGGCAAACTCCCCACCCACTGGCTGACTGAGACAAGGGGTGGGGTATTTCTGTGATTGAAGTGGTCGGATATTATTTGCCGCCCTTGGAAGGGTCGACCTTTGCCACTACTCCCTGCAATTCCGCCATACTTTCATTCACCCGCTGGTTCAGGATACCGAATGATTCTGAGTTAGCCTGATTCACCATCTCGGCCAGTTCCCGCATATTGTTCAGCGC
>JAZBPA010000228.1:0-2983 GCA_036351435.1 Candidatus Competibacteraceae bacterium
AAGCCGCTATTGATCATCAACGCTGCTGATCTCCGGACCGGTTCCGCTTTCTATTTCTCACGACAAAGCTCCGGATCATGGCGGCTTGGTGAGCTTGCCAACACTGATATAACCATCGGACACGCGGTGACGGCGTCAGCAGCATATCCTCTACTGTTGCCATCGCTTGATGAAGTTCTGCCGTTCAACAAAAGAGACGGGTCCCGGCGCGATGAAAGCGTTACGCTTACCGATGGTGGTGTGTACGACAATTTGGGCCTTGCGCCTCTTTGGCCTGATCGCGATCCTGGAACGAGCCTTGACGTTACTGAGATTGATACGATCATCTGCTGTCGAGCTGGTTACGGCTTGCGTTCCGATCCTCCGAGTCAGTTTCTCTTCGCACGTCTTATTAGTGCTTTTACCTGTGTTCATGACCGGGCTCAGAACGCCGCAATGAAGCGGCTGTTTGACCTTAAGAAGGCCGGGGTACTTAAAGGATTTTTGCTACCTTACCTCGGGCAAAGCGACGACCGGCTCAAATATCCACCCGAAGACCTGGTCACACGCGAAGAGGTTTATGCTTATCCAACTAACTTTTCAGCTATGCCTGAAGAGTGGATTGAGAAACTTAGCCGTCGTGGTGAACAGCTAACAAAAGCGGTGATTGCTGAACATCATCCAGAATTCGCAAACATCTTCAGAGTTGACATATCGTAAGCTTACAATTTTCAGGGCAGGATATGATAGAACTGTTTTGTCTCGCCGGTTATTACATGAGTCGCATCCTCCAAAATTAATCATCAGACCAGTTCGTAGCCGTCTCAAGGCTACCCCGCCTTGAAGCGGGGTAGTAGTTCATATCAACCTTGTATAAGCTGCTTCAGCACTGCCTTGGCTTCCTTCCTGGTCTGGTAGGCGGGAGGCTCCATGCCTTTCATTCGCGCCAGATGAGCAATTTGCTGCACTAACGCGGCAGGGACGTCGGATCCGCCAACACTGGCCACAGGCTGCGGCGCCGGGTTCGGCATATCCGGATGTTGGAGCCTTTCTCCAAGATCCTGCTTTACCTCAGCGCTGTTGCTGGGCGCGACATCGGCCTCCGCCAATGGCAGAACTGCTGTCTTCTCATACTCAACGAGCGGTCGGGTCGTCAAACCCTGTGCCGTCTGATCCTGATGCTCATCATCATCCAGCACCTCGCCACCGAAGCCCAACGCTGCTAACAGTCTTTGTCGGGCTGCAGTTTCGCCGGCCTCGAAATCCTTGTACTGAACAATCGGTTTCAAGGCGGCCGCCGAAGCCACCACCTGATCCTCACGATTCAGCAGCCGGGCGTGAAAAACCAGCTCCACGCTTGAAGCCACGGCGGGTAAACCCACCGCTTCGGGTTTGTGGCCATGGGCAATCGCCTGTTCATACAAGGCCCGGCGGCCGGCATAGAGTAACCAACTATCCTGTACGTCTATTACAATCCGGTAACCTTGCTCTGGACCATACTGCACCAGAAACTCCGGCAACCGGTGTGACAACGGCCGGTATTGGGATACTGAGCCATCCGGATTGAAAATATCGATAACGCGCGCATTCATGCTATACCTCACAAACAGCTTGTGGTTAGCAAAAACCGAAAAGCACGCGCACGTCGCCCCCTAACGGGAGAACGTCGCGCGTCCTCCCGGGACGAAAGGTCAAGCCGCTTACGCGGCGTGTTGTATCAAACGCTGTTCCAGCAAGTGGAACAAACGGGGCGCCAGTTGATTAATCGTGATGATATTGGTTGCCTCCTGCGGACCAAACAGACGTTCCACGGTATCCTGCGCATTGATACCCAATCCCATCACTTCAATACCGGAAGCCCGGCAACGCGCGATGGCGTCCTGTGCGGTTTCCCGATTCTGCGGTTGACCATCGGTGATCACCAACAAGAGCCGGCGAGGTTCGGGTTGCAAGAGCAACGAGTAACCCGCCCACCACAAAGCTGGCGTCAGCGGTGTGCCTCCATCAGCATGAATAAGAAACCGGCCAGCCACATGCCGGGCCTGTTCGCCAAAGCCCAGTAAGGGGATGACGCGGTCATCCCGAGAACCTGGAAAAGCGCCTACTGCCACCGTACAACCCTCGATCTCTTGTAGGGCCAATGCGGTGGCCAGGGTGGCCTGGTTGGCAACCTGCATCTTATTGCCCATAGAACCGCTACGATCCAACAGAATAAGCACTGCAGTATTCGGAGCTTCATGCCGATCCTGTCGCCGGAAGATGCCAGCTTCCCGGCACGTCAACCGGTATAAATCCCGACCGCTCAACCGATGACCCCGTGGACTCCGCCAGCGGGCTTCCTCCCGACTGGCTTGCACCAGGACGGCCAGTCGCCGCCGCAAAGCGACAGTGGTTGCCCGTGCCTTGGTGAGTACCGGGCCGTTGGCCTGGCCACGCGGAACCGGATCGGGTTCAGCGATAACCAAGGGCTTTCGTGTCGCTCTTGACGTTTTGTCCAGCAGCGATTGCAGATGCTGGCCACGATCTATCAAGGGAAATGCCAAATCCTCTGCGGAAGCGGCTAATATCTGCTGCAACACGCTTTCGGTACCGGCATCGCCTTCGCCAGTACCTGGCACACCTGACGGATTAGGGATCTGATCGGAAACATCCGCAACTGATGCGTTGGCGCATTCAGCGCCTGTGTCGTCCAGCGCAGGTTGATTTCCTTCAGCGGCTGCGTTAGTCAGCTGTCCTGAACCATCGTCAGATGCCGCCGGATCATTACCCTGATCGCTATCCTTGCCAGGACCGTTGTTACCGTTTTCCGGTGAAGCATCGCCTGACATCCCATCACTGGCTCCGTCACCCGCATTATCATCGGGTGGCAACTCGGGTGGTTGAGCTTCCTCTTCCAGCATGTGCAAAATACGCTGGCAGAGGTTCGCCACATCCTGAGTATTGCGCGCCTGCGTCACGGAAAACGCCAATGCGTTCAACTTGACCATAGCGCCCACCGGCAACA
>JAZBPA010000229.1:0-3358 GCA_036351435.1 Candidatus Competibacteraceae bacterium
CCGCACTGGGCTTCCTTGAGTTTGAGAAACTTCATGTCGAAGGCAGCATTGTGAGCCACCAGAACCGCATCCCCGGCAAAGGTATGAAACTGGGGCAACACCTGGGTGATCGGGGGTTGGTCTTGCACCATCGCATCTGTGATGCCATGAAAGCGAATCGAGTCCTTGGGAATGCTGCGACCGGGATTGACCAGGCTGTCGAAGGTTTCACCGCTCAGTACCCGTCCCTTGGTGACCCGGACGGCGGCAATCTGGATGATTTCGTCGCTCCCGGTGGGTTTCAATCCGGTGGTTTCAGTGTCGAAAACCACGTAGGTCAGATCTCTGAGTGGTCTGTCTTCCAGAGCGCCGGTAAAGCTATGGGCATACATCAAATCGAAATCGTAGAACTCGGGACGGGGTGGTGGCGCGATTTCCTCGGCCGAGGTCTGAGGCTCAGCAGGAGGTTGCAGGGGAATACGTAGCACCGCCGCGCCGCTTTCCCCGGCCTGACTCCAGGGTTCGCTGCTATGGCGTTCCAGTACCTCGCCGAGAGTGGCGCCCAGCAAGGCGGTTAACGGCGTTTCCAGCCAGGTGTTCAAGGTTTCGCCGGGTAACGGGTGACCTTGCCAGCGTAACTCCAGGTACATCCGGCTGTGCCCCGGCGCGGCTTCGATTTCGAAGTTCTGGATTTTTTCCCGGGCTGCGATATGTTCGATGAAATAGGACAACACCAGCGACAGGGAGTAGCTGTTGCCACGCAGCCAATGGGCCTCACCGACCACTGCCAGGTGAATACCGTTGCTTTCTTGCAGCCGATGGGCGAGAAAATGGAGCAGACCGGGGGCATGGATCTCGGTCATGGGCCAAACACCCACGCTGTGGCTTTGGTATTCAGCCGCCAGTTTTTCGATGCGCTGGCTTAACAGGGTGCTCTCCTTGAATAGAATATCGTAAAAGGTACTACGCTGTTCCGGTTCGATGTTCGGAAAAGCACTCAGATTTTCGGCCGCTGCCCGCAGATTGGCCGCTGATCCGCGCAGGTCCCGGGTGACGATACGGCGTATGGCCTCCTCGTGTACCTGTTCTCTCAGGGCGGCGCGGATGTCTTCCAGCGTGAGCACATAACCGGTCGGGTTGCCGACCGGGTCCAGCAGCAACACCATACGCGCCTTGAGCATCGTGTGAGCGTCTCGGGAGGTGCAGACGAAATGGGTACCATGACTTTGCATACCGCTCTGGATACGGAATTCCAGTTGCTCCAGTGCGTGTTGTAGCGGTTCATTCGCCACCAGATCGAACAACGAGCGCCCCAGGCCCAGGGTATGGCGGGACTGAAACAGTTTCGCCGCCGGCTGATTGTAGAGCAGGATACGATGATCCCGGCTGCATACCAAAACCCCTGCCGGAATCAGTTCTAGCAGAATCACTTCCAGCCAGCCCTTTTCCTGTTCCACCCGGGCAGTAGCAGCGGCCATGGCTCGCACCGCCTCGCGTCGTGAGCGCCGCAATTCATCCACCAGGTGGTCGATGGCGTTCGGTAAATCACCCAGCCGATGGTTATTGGGAATGCGCAGGGCGCGATCCACCTGTTTGGTCTGCAACAGGATGCGCAGATCCCGGGCCAGAGCATCTAGGGGACGCAGCCAGCACCGCTGGCTGTCCCAGCGTAGCATGATAAGCGCGAGCACGAAGGCCAGGCTGCCAAAGAAGGCCAGCAGCAACAGCGGTAGCCGCACGGCTTCCGCTGCGGGACCGGCATAACTCACCGCCATTAGGAATGCCGTCGTCAACAGAGTCACTGTCAGTCCGCCAAGAATAACTAACCAGAGTGAGAAGCGTCGCGCCATAGCTATTATCCGAAACGACCGACCTGGTAACGCTGGGAAAAAACCAGCTGAATCTTCCGGACTACGACAAAAGCGTCCTTCAGGTGTTTACGTTCAAAGGGGGACAGGTCCCGCGGCGAGATGAAGTTGTCCGGTTGCGTGCCTGCCTTGATCTGGCCGGCCTGGTGGCGCAGACGCACCGTGCCGATGAATTCCAGTACATCGCGCAGATTTGCAGCCCCGTCCGGGCTCAATGCCCCCAGACTGGCAGCGGCTTCCAGGCGGTCGCGGGTATTGACCGCCGCCACGCCCCCGGCCAGGGCATGAACCCTGGCCAGATCGATGATGGGCACGACCCCGTTGTGCTTAAGATCGAAGGTGCGATTATGCTCGCCGCCTCTGATCAGCACAAAATTACGCAAGAAACCCAAGGGTGGTTCATGGGTCATGGCATTGGCGGCCATGAAGGCGTGGAAAATGCGGTTTTTGCCAGCCTTCTCCACAATATAGGTCTGCAAAGCCTTAAACAGGGCCAGATCGCCGTATAAGCAACGAAGATCGAAGAAGATGCAGGCGTGCATCAATGCCTTGGGATCGGGTTGATCAATCCATTGGTCGAAATAGCTTTCCCATGTAGAGAACGGCTGACGCCATTTTTCCGTTTTGGCCATCACCTCGCCGGGACAATAGATATAGCCACAGGCGTCGAGGGCATCGCAGACAAAATCGCTCAAGTCGGTGAAATAGGCGCCATGCTCTTCGGCTCGATAAGTATCGGCCAGCAAAAGACAATTATCCTGATCCGAGTGGGCCGTCTGATCACGCCGGGCCATAGAGCCGCCGGTCAACCAGGCATAGGGGACCGGTGGCGGGCCGAAACGCTGTTCCGCCAGCATCAGTAACCGGCAGGTAATGGCGTCTCCGACGGAAGAGACTAGATAACCGATGCTATGCGCTGACGCATTGGCCTCGACCAGAGTGACCACCATTGAGGGCAGGCGCTGACTGGTATCGATCAGACCGTCGATGTCCGGTTGTCGGTAAACGTCGCTGATAAGATGAAGCGGAGAGGTTGAGCGGTGTTTTAGCAAATCGGTCGCCGTGACCATCCCGACGATTTTCTCGTCTTGCAGAACCGGCAAATGATGAATCCTGTTGCGGGCCATAACCAGCAATGCCTCATAGGCAGTGCTATGGGCCTCGACGGTGACGGGCGTCGGAGTCATGACGTCACCCAGAGCACGGTCGGGGGGGAGTCCTTTGGCGACCACCCGGCACCGTAAATCCCGGTCGGTCACGATGCCTGTAAGCTGGTTATCAGCGGCCACCATGAGCGATGAAACCTGTTCCCGGGTCATGGCTTCGGCGGCTTCGCGGATGTTGGCATGGGGTGACAAAACCACAGGAGAACGGTTAACCAGTTTGGAGACGGACGTGGTCATCAAATCAACACCGATGTCGGTATCCGTTTCCAGTTGTTGCAGGGCTGCCTGTAGTCGGTCAGATTCAGGCGGTTCGCAAGCATTGAGCAGGTTTGGGGCCATAAGACG
>JAZBPA010000230.1:0-5177 GCA_036351435.1 Candidatus Competibacteraceae bacterium
ACTAAACCCACCAGCAAGGAGGCCGCGTGATGACTGCCAGTAATACGGATTTTCTGCTCGCAATCGAAAACCTGAGCGTCTCTTTCGATGGTTTCAAAGCGGTCGATGATCTCAATCTCTACATTGATGAGAATGAAATTCACGTCATCATCGGCCCGAACGGCGCAGGCAAAACCACGGTGCTGGATCTGATTTGTGGTCGTACAAAGGCGAGTTCGGGTTCGATCCGCTATCGCAATAAAGAGCTCACCAAGCTACGAGAATCGCAGATCGTATTAGAGGGGGTTGGGCGCAAATTCCAAACCCCATCGATCTATGAGGATCTGACCGTCTTTGAAAACCTCGAAATCTCCTACCCCAAGGGTCGCAGCGTATTCGGCGCACTGTGGTTTAAGCGCAGCGAGGCAGTGATTACCCGGGTTAAGGAAATCGCCGAGATGATGTTGCTGGACACACTGCTGGACAGCCCGGCGGCGTTGCTCAGTCATGGTCAAAAGCAGTGGTTGGAGATCGGTATGTTGCTGATTCAAGACCCCGAACTGTTGATGCTGGACGAACCGGTTGCCGGAATGAGCGTAGCCGAGCGCCGGCAGACCGCCGAGATCATCCGCCGGATTATTGCCGATCGTTCGGTGCTGGTCGTCGAACACGATATGAAGTTTGTCAGCGACATCGCGCACCGGGTCACGGTCTTGCATCAGGGGCGCATCCTTTCCCAAGGTTCGATGCAGAAGGTCCAGCAGGACCCGAAAGTGATCGAAGTGTATTTAGGCCATTGAGGAATCGATATGCTGAATGTAGCCGACTATCATGTGGCTTATGGCCGTAGCGAAGTGTTGCATGGCTTGGAGTTCCAGGTCGCTCCCGGCGAAATCGTGGCCATAATGGGGCGTAACGGCATGGGCAAAACGACCTTAATGAAATCCCTGATGGGCATTTTGCCGACGGCGCAAGGAAACGCCACAGTCAATGGGATTGATGTGACCGGGCTGAAATCCTATGAGCGGGTTGCTCAGGGGCTGGCCTATGTACCGCAAGGGCGAATGATTTTCCCGGCCATGACCGTGCAGGAAAACATTGAGACCGGACTGACCCTGTCTAAGGCGAAAACAGTGCCCGAGGACATTTATGAATTATTCCCGGTATTACAGGAGATGCGCCACCGCCGAGGCGGTAATTTATCCGGCGGTCAGCAGCAACAGCTCGCTATTGCACGGGCGCTGGCTACCAACCCAAAAGTATTGTTGTTAGATGAACCGACCGAGGGCATTCAGCCGTCGATCATCCGCGAGATGGGGCGCGTTTTGAAACGCATCAGAGACGAACGCGGACTGTCACTGGTGGTCTCCGAGCAAGTGCTGTCGTTCGCGCTGGATGTCGCTGATCGGGTCCTGGTGCTGGAAAACGGACACTTGGTACACGACGCTGAGCGTGCAACGCTGGATGAAGACAAAATCGCTTCCTTTCTATCCGTTTGATGTCGCTGGGGATCACCTTCCTCAGTTGTATTGCGGCCTAGTGGTCGCGCCAACCCACTGGAGACTGACATGCCTAGCACTTTGATCAAAATTGATCTCGACCAATCCCCTTATGAAAACGACAATATCCACAATCGTTGGCACCCGGATATTCCCATCGCCGCATGGGTCGAGCCGGGAGATGATTTTCTCGTAGAAACGTATGACTGGACCGGCGGGCAGATCAAAAATGACGATAACGCTGCCGACGTGCGTGATGTCGATTTAAGCCAGGTCCATTTTCTATCCGGTCCCATCGGCGTCAAGGGGGCCAGCCCCGGTGACCTGTTGGTAGTGGACATCCTCGACATCGGCGCTTTCGACAATTCACTGTGGGGTTTCAACGGCTTTTTCTCAAAACAGAACGGCGGTGGTTTTCTAACCGACCACTTCCCGCTGGCGCAAAAATCCATTTGGGATTTCAAAGGCATGTTCACCGAATCCCGCCATGTGCCGGGGGTGCGCTATGCCGGGTTAATTCATCCGGGGTTGATTGGTTGTCTGCCTGATCACGCCTTGCTGGAGAGCTGGAATACTCGCGAAAAAGCACTGTACGACACCGATCCGAACCGGGTTCCGGCGTTAGCGACACTTCCGGATGGCGGACCGACAGCCCATATGGGTAAGCTGCAGGGCGAAGCCAGAGACAAGGCGGCTGCAGAAGGCGCCCGCACCGTACCGCCACGCGAACACGGTGGTAACTGCGATATTAAAGATCTTTCCCGCGGTTCGAAGATCTATTTCCCGGTCTATGTGGACGGGGCGGGATTGTCGATGGGCGATTTGCACTTTAGTCAAGGCGACGGCGAGATCACTTTCTGCGGGGCCATCGAAATGGCCGGTTGGTTGCACATCAAAGTATCGTTGATTAAGCAGGGCATGTCCAAGTACGGCATCAAAAACCCGATCTTCAGACCATCCCCGATCACGCCTAAGTATGACGATTATCTGATCTTCGAGGGCATTTCGGTCGATGAGGGCGGTACGCAGCATTATCTCGACGTGCACATCGCGTATCGTCAAGCGTGTCTGAATGCCATCGAATACCTCAAAAAGTTTGGTTACAGTGGGGCTCAGGCTTACGCTATTCTGGGTACGGCTCCAGTACAGGGTCATATTTCCGGCGTGGTCGATATCCCCAATGCCTGCGCGACATTATGGTTGCCGACCGATATTTTCGATTTCGATTTGATGCCGAGCGTTGATGGACCGAAGGTGGCGCTGGATGGGTCGATTGATGTGCCGCTGGCTCCTGATCTATAAACCCGTTGTCAGGGGAGAATAACGATGCCGATGTATGATTATCTCTGTCCAGAATGCGGCCCGACCACCGCTCTGCGACCAGTGAGCGCACGCGCCGAACCGTTGCCGTGCCCGGTGTGCTCCGGTGAAGCTCCGCGCGTGCTCATAACAGCGCCACATATCGGAGGCTTATCGTCAACCCGGCACGTGGTGCAAGCGCGTAATGAGAAAGCCGGCTATGAGCCAATCCGAACCAATTTGCAAGAGCGACGTGAGGCAACCCGCAAACATCCCGCCGGTTGTTCATGCTGTAGCAGCAACCGATCCCGTACCGCAACGATGAAAGATGGCAGTAAAGCGTTTCCGTCGCAACGGCCGTGGATGATTAGCCATTAACAATGAAGTTGACTTACGGACGGTGACCATTGGGTCACCGTCCTGGTATCAGCGTTCTGGGTAACACCGACCAGCCAGTACAACAAAGGCCAATGCGTATTCCCGTTCATCAGAAATGCTGATGAAACGGGCGGTGATCCCCAAATCATCGACATAACGCGCCGCTTGTTCTCGAAAAACAATCTCCGGCTTACCATAGTCATCGTGTGCAACACCAATTGCATTCATCGTCAGGCCCGCTCTAAAGCCTAATCCTAACGCCTTAACCACGGCTTCCTTAGCGGCAAACCGCCGTGCCAGAAAACGTTCCGGGTGGGCGCTGTTACGGTAATCAGCGAGTTCATCCTCGGTTAATATGCGTTGGGCGAAGCGCTCGCCGAAGCGCTTTAGAATGTCGTGAATACGAGCGATTTCGACGATGTCGGTGCCGATGCCATAAATATCAGACGCCATGAGCTGTTTTGCCGCGCCGCCGGTGGTACTCGGCCATTAATAAAGTCCGTGTTTTGAGGGGGCGGCCTTGCAGTCGCATTTCCAGAGCCGCTCGGGTGAGTCGTTTAACTTCTCGCAGTACACTCGAGTCATCGAACGATTCACTATGCAGTGCCAGCAATGCCTTGCCCGATAGCGTAATGCCTGCTCCGTCACCTTCAACCGCAATTGGACCTTGCTCCAGGATATATCGGTATCTTTTGGTCGGCTCAATGGGATTGTTGCCAGGCGCTTCGCTGTCCAACAGCAACCCGTAACCCAATTCAGCCAATAGTCGCTTTTCGAAGATACGTAAAACAGGTTCTTCGTATTCAAATTCGGCAAGGTCCTGCAACGTTTGGTGATAGTCGTCGAACAACGGATAGGGATCATGGGGTTGCAACAGACGCAACAACAATTCGTTAATATAAAAGCCGCTTAACAAGCGCTTAGCCGGAATACGAACAGTTGGTCCGGTTGCTTCAGCAGTCGTTAGATTACTCAGCTCGCCTCTGCCGGACCAGGAGAGCAGTAGAGGTAGGAAAGGTTGCAACACTGCTTTTAACCGAGAGCGAGGTCCACGCGCACCACGGGCTACCATACTGATTCGGCCGTGATCGCGCGACAACACATCGACCAGCAGGCTGGTATTGCGGTAGGGACGCCGATGCAAGACGAAAGCGGGTTGCAGCTCAATGCGCATAGAGGCAAAGCCGTTCTAATCTAATCGAAGCCTTATTCGGTGTAACCGAACCGGTGTAAAGCCAACTCGTCGTCGGCCCAGCCCTCTCGAACTTTTACCCAAGTTTGCAAAAAAACCCGGCGTTCAAAAAGCTGTTCCATTTCCTTTCGAGCCTGACGACCAACCGCTTTGAGCACGGCGCCTTTTTCACCGATGACGATGGGTTTTTGGCCGGGACGTTCGACCCAAATGACCGCCCCAATGCGCAACAAACGCCCCTGTTCTTCAAAGGTTTCGATTTCTACGGTGAGCGAGTACGGTAATTCCTGATGCAAACGTTGAATGAGTTGCTCACGAATCAACTCGGCGGCCAGGAAACGCTGACTCTCCGTAGTCAACTGATCGGGCGGAAACAGAAACTCGGAAACAGGCAGCAATGCGGCAATGCGTTGCTCCAAGTTCATCACATTGTCTCCCCGGCTTGCAGATAACGGGATGACTTCGGCAAAGTTCCGTTTTGCTGCGAGGGCTTCAAGCAATGGCAACAAACGGGTTTTGTCGGCCAGACGATCCACTTTGTTGACCGCCAGAATAACCGGCCCGGTGAACGTCAGTAACTTTTGCAGTACTGCGTCATCCTCAGCAGTCCAATGCAGCGCCTCAACGAGGAATACCGCTACGTCAACATAGTCTAAAACGCCGTTAGCGGTGCGATTCAGATACCGGTTAATGGCCCGGCGGGTGTTGAGGTGCAGTCCCGGCGTATCCACATAAACAATTTGCGCATCTTCAAGGGTATGGATACCCAAAATGGCATGTCGGGTGGTTTGCGGTTTGGCGGCGGTAATGCTGATTTTGTAATCAAGCAA
>JAZBPA010000231.1:0-2555 GCA_036351435.1 Candidatus Competibacteraceae bacterium
GCTGCCTTTTCTTGCGCATGCGCAGGTTCAGCATTTCGACGCCGACCGAGAACGCCATCGAGAAGTAGATGTAACCCTTCGGAATGTGCAGATCGAACGCTTCGCCGATCAGCGAAACACCGACCAGAATCAAAAAGCTCAATGCCAGTATTTTGAGAGTGGGATGCTCATCAACGAAATCACCGATGGGTTTGGCTGCGAACATCATCACCAGCACGGCGATCACGATAGCGGTAATCATGACTTCGACTTGATCCACCAATCCCACCGCAGTGATCACCGAATCCAGCGAAAACACGATGTCGAGGATAGCGATTTGTACCAATACCGACATGAATCCCGCTGCTTTTGCCGTGTGGCCTTCCTCGCTGCCTTCCAGGCTGTTATGAATCTCGAAGGTGCTTTTCCACAGCAAGAACAAGCCGCCGGTGAGCATGATCAAATCTCGCCCTGAAATCTCCTGGGCAAACACCGTGAATAACGGTGTGGTCAGCTTCATGATCCAAGCCAGCGACAGCAACAGCAAGATTCGCGTGCCCATCGCCAAGCCGAGTCCGAGAACTCGGGCAAAGTCACGTTGCGCTTGCGGCAACCGAGCCACCAGAATCGAGATGAAAATGATGTTATCGATGCCCAACACGATTTCCAGTGCTGTTAAGGTCGCTAACGCTATCCAGACTTGCGGATCAAGCAGCAATTCCACGAGGATGATCTCCCAATCGATTAATCAACGTTAAAGCTTACCGCACAGGCTTGTGTCGCTCGTTCAAAGAGGTGTCGACGGCCCGGACGGCCGTCGTCAAGCCTACAAGGACGTATTCACGGCGTCCTCTTGAACGAGCTGCACAAGCCCCGCAGATGATGGAAAAAGGAAACGACTAAAACCACAGCGCCCCCTGAGCCGGTCACAGCTGACCAACTCAAGGGGCGATGACGAAACTGGGAGGGTATTATGCGAGGCGATCCAACAGAGTGTCTATACCTGTCGGTTCAGAGGCTTGAATAGTGACTGCGAACAATGCCTTGGGATCGGTTTCCCGCTCCAAGGTACATTCGACTCCCGGATAGAGCTTGGATAAAAACGCCTTCAAAGCCGGCTCAAAGGCCGTCCAGGTCTCATCCGTGTTGGGCGCATTCAGCCGATCATTGGCGAGCACGTGCAAGCGGTCGCCGCGAAACCGCAGTCGATCTGCAAATTCCGGTGACTGTTCAAGCAATCGAGCTGCTTGCAAAGTCTTTGCACAGGCCTGAGTCAACCGTTCGGGCAGATCGCCATCCACAGGCTGTTTGCGATGATAGGCGATGCCGCGTTGATTGCCGGTTTCGTCAATCCCATAGTCGCCTTCGTGGGCGATCAGTAGAATACCCGGACCCGCATAGACATGACTGTAATCGGCCACGTCGATCATTAAATCCTTGAGCGCTTTGGTTTGAATCCATCGGTGAAATACCGGAATAAACTCCAGCAAATCGATGTCGGTTCCGGTTTCCAGAAAAAGCTTGCAACCCAGCTTATGTAATTCCATCGGCATACCCATCAAACCTGGGCTGCGGCCAGTGGATTTAATGCCAAACCGGGGGTCAGGCCGCCCTGCTCCAACAGTCTGCCGTGGCAGGCGTAAACCGCTTCGATAAACAATTGCGTCTCCTCAATAAGATGACTGGCGTTTTCCCGGTCGTAAACCCGCTCGCCCCGCTCCTTGTGACGTTTGAACAAGTATTGGGCAAACCGACCACCCGCATATTTATCGAAAAACAACTCGGTATCGTAAAACCGCTGCTTGAACTCCGCCACCACCGTATCGGGATCATCAGCCACATCAAGAAACTGCAAACGGATAAGCCCCTTAGCCGCTTCCAACATGGCCTTATAAGCCGTCTCGTCAGCGGCTTGGTAATTCCCGTCATCGAACTGCAATTGCGCTTCGAAATGCACCTGCTCGGCGGTTTGCAAATCGAAATGAATACGCGGCACCACTTCGCCGGCGCACTCGCCGATACCGATGTCGCTGATGGTGAATTCGCGCGGATCGCGCCAATCCGAGTAAAAGGAACGATCCACCTCGTAAGCCGGTACCACGGCCATTTCATCGACCAGGACTTTCAAGGCTTTCTTGCCGATGCGCTTGGTGTAGTCCTTGAACGATTCATTCTCTAAGCGTTCGGCTAGATATTGATCAGTGAGACGGTCAATAAAATCCGGGATGCGCTTGGACGGCACCGCGCCGATCGTCACGCCGTAAGACCCGGCATTTTCCGACCACTGCCCGCCAAGCACCACCCGGAAATGCGGCACGGTGGTGTTGCCGACTTTGCGGCTGACGCCGTAAAACCCGAGATCAGCCAGATGATGCTGACCACAGGCATTGAAGCAACCGCTGAGTTTGATGTGTAAATCCTTGATGGTGTCATCAATCTGATCGGCTTTGGCGGCCAAGCGCTTGCTCAGTTCCGCCGCTAGGCCACGGGACGATGCAATGCCAAGCTTACAGGTATCAGTGCCGGGGCAAGCCGTGACGTCTAACAAGGTTCCTGCACCGGCATCGCCTAGATGA
>JAZBPA010000232.1:0-23265 GCA_036351435.1 Candidatus Competibacteraceae bacterium
GAGGAAACTGCCCTCACCGTTCCAGCGCACGTTGGAGCCGTCGATACCGCGAATCGCCAAATTCATGCGGCATAGGCGGTAGGTGGTCTGGTTGGACTCCTGGCCATAGATGGAAATGTCGTCGATGCGCCCCTGGTGGGCCTCGACCAGCTTCTCCGCCTGCACGAACATGCCACCGGAACCGCAGCAGGGGTCATAGACGCGCCCCTTGTAGGGTTCCAGCATGTTGACCAGCAGCTTGACGATGCTGGCGGGGGTATAGAACTGGCCACCCTTCTTGCCCTCGGCGGCGGCGAACTCGCCAAGAAAGTATTCGTAGACCCGGCCCAGCACGTCCTGCGCCTGCGCCTTGGCGTCACCCAGGCCGATGGTGGCGATCAGGTCGATCAGCGCACCCAGGCTCGCCTTGTCCAGGTTTTGGCGGGCGTACTGCTTGGGCAGTACCCCCTTGAGGGTGGAGTTCTCCTTCTCGATGGCCTCCATCGCCTCGTCCACGTCCTTGCCGATCTCCGGCAGCTTGGC
The DNA here is from genome assembly GCA_036351435.1 of Candidatus Competibacteraceae bacterium. Lineage (GTDB taxonomy): Bacteria > Pseudomonadota > Gammaproteobacteria > Competibacterales > Competibacteraceae > JAAUQA01. Next base: position 523 of record JAZBPA010000232.1, read on the forward strand.
GCGGGCCTGGAGATAGGACCAGCGGGCGTTGGCAGGGACGAAAAAGACATTCTCCGCCCGGTACTCGTCGGCATCCTCCGGATCGGCCCCTTCGTATTCTCCCTCCCCAGCGGCCAGTTTGGCGTGCAGCTCCTCGAAGGCATCGGAGATGTATTTGAGGAAGATCAGCCCGAGCACAATGTGCTTGTACTCGGCGGCGTCCATGTTCTTGCGCAGCTTGTCGGCGCTCTTCCAGAGGGTCTTTTCCAGGGGTTCCTGTTCTTTGGTCTTTTTGGCGGTTCTGGCCATAAGTTATCGGTTCCTTGCTGTTTGCCAGTTAGCGAGCGGCGGTTTTCTCTTCCAGCACATGTACCACAAATATACTAACCGGATTACTCCCAACAAGGAACGTAAGCATGGCAAGCCAATATCAGCATCGCCAGTGCTTCCGCCGAGCGCCAAACACACTGTTGGTCCGGTACTTCTAGATCAGCGATGCGATCATCACCAAGATTCGCCTAACAACACGCGCTCCAGCATTCTATGCCGGCCATAGTGAGTTGTACTAAAATGAGGCATTTCTTGGGCATTTGTCGGTAGGGAGGAGAAAAGGTGGAAGCAATTATATCGGCGCTTGAGACGATCAGGCCGCAAGGGGATTTCTGTGTGCGTTTAAGCGTGCCGGTCGACGATCTGGAGATTCGGATCGGCGACGCGGAGCCGCTGGCGTTTCCGCTGACACATGACGTGGCGCGCGCTTTGATCTCGCAAGCACAGCCGGCAAAATTTGGCTGGAGGGATCAAACCCTTCAGGACAGCAAGGTGCGCGACACTTGGGAGATACCCAGGAGCCGCGTAAAAATCGATAAGCGCCGCTGGAATAAAACCTTGCACCCGTTATTGACGCAGATCAAGGCCGGTCTGGGGCTGGGCGAAGACGCTAAACTGAACGCATCGTTGCATAACCTGCTGATCTATGAAAAAGGGCAGTTCTTCCAGCCCCACCAGGACTCTGAAAAAGAGGATGGCATGGTGGCCACCTTGGTGGTGGTGCTGCCCTGTGCGCATACCGGCGGTGGCTTAGTGATCGATCATTGTGGGGTAAAAAAGCGTGTACACACCAGCCGGGCGGCAAGTGATCAATTAACCTGCGTGGCTTTTTACGCCGACTGCCATCATGAAGTTAAGCCATTGACTTCGGGTTATCGGGTGGTTTTGACCTATAACCTGCTACTCGAAGGGACTAACAGGGAGATGGCGATACCTGTCAATGATGCTGTAGCAGCACCATTGACTCGAGCATTACGCGACTATTTCGACCGGCGCGCCAGTGTAGCGTCGGCCCAGGCTCCGGACTTTGGCCGTGCGCCAACACCTCCTAAGTGGGTTTATCTGCTGGATCATCAATACACTGAGAAGAGCTTGAGTTGGCGACACTTAAAAAATGGTGATCGGCTCAAAGCGGACGCCATAGCACAGGCCGCCGCCCAATTGGGTCTGGAACGCTATATCGCCCTGGCCGATATTCAGGAAATCTGGGACTGTGAAGCCGATTACGACGATTATTTTTATCGTTCCCGTAGTCGCTCCCGCCGTCGCTCTCGCTATTATGATTACGATGATGAAGATGACTCGTCTGGTGGTGAGCAAGACTATCAACTGATTGATTTGATTGATAACAGTATAAGTTTGCGGCATTGGCTGTCCGGCAGCCAGCAATCAGCCGACTTTGCCGGGCTGAGAATCAGCGACGACGAAGTGTGCTGGACCAAAGCCAGCGATCAATTCGATCCCTTCAGTTCTCAATATGAAGGTTGGATGGGAAATTATGGCAACACACTGGAGCGTTGGTACCATCGTGCGGCTATTGTGCTTTGGCGCAAGGAAGATCGCTATGCCATGTTGTGTGAAGTCGACCCCCGACAATTGGTCAAAGATCTGAATAGGCTGGCTAAGGAGCCTTCGACGCGAGTCGAGGCCCAGCAAACCATTACCAGCGTCATGCCCTACTGGTCTTGGTCTGTCACCAGAAATCGCGAAGTGGACAATCTCTGGGCACAGGCGGTATTCGGTTTAGCGCTACAAATCGACCAGTCAGAGATAGCGCAAGCTCTGGTCAGCCCATTTGGTTTGGAGGTACTAAACGACAACACGGCAAAAGCTTTCACAGCACTTGAAAAGCATTATGGGACGCCCTGGAGTATTGGTGTCCTCGAACAGTGGTCACAATGCAATACGGGTTACCGGCGACATCAGCTTATCGACGGTTTTTATCCTTTGATCGACGCGCTTTGTCAAATGAGTCAGGCAGATAGCGACGGGCGTCATGTGCATGGCAACAGTGTGATCGATTGGCTTATCAATCATCAGTTTAACACCCTGGTGGCCAATCATGCCGATCAGCAAAAGCTTGATACTCTAATGCGTCTGACCGAAAAGTCTACCAGCCGGGTTGAGAGCGCCGGTGAATTGCTTAATGCTTGTGTGATGGCCGGTAATGCTGCGATGCATACTCGGGTGGTCGGCTATCTGGTGGATAATGAAGCGCTCTATGATCCCGTGGATCTGGCCGAATTGGTGTTGCGGCTGAAAAAGGTCGATGGTGAGGCACAAGCATGGGGCCATCCGAAGCTACGCCGGTATGTGGTTGATCAATTAACCGACGAATTCAGCAAACCAGTACGGAAAACGGATGATTGGGCCATCACCCAAACGGTGAGTTGCACTTGTGCAGATTGCAAGACATTGAATGCCTATCTCCAGGCATCCTCCGAACGGCAAAAAGTATGGCCCTTGGCGCAGGGGCGGAGGGCGCATATCCATAGGGCGATTGACGGTCTCGGGGTGCCGGTGACGCATCAGACGCGAAGAGAAGGGAGGCCGTATCAACTGGTGCTGAGCAAGACAGATGACTTGTTCAAACGCGAAGCGGTGCGTCGCAAGCGGGTGGAGCAGGCGCTGGGTAAGTTGCAGGATGTTGCCTGAATCTAAATGCCGTCCGCTGGATTGATCCAAATTTCCACACTACTGACTCGGCCAACGTTATCCATCACTGTGATCCGTGCTAATCCTTCGCCATCCGGCCGCCAGGATGTGCTGCGGCGTAGTGGTGAGGAATGGAGCGGTTTACCGTTGACCAGCCAACGCAAGGGCCGACGGCCACCGCTAGCGACCAGGGGCAAGTCATCTAGCCGACCGGCACGGGATTTCAATTCGACTTGCGAGCCCGCAACTGGAAAATCGATCTTGAGTGGCGTGCTCTGCTGAGATGTCGAACGTGCCCGAAAATAACGCAAGCGCGCAGGTAATTCACTATGACTAGCCAACAACACGCCTTCAGGAAGCCCAGAAGGTGTCTGCACGCCGGAATCAGGCAACAATTCGAAAATTCGAAACAACAGCGGTGCGGCTGCGTTGCGGCCAAAGTAACCGGGATTCGGCGACCCGTCTGGCCGTCCAACCCAAACGCCCACTGTGTAACTCTGGTCGAATCCCAGTGCCCAGGCATCGCGAAATCCGTAGGATGTCCCCGTCTTATGGGCAATGCGACGCGGACGGTTGAGATTATCTGACGGTATTGCGTTAGCTGGTGGCGGTGCGTCTCGCAAAATACGGGTGAGATACCAACTGGCTGCTGGACTCAGCAAGCTTTTCGAAGGGCCAACTTTATCAGTTGCGCTGAATCGCAAACGCGCAGCTTCACCGTGGTTGGCGATAGCCAGATACATCGATACCAATCCCTCCAGCGTTACGCCCACCCCGCCCAGTACCATCGGTAATCCCGGTTTGGCTTGGTTATCGTGCCAGTGTAGCTGAATATCGTTGCGGCGCAGGCGTGCAGCAACCCGACCTGGCCCCAAACGCTCCAACACCGCTATGGCAGGAATATTCAGTGACTGCTGTAACGCCTCACGCACGCTAAGGGTTCCGTGATACACGTTGCGGAAATTGCTCGGAGTGTAATCGCCGAAGCGAGTCGGCACATCGTCGATCAGGGTCTCGGGGTGAATGATCAGTTCCTCGAAACCCATGCCGTAAACCAACGGTTTCAGGGTGGAACCGGGTGACCGAATCGCCTGCACCATGTCGATCTGGCCGGCCCGTGGCGTCGCGAAAAAATCCACCGAGCCCAGGTAGGCGATGACTTGGCGAGTGCGATTCTCCGCAATCAAAATGGCCAAACTGCTGTAAGGCGGTAACGGGTGTTGAAGGGCCAGTGTTTCCAGGGTCCGCTGTAAAGGGCCGTCGATAAACGTGTTATGCAGCCGCTGGGCGGGTCGGGCCTTGTGTAATCGACGTGCCAGGTGCGGCGCGTGAAACGGCAACGACCGCCGGTGGTGGGGCAGCGATTCTTGTTGCGCTTCGGTAATTTGTTGCGGAGTTAGAATCTCTAATCGGCCCATGCGTTTTAGCACCTTATCACGTGCTAAGCGTGCTCGCGCCGGGAAACGATCCGGACGTAACCGCGACGGTGCCTGAGGTAAACTCACCAACAATGCGGCTTCGGCTGGAGTCAGGCGCAATGGCTCCTTGCCAAGATAGGCCAGGGATGCCGACCTTAACCCTTCCAGATTGCCCCCATAAGGTGCCAGCGCCAAATACCAGCTCAGCAGGGTGTCCTTGTCAAAATGCCATTCCAGCTGTAGTGCGCGCAGCATTTCCCGCATCTTACCGACGATTGTGCGAGGGTGTGGTTCCAGAAGCCGGGCGACTTGCATCGTTAGTGTCGAAGCGCCGGACACGATCCGACCATAGCGAATCCATTGCCCTATTGCACGGAGAACGGCTAAAGGATCTACCCCCGGATGCCAAGCAAAGCGCTGGTCTTCATAGGCGGTGAGCATGGTCAGATATAAAGGATCAACAGCGGTAGGTCGCAATGGCAAACGCCAACTGTCATCGTTCGTGGTAAAACCGCGCAGCAACTGTCCCTGAGCATCTAACACTAGGCTGGAATAGTGTTGTGCACGACTTAGTTCAGGAGGGAATAACCGGTCTAATCCGATTGCTAAGCCACAAAGTAAAGTCAGACCAGTCAGAACGTATCTGCTGCGGCGATAACGCGTCGACCACCATGCTAAACGCGAGTTGTCGTACACGACGTGCTCAGTTGTCTTTTAACCGGTACAGACTCTTGATCATGGCTATCAAGTCGCCGCGTCCCTGCGCGGTAGCCTCCCGCAATCCCACGCTGGGATCGTGGATCAGTTTATTGGTTAACGTATTGGCTAAGAAGCTTAATACCTCTTCCGGCGCTTTACCTTGTTGCAGCTGCCGCAGTGCGCGGGCATGGACCTCATCACGCAACCCTTCAGCGCGTTGCCGTAGCGCGCGGATATTGGCAGCACCGTCTTGCGCACGCATCCAGGCCATAAAATGATTGACTTGCACATCGACGATTTCTTCGGCCTGTTGGGCGGCAGCGCGACGGGATTGCAGATTCTCGGCAATGATGTCCTGTAGATCGTCCACCGTATACAGATACACATCGTCCAAACGGCTGAGTAGCGGATCCAGGTCGCGCGGCACGGCAAGATCAATCATTAATACTGGACGCCGTTTGCGGGTTTTCAGGGAACTTTTGACCTCAGCTTGGGACAAGATGAGGGTGGGGCTAGCGGTTGAGGAGATGACAATGTCGGCTTCGGCCAGATGGGTTGAAATCTCCTCAAGGCTGATGGCATACCCGCCGAACAGCGCAGCAAGCTCATGAGCGTGTTCCAGGGTGCGATTGGCGACGATGAGTCGACCGATATTGTTTTCGCGCAGATGACGTGCCACCAGCTCAATGGTGTCGCCAGCGCCAATTAATAGAGCGGTTTGCCGAGATAAATCAGCATAAATCTGCTTGGTTAGGCTGACCGCTGCGAAAGCAACCGACACCGGGCTTGCCCCAATGCTGGTATCGGTACGCACCTGTTTGGCAACGGCAAACGTGTGTTGGAACAGTCGATTCAAAAGCGTGCCTAAGGTACCAGCACTATCGGCGGTGCGATAGGCCGCTTTGATTTGTCCCAATATTTGTGGCTCGCCCAGGATCATGGAGTCCAATCCCGATGCCACTCGTAACATGTGGCGCACAGCACCGCCATCAGGGTGTTGGTAAATGTAGGGCTTTAATTCAGTGGATCTCAGGGCATGATAATCACCCAACCACCGAACAATCGGGTTCGTGTCGGGTTGATCAAGACCGCAGTAGAGTTCCGTGCGATTGCAAGTGGACAGAATAGCGGCCTCTCGGGCACCGCCGCAGGCAATCAACTCGTGTAAAGCTGGCACTAAGCGCTCAGCCGAGAAAGCCACTCGTTCGCGAATGGTTACTGGCGCTGTCTTGTGATTGATGCCTAAAGCCAACAGGGGCATGATACCTTATTTAACCGGTTAAAGAGGTCATGAAATTTTGCGGCATGGTCGCCGGGATTACAAGTTAAGTAGTTGCAGGAAAAAGTTAAATTTTGTTACCGAACAATTAGTTCTAATAGCCAAGGGCAAAAGATTTTTATGAATAAACTGACAATCGTCGTGGGGTTGCTCATCGCCACAGCGATGAACGATCCGGTCGGTGCAACCGAAAGCAAGATCGTCCCCGATGGCTACGGGACTATTGAGATTCAGCCCTATCGAGACTCAAGTCCCGAAGCTGACTTGATCTACCACATTCTGCTTGGAGAAATTGCTGGTACGCGCAAGCAGTTAGAGGTCGCTCTGGAATACTATCGCAAAGCGGTTCAGGCGAGCGAAAACCCCCGAATAGCCGAACGCGCAGTGGGTATTGCCCTGTTCGCCAATGACAACACTGCACTGTTGGAAATAGCGAGACGTTGGCATACCTTAGACGCCGATAATCCGAAAGTTCATCAAGCCTTGGCCATAGCTTTGTTGAACAATAAACAAGCGGAAGCAGCAGCCGTTCATTTAGACAAGTTGCGTGCCACCGCCGACAAAGATAATCAAGATGGGTTTACCGCAGTCGACGCTTTGCTTAACCAAGTACAGGATAAAGCACTGGCCCTGCGCGCAATGGCCAGCCTGCGAGACTTACACGCGAATTCCCGATATGCGCAATACTACTATGCATTGGCCGCATTGGAAGCCGATGCTCACGAACAGGCCCTGGAAGGTATCACTGCTGCATTAAAACTCGACCCTCAATGGGAAAACGCGTATCTGCTGCAAGCCCGGGTACGTATGAATAAAAAGGATACTGACGGAGCACTGGCCGGATTGAAAGAAGCTGTAACCAATCTGCCAGAGAACCGACAACTACGCTTGGGCTATGCACGTTTATTGGTCAATGCGGAACGACTAGATGAAGCGACTGCTGAGTTTGAAGTATTGGCCGCGCGCGATCCCAAAGATGCCGAAGTGATTTACTCGTTGGGCCTGCTGTCCGGTGAAAAAGAGCGCTACGATGAGGCAGTGACCTACTTTACCCGTTTATTGGAACTCGGCACCCGTAACACAGACGCTTTTTTTGAATTGGGACGAGTCGAGGAGCTGCGCAGTAACTATGACAAAGCCAAGGACTGGTATGCGCAAGTCGAAGGCGACGAACGTTATCTTACCGCACAAGTGCGTATGGGCGTGATGCTGGCCAAATCGGGCGATTTACCGGCGATGAATGAGCACTTTGTCAAAGTAAGGCAGGATAACCCGCAAAGTTGGGTGCCGTTATACATCTCGCAAGCGGAAGTGCTGCGCGAGCTTAAACATCATGAAAGCGCATTCGATTTGCTCACCGAAGCTTTAGAACGCGAATCCGCTAACCAAGACTTGCTCTACAGTCGAGCGTTGACAGCAGGTAACCTGAAGCGTTTTGACGTGCTGGAAAAGGATTTGCGCACCGTAATCGACGCCGATCCCGAGCATGGTCATGCACTTAATGCGCTGGGCTACACATTGGCGGATCAAACCGACCGTTACCAAGAAGCATTGGGCTACGTGGAGCGGGCCATTGCTTTATTGCCGAACGATGCAGCCGTGATAGATAGCATGGGCTGGGTGCAATACCGGTTAGGTAATTATGAGCAATCACTGGAGTATCTGCGCCGTGCCTACGAACTTAATCAGGACCCGGAAATTGCCGCTCATTTAACCGAGGTGCTGTGGGTTCTCGGCCAGCGGGAAGAGGCCAGAGATGTCTTTCAAGAATCAATGAAAGACAATCCCGACAGTGAATTTTTGCTCGACGTCAAAGAGCGGTTTGGTCTGTGACCCGTGTGTTGCTTGAAAGGCAGACAAAATCTGCATTTTTAGTGTTATTGAGCGCCATTCTACTGAGCGCTTGCGCCCGACTGCCTTTGCAACTACCAGCAGACGAGCCATGGAAAGCACGCAATCTTGCGCTATCTGGGTTGCGTAACTGGCATATTACCGGGCGGATTGGTATTACTAACGCGCAAGACGGTTGGCATGCCAGCTTGCAATGGACCCAGCAAGAGCGCATTTATAGCATCGATTTACTCGGCCCCTGGGGACAGGGGCGGGTACACATTGAGGGCGGCGCTCAACTCGTCAGCGTCCGTACCGCCGATGGGCACATTCATACTGCAGCGGACCCGGAGCAATTGCTGGCCGAAACCGTGGGCGTCCGTATTCCGCTCGACGGATTACGCTATTGGGTTTTGGGGGTACCTGATCCGCAGCGACCCAGTCAGTTACAAGGCGATGAGCAAGGACGCCTGACCCGGTTGGAACAAGACGGGTGGCTCATTGAGTACCCGCGTTATACGACCGTATCCGGGTTGGATTTGCCCGCATTGATTCGTGCTCGTCATGATGATTGGCAAATCCGCATCGCCATTAGAAACTGGGATTTACGCCAGTCCGTATTACAATCTTCGCTCTAAATTAGAAACACCGTAATGGATGTCGATCCATGGCCGGCACCGGCTAAAATTAATCGCTTTTTGCATATCGTAGGCCGTCGTCCTGACGGTTATCATTTGCTGCAGACCGTTTTTCAATTTCTTGACTACTGTGATTATCTAACTTTTGCAATCCGCCCGGATGGACAGATTAAACGAAGCGGGGAGCTGTCCGGCATTGACTCTGACGATGATCTAACGGTTCGAGCAGCACGGTTGCTGCAGAAAACCTGTGCGATACCCATGGGAGTGACAATTCATATCGACAAACGCCTGCCGCTAGGCGGCGGGCTAGGCGGAGGTAGTTCTGATGCCGCAACCACATTAGTCGCATTAAATCATTACTGGCAGGCTGGTCTTGAGTTATCCCAGCTAGCAGAGTTAGGTGTGCAACTAGGCGCTGATGTGCCGGTATTTGTCACCAGTCAAGCAGCCTGGGCCGAGGGTATTGGCGATTGTTTAACACCGATCACTTTGGATGAATCGTGGTTTGTTGTCCTGGTGCCAGCTTGCCAAGTGGCTACGGCAACGATTTTTAACGATTCCAAATTGACACGCGATTCACAACCCATCACAATACAGGGCTTTCTTGCAGGGGATGCAGGCAATGATTGTGCTGCTGTGGTGTATCGTCGTTATCCGGAGATCGCCGCCGCTGCCAATTGGCTTTCCCGCTATGGTAAAGCCTGCCTAACCGGCACAGGAGCTTGCGTCTTCGCAGCGTTTGCGGATTTCGCAAGCACGCAAGACGTGTTGCAGCGGCTTCCCGAGCGCGTATCCGGTTTTGCGGCGCGTGGCTTAAACCGGTCACCTTTGCAAGCACGATTACAACGTGAAATCACGGACGCTTAACGTCAATAACCGATTTCATTGGGCCGTAGCCAAGTGGTAAGGCACGGGGTTTTGATCCCCGCATTCCCAGGTTCGAATCCTGGCGGCCCAGCCATTTTTCCATATACACAGTGAGTTCCCAGTGTCCAACGGTAGCATGATGGTGTTCGCCGGTAACGCCCATCCGCAATTGGCCTTGGCGGTTACCCGTCATTTAGATTTGCCGTTAGGGCAAGCGGTAGTCGGCAGCTTCAGCGATGGCGAAGTTATGGTTGAACTGATGGAGAATGTGCGTGGCAAGGATGTCTTTATCGTGCAACCGACCTGTATGCCTACTAACGACAATATTATGGAACTGCTGGTGATGACCGACGCGCTACGGCGCTCATCAGCGGGGCGTATAACCGCGGTCATTCCTTATTTCGGCTACTCACGTCAGGATCGTCGACCCCGTTCGGCGCGGGTGCCGATTTCCGCCAAAGTAGTCGCCAATATGATCGCCAGCGTCGGAACGGACCGGGTATTGACAGTGGATCTGCACGCCGATCAGATTCAAGGATTCTTCGATATCCCTGTCGATAATGTCTACGCCACCCCGATCATGTTAGAGGATATCTGCTCACAAGAACTGCCGGATTTGGTGGTGGTTTCGCCGGATGTCGGTGGCGTGGTACGGGCCCGCGCGTTAGCTAAACGACTAGATGATGCCGAATTAGCCATTATCGACAAACGGCGTCCTGCTCCTAATGAAGCCAAGGTGATGCATATCATCGGCGATGTGGAAAACCAACATTGCATCGTGGTTGATGACATGGTGGATACCGGAGGAACGCTATGCCAAGCCGCAGCTGCGCTGAAAGAGCATGGCGCTGCCTCGGTGCGTGCATATTGTACCCACGCTGTGTTATCAGGCCGCGCAGTCACCAACTTCCAAAATTCTGTGCTCGACGAGCTGGTCGTTAGCGATACCATACCGCTACGCTCCGAAGCGCGGAATTGTAGCATTATCCGTCAAGTGAGCGTAGCCGGCCTAGTGGCGGATACCATGTGGCGGATACATACCGAGGAATCGGTAAGCTCACTGTTTACATAATCACTGGGGCGATACCACCCTATTCTGTAACCCTCCTCCGAAGCGCCTGGTCGCGGGCGTAGCGGATTTTTTTTGCCGATGGAGATCAACAATGACACTCGCTTTCGAACTTACTGCCGAGACGCGTGACGATAGAGGTAAAGGTGCGAGCCGCCGCCTACGTCGCCAAGGGCGGATTCCGGCTATTATCTATGGGGGCGGACAGCCACCCGAAGCCATTACGCTGAATCACCAACAAGTATTGCGTCAGTTGGCGAACGAAGCCTTCTATTCCCATATTTTGCAGGTTAACGTGGGCTCGAGAACGGAGCAGGTTATTTTGCGCGATTTACAGCGCCATCCGTTCAAGCCGACACTATTGCATATGGATTTGTTTCGGGTTACTGCCGATCAAAAACTGCGTGTGCATGTTCCCTTGCACTTCATCAACGAACAGACGTCTGTGGGTGTCAAACTGCAAGGCGGTATCGTGAGCCACCTGCGCATTGAGGTCGAAGTCAGTTGCCTGCCTAAAGCGCTGCCCGAATTCATTGAGGTAGATTTAGCCCAAATGGAAGTCGGTGATTCTATTCATCTCTCCGAACTACAGTTGCCGCCGGGCGTTGAACTCGTCGAACTGGCTGCCGGCACTGAACATGATGGGCCGATCGTGAGCATACAGGGTCAGCGTAGCGGAAGCGAAGAGGAAGAGGGTGAAGCTACCGACGAAGATACGGATTGATTCGCGTCCCCGTTGGACACAGACACCGAACCAACCGCCACCCTGCAGTTGGTTGCAGGGCTGGGTAATCCGGGGCCCCGTTACGAACCGACGCGACACAATGCGGGCTTCTGGTTCGTAGAGGAGCTGGCTCGCCGCTATGGTGGGCATTTCCGCGAAGAATCTAAGTTTCAAGGTGAGTTATGCCGGGTCGAGGTTAACGAACAGCCTGTGTGGTTGTTCAAACCGATGGCCTTCATGAATCGTAGCGGCTCGCCGCTCATGCGTTTGATGACGTTCTATAAGATTCCCCTGTCCGCTGTATTGGTGGTTCACGACGAATTGGACCTGCCGCCGGGCACCGTGCGTATCAAGCGTTCCGGTGGTCCCGGCGGGCACAATGGCTTGCGCGACATCATTGCACAATTGGGCGGTGGTCAGTTTTTGCGCTTGCGATTGGGAATCGGTCATCCTGGCGACAGTCACGCGGTGGTCGATTATGTGTTGCGAACTGCTCCGATGCAGGAACAGCGTTTGCTTGAACAAGCTATAACGGATGCGGCGGAGGAATTTCCGCGCCTTCTTTCAGGTCATTTAGAAAAAGTAATGCATACTTTGCACAGCCGTCAGGTGTCATAATTCATGGGTATCCAATGTGGAATTGTCGGCTTGCCCAATGTGGGTAAATCTACTCTATTCAATGCATTAACTAAAGCAGGGATTCAGGCGGAGAATTATCCATTCTGTACCATTGATCCAAACGTAGGTGTCGTACCAGTGCCGGACCCACGTTTGGACGCCTTGGCTACTATTGTCAAACCGCAGAAAGTGATCCCCACAACGATGGAGTTCGTGGATATCGCCGGTTTAGTGGCAGGCGCATCCAAGGGCGAAGGTCTCGGCAATCAATTTCTTGCCCACATCCGCGAAACCGATGCGATCGCTCACGTGGTGCGTTGTTTCGAAGACTCCGATGTCATCCATGTGGCTGGTCAAGTCGATCCTAACTCAGATATCGAGATCATCAATACCGAACTAGCCCTAGCTGACTTGGCGACCGTGGAGCGCGCCTTTCAACGCGCCGAGAAAGGCGCCAAAGCTGGCGGTAAAGAAGCAGTTGCGCGTAAAGAGTTATTGCAACGAGTGCAGGCGCATTTGGATAGCGGCGAGGCGTTGCGTACATTGATGTTGGACGATGAAGAAAGAGAGTCGCTGCGTGATTTGCATTTGCTAACCACCAAGCCGGTGCTTTACATCGCTAACGTAGCGGAGGATGGGTTCGAAAATAACCCGCTATTGGAGGCCGTGGGGGAACGTGCCCAACAGGAAAACGCCCAAGTCGTGCCGGTTTGCGCTTCTATTGAAGCGGAGATCGCGCAATTGGAAGAAGCGGATAAAATGGATTTTTTAGCGGATTACGGCCTCGAAGAACCGGGTCTCAATCGCGTCATTCGTGCCGGTTACCAGTTACTAGGGTTGCAAACCTTTTTCACTGCCGGACCCAAGGAAGTACGTGCCTGGACGGTGAGAATCGGTTCATCCGCTCCCCAAGCGGCAGGAGTCATTCATACCGACTTCGAACACGGCTTTATCCGCGCTGAGACCATCGCTTATGATGATTTCATCACTCATAACGGCGAGCAAGGTGCGCGTGAGGCGGGAAAGTGGCGTTTGGAGGGTAAGGGTTACATTGTCCAGGAAGGCGATGTGATGCACTTCCGTTTTAACGTCTGACGGGTTGACAGGCTTCGCTCAGCAGCAAATAATAGCCGTTTTAGTAAAGTCCTTTACCACAATCTTCTCTCATGGCTATGTAGCTCAGCCGGTTAGAGCACAGCACTCATAATGCTGGAGTCGGTGGTTCGAGTCCACCCATAGCCACCAATAATCAATAGGTTAAGCAAGAACTCTTTCTGCTGTTCGGGGTTTTGCGGGACTTTTGCGGGACTTCATCCACTCGCTGAGCCCTGCAGCAACACCAGTCCTTTGCCCTTTTGCGGGCGTTTGCTTATCCTCTCCGCGGCTTCGATCAACTCCTTCAGTTCCGGAGCCGAGTAGTGCGTCGTGATGTCGCCATTTTTGTGGCCAAGCAAGACCCGCCGCGTTTCCAACCAGACTCCAGCTGCTCGTAGCCTTAGCCCAAAGGTATGCTTCAAATCATGAACCCGAATACTACGGATGCCTGATGGTGGCTGACAGCCAAGTTCCATTTGATACTTTTCCGCAGCTTTATCTCTCGCGCGCCGCCAAGCACTGTTGTGCATTCGAATCACCCGATCACCTTGATAGGGAAAAACCCAAATTGAGTGTTTTCCCCTTTGGTTTTCGATCACTGATCGGGCTGCCTGATTCAAGATAATGAGTCGATCTTCCTTGTTCTTCGTGCTGCTGCCAGGGACCACAAAAACGGTAGTGTCCAAAGCTGGTACCTGCTCTTCCCAATCCCAACGCAGCCCGCACACCTCTTGTTCTCGAGTGCCGGTGTTCGCTCCAGGCCAATCCCTGTTCGTCTCGCCAAAGACGGGACGCCAGATTGAGAATTCTCCTGACCACTGCCATTGTCCGATTGACAGTAGCGCTTTTTACTCCCTTTGCGCGACGTTCATTGATGAAAGCCTGCAAATTTCGTCGCTTCCGACAAATATTTTGTTGCCGCCTGTCGAAAAGTCCGCTTAGGCCTGATACCGTAGATCACGGCGCTGCGAATCTCTTCGATTTTCCTCGCGAGGTACTCTTCTGCCCGGGCGAAGTCACTCTCGCCAGTGCTTTCGCAAACTCGTCTTCCTCGAATTTGCTTGTCGATATGCCAGATTCCACCGCGTTTGTGGAGCCCTGGCGTGCGTTTGCGTCCCATAATCGATCTCCTCTCGGTTGACCGGAACGCCCGTTGTAGGTATATGTGCGGTCGCCCTGCCCACCGGCTCTTCCATGTGCCAATTTCCCTCGAAGAATCCTACTGCTAAAGAATCACTCAAATGGGACAAACCAACTTGCCGAGTTTCTCGGTGAGTTTCATATTTTCGCCATAATCTACCGGGCAATCGATCACCACCACCGTATTGTCGGCAATCGCTTGGTGAATCGTCGCTAACAAATCCTCAGTTCGTTCGACTCGGTATCCTTTGGCACCGAAACTTTCCGCATAGGCGACCAAGTCGGGATTGCCGAAATCGATATACCCGTCCCGCCCGAAACGGCGTAGCTGATGCCATTTGATCAACCCATAACCGCTGTCGTTCCATACCAGAACCACAATGGCTGTGCCGAGGCGCATAGCGGTTTCCAATTCCTGAGAATTCATCAGAAACCCGGCATCTCCAGTAACGGTGACTACAGTTCGTTCCGGCATAGCGAGTTTAGCGGCTAATGCACCGGGAACCCCGATCCCCATGGCAGCAAAACCGTTGGAGATAATGCAGGTGTTGGGGCGCTGCGCCTGATACATACGGGCCATCCACATTTTATGCGCGCCCACATCGCAGATGACGATGTCGTCGGGCCCCAACGCTTGACGCAAATCCCAGATAATTTTCTGGGGCTTAATCGGGAAACTCGGATCTTCGGCGTGGGCACCTAACTCATCGACAATAGTTTGGCGCAGGGAAGTCGCTGGATGACTCTCACGTGGTTTGGCAATTGTGGCGATGCCGTTCAAACCGGCGGTTATATCGCCGATTACCCCGCATTCCAGAATATAGTGTTCATCCACTTCCGCAGGGCTCATATCGATGTGAATGATTTTTTTGTCTTCGTCGCCGTGCCACAGATGCGGATGATATTCCACCATGTCGTAACCGGCACAGATCACCACATCGGCGCGGTCGAAGCCACAAGCCACGTAGTCGTGTGCCTGTAGGCCTACAGTGCCCAAGGACAACGGGTGCGAAAACGGAATGACGCCTTTTGCCATAAAGGTCGTTGCGACCGGGATATTCAACCGCTCAGCAAACTCGCGTAATGCCTCGGCGGCATTGGCACGAACAACCCCGTTGCCGGCCATAACAATGGGAAACTTTGCCTCGGAAATCACTTGAGCGGCTTGCATGATTTTCTCTGGAGGCGGGACTGGTGGTTTGGCGCTTTGCACTTTAAGCGGAACCTTAACTTCGCCTAACTCCGCTTCGGCAATATTTTCGGGAAAAGAAATAAAACTGCCGCCCGGTTTTTCTGCCTGGGCATTCTTAAACGCTTTGCGCACCACTTCCGGTACAATTTCCGGTTCGCGGATCTCCACGCTGTATTTGGCAATCGGTTTAAATAAATTGACCAAATCCAGTATCTGATGGCTTTCTTTATGCATGCGAGTCGTGGCACCTTGTCCGGCGATACCAACGATAGGCGCGTGATCCATGTTGGCGTCGGCAAATCCGGTGACCAGATTGGTCGCGCCCGGCCCCAAAGTGGCTAGGCAGACCCCGGCTTTACCGGTCAGCCGACCATAAACATCTGCCATAAAAGCAGCGCCCTGCTCGTGGCGGGTGGTCACGAAGTGGATCGGGGTTTCCATGAGCGCTTCTATCAGATCCAGGTTTTCTTCGCCCGGAATGCCGAAAATGTAGCTTACTCCTTCATTTTCCAGGCAGCGGACGAACAGTTCAGCGGCTTTCATAGGGGAGCCCTCGGCGTTAAGTAATCTTTGCGAAAGTAATGAGCGTTACTTTACTACAGACCGGCGGGTCGTATCGGGTTCGCGGCGAGTATCATTTCAGTGCAATGGGTATATGCCATGTGCTATATAACGGCTAAAGCAGATTAATCCGTCATCAATTCCAGGAGTGTGTATGACCGCTATTTTCTCTAGACTGTTGAGCGTTACCTTGCCACAGTCTATTCGTTGTGACGAAACCGGTAAAAATCCCGCCTTCGACATCAGCTTCAGCGCTGACGGCCAGATTCCGTTTCCGCAGGTCATTCTGCATATTCACGGTCGGCAACAGCTGTTCTCCGGCGACGCTATTCAATCCACGTCCACCACAGCAACGGAAACCGTCTATAAGCTCACCGTGCCGACCGGGCTACTCAGCGCTGGGCAATTCACGGTGCAAGTCGAAGGGTGTAAGAAAGCCGACATTCGCCAAGCGGGTGGGGGAGATTGGATCAAGGAATTCCGGGAATTAAAGATCGAACCCGGTGCCCGACCCCAACCGCAGATCACGGTCGGACCCGATAACTCACCGGTCAAAGTGTATTTCGGCATTCACAAGCACATGCATCAGCCGTACTACAACACCACCGATCCCAATTATTGGGATGGGGAGAAAGACGGCATCTTCGGCTCCCGTGGCGGTCCCTACACCGATTTCATTCCGGCGGCAGTGAGTCAATACCGCGATGGCGGCCTGCCTCATGCCGGTTTGTCGACCAGCTGGAGTGGTTCGTTAATCGAACAGCTCAACCGCTGTGCACGGGATGGCCTGTGCGGTGGGCGGTTCGGCGCTTGGAGTGAAGGACTCAAAGCGATTGCCCAGGAAAAAACCGCTTTGGGTAATCCGCGCATGGATTTCACTGCCTTCGGGTTTTACCATCCGCTCATGCCGTTGATCCCCAGTCGGGACATCGTCAAGCAAATCGAATGGCATCGCGGGATCATCCGAGATACGTTTGGCGTAGAAGCCTCCAAAATTCTGTTTCCGCCGGAAACCGCGTTTCACGTACGGATGATTCCTGCGTTGCAAGAGGCTGGCATCGAAGCCATCATTTATGACTCCATTCACCGCTTCCGCGCCTGTAGGGATTACCCTTATGCCGGAATGAATGAAGGGATGTTGCCGCCTAATCAGGCCGAGCAAAGCAATCCGCCGGTGGATGATTGGCTGCAATTGCATAATATTTGGGCCGGTTCCAAGATCTCCCCCAGCCTACTGAAACCCGAATACGTCCAATATGAGGACCCTGACGGCAAGTGCTATCAGGTGATTGCGGTGCCCGCCGAACGTTACATCGGCAACGAGGATGCGCGCGGGGGGTTCGGTGCGCTGCAGTATCCTGATGTGTTGGGACAGGTGTATGACCATGTCGTCTCTACCGGTAGCTACGACCCAAAGCATCCGCCATTCTTCCTGCTGCATTCGGACGGCGACAATCACGGCGGTGGTGCCGATAGTTATTACATGCACAATACCGGGGAGTTGGTGCGGTGGCTGCAAGGCGATCCGCGCTTCGAATTGATCACCGTGCGCGATTATCTGCAACAATTTCCACCGGACCCGGAAAAACCGATCCATCTCGAACCCGGCTCTTGGAGCGGGGCGGATAACGGCGATCCGCAGTTCATGAAATGGTTCAGCCGCTATAACGAACCCTATTCGCCGGATTTGAATTCCTGGGCAGTGCTGACGGCGTTTCAAAATCTGGTACACGTTCTCGAAGACTCGGAACCGAATAATCCGGTTTTAAACGAGATCACGCGCTTGCAGTTAGTCGCACAGACCAGTTGTTATTGGTACTGGACCGGCCAAGAGGTGTGGGACCGACAGGTCACTAATGCCGCCAATTTGGCTTATCAGCAGGCGAAAGGAGCGGTGGATAAGATCGTCGCGACAGGCCGCGATAAAACCGGCCCGACTATTTTTGCGCCGTGGGTCATTCCGGAAAATCCGGGCGCTAAAAAATGGGGACAAGGCTGTTTGGAAGACGCGCCACGGGAAGGTGTGGTACACAGCTTTGTGCATGACATCAGCGGCTTGAAACGAGTGGTGCTGGTATTACGCACCGCGCAGGGCGAAACTACCCTGGCGATGGATGACCAAGGCCCCTATCCCTCGCAAACCGGTGCCCAGTTGGTGGCGAATTATTTCACTGCCCGGTTACCGGTAGGTGCGGGAGATGTGCGTTATTTCATTGAAGCAGAGGATAATAAAGGTAATATCTCCCGCAGTGCGTTGGAGCGGGTCTATCTAGCCTAGCCTCAACCCTAAAAGCAGCAAGCGGTTTTTTTCGCACGTGCATCGGCCTGAACAAGGCCCCACATAACAAACGCAGAGGATAACAATGGTCGATCTCGTCAAAGCCAGACGGTTACTGAAACGTGAAAATTTAGGGCTGGACCCAACCACGATCCGGCAAAGTGTGGCACACCATCTGAGCTACACCGTAGCCAAAGACCCTATCACGGTCAGTGCCCGGGACTGGTTCGACATCGTCGCCCACACCGTGCGCGACCGCGTGGCTGCACGCTGGATGGACACCATGCGCAGCCATTATGAGCACGATGTCAAACGCGCCTATTACATTTCCATGGAATTTCTCATGGGGCGGGCTCTGACCAATAGCATCATGAATCTCGGCATTGCCGATGAGTGCGCAAAGGTCATCGACGATCTGGGCATACCCCGCGACACCACTATTGACATTGAACCCGATGCCGCCCTCGGCAATGGCGGCTTGGGACGGCTCGCGGCGTGTTTTCTGGACTCTATGGCTACCTTGCAATTGCCTGGCTACGGCTATGGCATCCGTTACGAATACGGCATGTTTCACCAGGACATTCAGGACGGCCAACAAGTCGAACATCCCGACAACTGGTTGCGTTACGGCAATCCTTGGGAATTCCCGCGTCCGGAAGTAATGTACTCGGTGCATTTCGGCGGTCGCTCCGTGGAGTACACCGACGAGCAAGGGCGCATCGGCCATGACTGGCAAGCGGCTGAGACCGTGATGGCGATGGCCTACGACATGCCCATTCCCGGTTATGCCTGCAATACCGCCAACAATTTGCGCTTATGGTCGGCTAAAGCCTCACGCGATCTTGATCTGACTCACTTCAACGAGGGGAACTACCTCAAGGCAGTGGAGGATAAGAGCCAGACCGAGACCTTGTCTAAGGTGCTTTATCCCAACGATACGACGGTGATGGGCCGAGAACTGCGGCTACGTCAGGAATATTTTTTCGTATCCGCCTCGCTGCAGGACATCATCCGCCGCTATCTGAGCACTCATGACGATTTGCATGGCCTGCCCGACAAAGTGGCGATTCAGCTTAACGATACCCATCCGGCACTCGCCATTCCTGAGTTGATGCGGCTGTTATTGGACGTCTACCATCTGGACTGGGATGAAGCTTGGGCGATCAGCACCCAAGTGTTTTCTTATACCAATCACACCCTGTTACCGGAAGCGCTGGAAACCTGGTCGGTCAATTTGATGGAGCAGTTATTACCGCGTCATCTCGGGGTGATTTATGAAATTAATCGGCGTTTCTTAAAGGAAGTCAGTCACCGCTATCCGGGCGACATCGGTCGGTTACAGCGGATGTCCTTGATCTCCGAGGACGGCGAAAAACAAGTACGGATGGCTTATCTCGCGGTGGTCGGCAGCCATAAGGTCAACGGCGTCGCCGCCCTGCATACCGAGCTGTTGAAATCCAATTTGTTCGCTGATTTCGAAGAGTTCTTCCCCGGCAGGATCATCAACAAAACCAATGGCATTACGCCGCGTCGTTGGTTGTGTCTGGCCAACCAAGGTTTAGCCAAGCTGATTAGCCAACACATTGGTCAGGATTGGGTAACACAGCTTGATCAATTGGAGCAACTGGTCCCACTGGCGAAAGATGCGAAGTTTCAAAGCGCGTTTCAGGTCATTAAGCACGAGAACAAGCAAAAGCTAGCCGACTATATCCAAGCGGAACTTGGCATTACGGTCAATCCCGATTCTCTATTCGACGTGCAAGTTAAACGGATGCATGAGTACAAGCGGCAATTGCTCAATTTGCTGCATGTGATTACCCGTTACAGACGCATTCGCGCCAACCCAGACGCCGACATTTTGCCGCGCACCGTGATATTCGCCGGTAAAGCTGCGCCGGGTTACGAATTAGCCAAACTAATTATTAGACTGATCAATGATGTGGCCGATGTTATCAATCACGATCCGGTGATTAAAGATAAGCTCAAGGTGGTCTTTATTCCCGACTATGACGTGACCCATGCGGAACGTATCATTCCCGCCGCCGATTTATCGGAGCAAATATCCACTGCAGGTACCGAAGCCTCCGGCACCGGCAATATGAAATTGTCGCTCAACGGCGCGTTGACCATCGGCACCTTGGATGGCGCCAATATTGAGATTCGCGATGAAGTTGGCGAGGATAATATTTTCATCTTCGGCTTGACCGCTGCACAAGTCATGGAGCAAAAACAGCAAGGCTACGACCCCTGGCATTACTATCATTCCAACGAGGAATTGAAGCAGGTCATAGACATGATTGGTTCCGGCTACTTTTCCGGCGGTGACCGGGGTCGCTACAGTGCGGTTGTCGATACCCTGACCCACGGTGGTGATCGGTATATGTTGCTGGCCGATTTCGCCGATTATATTGCCTGTCAGGAACGCGTTGATAACCTGTACCGTGACACCGCAGAGTGGTCCCGCCAAGCGATCATCAATGTGGCAAACATGGGCAAATTCTCCTCGGACCGAACCATTCAGGAATATGCCCAGGAAATCTGGAATATCAAACCGGTCGCATCCGGCGGAGACTGAAATGGGACTATTCGCATTAGTGTTACTCGGCTCAGTAGGGTTGATCCTGGCTTATGGCGTGATGCTTTACAACCGGTTGGTTGAGATCAAGCATAACGTCGGCAAGTCTTGGTCAAACATCGATGTGTTGCTCAAGCAACGCCATGATGAATTGCCCAAGCTGGTCGAAGTGTGCCGGCAGTATATGCGCTACGAGCAAGAAACGCTGGAAAAAGTAATGCTGGCCCGCAGCTCGGTGTCGCAAGCGCGTCAACAAGGCGATTTGGAAGCGCTGGGCAGTGCCGAGACGCTCTTGCGCTCGGGTTTAGGTCGGCTGTTTGCCGTGGCCGAAGACTATCCGGAATTACGCGCCAACGAAAATTTTCAGCATCTGGCAACCCGTATCACCGGCTTGGAAAACGCAATTGCCGATCGGCGTGAGTTTTACAACGAGGCGGTCAATATCAACAACGTGCGCATCGAACAGTTCCCCGAGTTGATCGTCGCTAAGCTGTTCAATTTCAATCCGGCGCGGTTGTTAGAATTCATGGAGGAAGAAAAGCAAGATGTCGATATGAAACAGTTGTTTGCAGAGGGTTCATGACGGCGGAGCAGCTGGTTTTCGTCGTTGCCATTGGAGTAACCGTCGCCGGGCTGTTTTGGGCTTGGCGTTCTATCCGCCGGGCTTGGGCATTAGCGGATACTCCAATCGCTAAAATCCATTCCGCACCTCAAGGCTATGTCGAGTTGCGCGGGCGGGCTGCTTTTTGGGAAGGAGAGCAGCTGGCCGCACCGCTCAGCGGTCTGCCTTGCGCGTGGTACCGGTTCCGCATTGAAGAAAATCGAAATAATCGATGGTGGACGATTAATCACGGCATTAGCGATCATCTGTTCGTGTTGGAAGACGAGACCGGGCGTTGTGTGGTAGATCCTGACGGGGCGGAGGTGGTCAAGACCACCCAAGATCGCTGGTATGGTGATCAGCATGGCGGACGCTGTCATGCGCTATGGGGTATCGGTGCACAATATCGGAATACCGAGCAACGCATCATGCCGGGTGAAGAGCTACACATCATCGGTGGATTTCAAACGGCAGGCGGGCATCGGGAACCGCCGGATCTCCGCCGTCAGGTTACCGAACTACTCGCAAAATGGCAGAAGGACCCGCGCCGGATGGCATTGTTCGATCGGCGCGGAAATGGCCGTATCGACCCGGATGAATGGGAAGCTGCGCGGCGCGCGGCGTATCGTCAGGTTGAACGAAAGAATTTGATGAGTAGCGCTACACCGGATGTCCATATCCTGTCGAATCCTGAAGATTGGAGCCAACCGTTTTTGATCTCTACGGTTTCCGAACGAGGATTGATCAATAAATATCGGCGCGATGCCATATTGTCTATATTGGTCGTATTGCTGGCGGGTGCTTATTTGTTTTGGTATGGATTGTAAAGCGGCTTGTTGTTGAGTTTATTTCTAGGCGTCCCAGACATGTCCCGCAGGCATAAAAAAAGGGTTGAGACTTGCGCCTAAACCCTTTTTTTCTATGGTGGGTACTGTAGGACTCGAACCTATGACATATGGACTATGAGTCGGTTACTTTAAACCACAGCAAACCACTTTGTTCAACTATTCAGAGATTTAGATATTGCAACTACATACTTCAATTGCTCTAAACCACTTTTTTGTTGACACTCGGTTGACACTTCAAAGCTGCTCTCGGCTAAGCTCGCAATCTCGCAGAATCCGGCCAGGGCTGTTCAGTGCTGTAATAAATTGCTAGTTTAGCGCGTTTTAGCGTGTTGTTAGAGACTATC
>JAZBPA010000233.1:0-3772 GCA_036351435.1 Candidatus Competibacteraceae bacterium
ACCCGAAATTCCCGCGATGATTCGTTAAAAGCGACCGATCCATCCCGCGAGTTTGGCCGCTCGGCACTGATTAAATCTTGCTCGTCCTGAATCCGCCCATCGCTACCCAACAACAGAGCGCCTGCCTGTAAGCGGGCAATGAACTCATCATGAGGTTCGCCAGCGATACTGACGACAATCTGCCCGCTGCTGACCGGACAATTCTGCCCCATTTGCAATTCGCGCATGAACAGGCTCCTATCAAGGCACCTCGCCGGATGACCGTTCGGCGAGCCGCTGAAATCCTCCAGCTAGGCTAGCGACGTTCGCGAAACCTTGCTCCAGCAACCAGCGGCACGCGCTCTCGCTGCGAACGCCCCGCTGACAGTAGACCAGAATCGGCTGGTCGCGGGGCAATTCATGACTGCGCAACACCAATTGCTCCAAGGGGATATTGTGTGCGTCGGGCAACCGCGATTGATTGAAACCAGCCGATTGTCGCACATCCAGCACGAACCAATCTTCCGGCACTTCGTCCATCAGCGTCACGGTCAACGGCTTTTGTTCAATGGGTTCCGGAGCCTGGGCAAAGGAAAAGGTGCTGATTTCAAGCGTCAACAGATTGACCCGCAATAACTGTCCTTTAAGCGTGCAGCCAATATTCAAAATCAGTTTGAGCGTTTCGGATGCCTGCAACAACCCGAAAAATCCCGCCACTGGCCCCAAGACTCCCGCCTCGGCGCAATTCGGAGCGCTATCAGGTACTTCCGGGAACACCGCCCGATAACTGGGCGCATCACCGCAAAAACAGGCGATATACCCAGAAAACCCTTGGATCGAGGCGGATACCATCGGGCGCGCATGATCTCGGCAGGCGTCGCTGAGTGCGTATTTGGCGGAAAAATTATCGGTACCATCAACGATAATATCGAATCGCCCGACCCACTCGACAGCCAGTGCCGGGTCCAAGCGCTGCTGACAAGTCTCCACGACGCAAGCGGGATTCAGTTCGCGCACCCGCTGGGCAGCGGCAACCGCTTTGGGACTGCCCAAATCCGCTTCGGTATAGAGAATCTGCCGATGTAGATTGCTTTCTTCCACTTGGTCCGGGTCGATGATACCTAAACGACCCACGCCGGCAGTTGCCAGATATTGCAACACCGGGCAACCGAGACCACCGGCCCCGACCACCAATACCGACGCCGCAGCCAGTTTCGCCTGACCCTCCGGCCCCACTTCCGGTAACAGCATTTGCCGAGAATAGCGCGCTGCAGTCATGTTCATCGACTCCAGGTCAGACGTTGTTGCAACCACTGTTCAGTCCGCGCCTGGGGATCGGTGTGCTTCACAATATCGGTCACCACCGCGATGCTATCGGCTCCAGCGGCATACACGGCAGGTGCCAATTCCAAAGTGATGCCGCCGATGGCGACCAGCGGACAAGCGATGCGTTGTTTCCATTCACCGAGTCGTGGCAATCCTTGCGGAGCCCAAGGCATTTTTTTCAGCGTCGTTTCATAAATCGGCCCTAGCGCTAAATAATCCGGGTCGATGCTGAGTCCGCGCTCCAATTCGGCTTCGTCGTGGCTACTGATGCCTATTCTGAGACCAGCGCGGCGAATTGCGGCCATGTCAGCCTGATCTAAATCTTCTTGACCGAGATGGATGAAATCGGCTTTCAAGTCGATAGCATCTTGCCAGTAATCGTTGACGATCAACTGGCAATTCCAGTGTTTCGCCAACTCCAAGCCGCGCTTGATCTGATCACGGGTGGCCGCCGAGGGGTTGTCCTTGATGCGCAACTGAACCAGTTTGACGCCCCAGGTCAACAGCCGCTCCAGCCACTGGACATCCGGCACGATGGGATAGAATCGGTCAAGCATGGCCACTCCAAGGAGAGAAAGGGGTACCGAATTCAGGGGTTGAGGGCGCGGCCAGATCGTGCGCCTCCATCAACCCGGCTTCGTAAGCCAAGCGACCGGCGTTTACGGCTTGCGCGAAGGCTTCGGCCATAGCGGGCGGATCGCCAGCCTTGGATACGGCGGTATTAAGCAACACCGCATCATAGCCTAATTCCAGCGCTTGGGCGGCATGAGACGGTGAACCGATACCGGCGTCCACAACCAGCGGAATCTCCGGGAAGTGCGCACGCAGTTGGCGTAACCCATACACATTGTTGAGACCCCGTCCGGTGCCGATGGGAGCACCCCAGGGCATCAGCACCCGGCAACCAGCTGCCAGCAGTCGTTCCGCCACCACCAGATCTTCGGTGGTATAAGGAAACACCTGAAAGCCGTCTTCGCTAAGTATACGGGCGGCTTCCACTAGGCCGAACACATCGGGTTGCAAAGTGGCGTCGTCGCCAATGACTTCCAGTTTAACCCACCGGGTTGCGAATACCTCTCGGGCCATGTGGGCGGTAGTGACCGCCTCTTGGACCGTGTGGCAACCGGCGGTATTCGGCAATACGCGGACTCCCAGCGACTGAATCAACTGCCAAAAGCGTTGACCACTGCCCTCACCGGCGGCTTCCCGCCGCAAGGAAACGGTCACCACTTCGGCTTGCGAGCGTTCAACCGCTGCCCGCAATTGCTCAGGGGACGGGTATTGCGCCGTGCCCAGAAACAGCCGGCTGTTCAGAACGGTATCGTAGACGTTCAGCATCAGCCCCCCTGCATAGGCGCAAGGATTTCCACAGCGTCGCCGTCACGCAAAGGCTGATTATCCCGCTGCTGACGGGGCACGAATTCGCCGTTGACAGCGGTGGCCACGCCTTGTTCGGGATAACCCAGCTCACGGCAAAGCGCGGCGAGGGTGGCTGCCGAAACCTGTATTTCTTCGGCATTGACTTTAAGTTTCACGAAAGACCTCCGGGTCGGTTGCGCCGTTGCGCAGATAATTGACAGTCAGTTCGGCCAAAGCGGGGGCTAGCAAAAAGCCGTGCCGATACAGCCCGTTGACGAAAAGGTGACGGGCACGTGCCCGTATTTGCGGAAGGTGGTCCGGCAACGCCGGTCGTAATCCGGCGTTGAGTTCCAGGATCTCCGCTTCGGCAAAGGCCGGGTGCAGGCTGTAGGCGAGCGTCAGTAACTCACCCGCCGAACGCAGACTCACCCCACTGCCGGAATCGCTTTCAATGGTCGTTGCACCGATCATGAAAACGCCCTCGGCACGGGGGACCACGTAAATGGGATGACGATGATGCAGTAACCGCACCGGGCGCTGCAATTGCACGTCGGTGCTCTTGATGAGGATCATTTCGCCCTTGACGCCGCGTAGTTCAGGCCAAATGTCCTGAGCAGCCAGCCCCCGACAGTCGATACTCCATTCGCTGACAGTATCGTTCAAGGTGGCTTGATGTTGAAATTCGATGTCTACGCCCAGATCGCGGATCGCTTTCAGCAGTATGGGCATGACTTGACGAGGATCGACGTGGGCTTCGGCAGGATAAAACAAGCCGGCGTTGAAACGCCCCGCTAGCGCCGGTTCCAAACTGGCAAGCGCGGAAGCGTTTAGGGTTTTATGTCCGTCAGTCAAACGACCGAAGCGATGCAAACTGGCGGGGTCGCGCGGCGGAGCGACTACCAGCGTACCGTTTTGAGAGAACTCCGGTAGTACGGTTTGCCATAATTCTAGCGACCGCAAACCCAAGCGAACGACCAAGGGTTCCGCCACTTCAGCCTCGCAGTAAGGAGCCAACATACCGCCAGCTCGCCAGCTACAGCCGCTGTTCAGGGTGGCATCGCCTTGTTCCAGCAGGCGCACGGCAAATCCCGCCTTGGCTAACGTATAA
>JAZBPA010000234.1:0-3222 GCA_036351435.1 Candidatus Competibacteraceae bacterium
TCCATAGGCTTCCAGTTTGGCCCCAACAATCTATGGATCGATCGCGTACCAGGTTTGAGTCAAGCGGAGACTTGGCTGGAGGTGATTACGAATGACATTGAGGCTGCTTCAGAGGAGCTTAAGGCGGCGGGCGTAGTTCGCCGCGATGAAATTGAACCGCTGCCCGAAGGGATGCAGGCCTTCTGGATATCGAGCCCAGCATCAATCATTCACCTAGTCTGCAAAGACTCTGAGTCATGGGTGTAGGCGCACCTAATCGGGTCGCCGGGGGTTTCTCTCCCCCAGCTCCCACAGCACCCCGCATGCGGGTCCGCACGGGGCGCTTCCTCCGGATTGGAAAGGGTCATCCTAGGATGACGACCTCCAACGCTGGCTACAGGACGAACCGCCAAGGCTGTTTCACCCGGTCGGGTGCGGTACAGCCGTTGAGGTCCGTTCGTCTCTCTCGTTGCCGAAGGTTCGGGCCTTCACCATGTCCCACCCATTACGGTGAGCGTTGGGCTACTGTGCCGTCTGCTGACTGCTGTCGCATCACGCCCCGCGTTACCGCTAGGCGCGCTGTTCGAGTCACGGTAGGGTCCGATGGTGATTCCAGTCCTTTCGGGCTGGCCCTCAGTTCGGCTCCCATAGCGACATGAACCGCTCGTGAGACAGCTCTCCCCGGATAAGACCGTGAACTGTCCCCGCACAACCGCGCCATTTACCGTAGCGCACACACCACGGGGCTTCGTGATCTTGTGCTCACTCGCCCCAGCGCCTCGGCCTGTTATGACGTTTCTGTTCGTCGGCTCGCGGGTTTGCCGCCGGCTTCCTTCAGACCGCCCCTCGCGGGACCGCCCTTGCCTTTGGCTAGTCGTTGTCATCAATGTACGGCATACTCACTAGCATCGATGGTGGTGTTCCGACAGGGGACTTCCACCCCATAAGTTCACGCCCATGCCGGGCGTACACAAGTGTATCAAGCAGGACAGTTTTTCCGTCGCTTGTTTTGTGCTTAAATAGCACAAAAAACCAACTCCAAAACTGCCTCTTATACAGGCGTTAGCCTTTAAAAATGAATACCGAAGCATCGATACAATGGTTATTAATCTTCGGGCCTCTTGCTATAAGTCCTGGCCCTGCGAATGTGTTGTTTGCGGCTTCTGGTAGTTCTTTTGGTGTAAGAGGGAGCATCCCATTTTGGTTAGGTACCAATATTACATGCGTTTTTCAATCATTGGTCATCGGGTTTGGTCTCGGGTACGTTATTTCAAAATACCCACCTATTATTGAACTATTGAAATACATAGGTGTATCTGTGTTGCTGTATTTAGCCTATAGATTTTTTAGGCTGTCTATTTCGGAGGCAGAAGCAATTAAGCCACTGAGCTTCAGAGAGGGGGTTGTAGTAGAGATTTTTAACGCAAAGTACTTGCTCATTCCTACAATAATGTTTACACAGTTTTACTCACCAACCAGCGATGGCGCGCAGCAGGTTTTGTTTCTTACATCAATGCTCGCTGCATTAACAATGGCGAGCAACTTGGTTTGGGTGTTTGGTGGTAAGGTGCTAACAGCATTTGTAATGAGTAACAATGTTAAGAAAACACAGGGTAAAGTATTTGGTGTAATGCTGTGCACAACTGCCATATGGCTGGCAATAGGCTAACAAGCACATTATGTCGTTCGCTATCGCTCACTGGGACGCTCCGCAGCCATGCTGCTCCGCGCCCCATATGTAAAACGTTAGATTGCACACGAAGCCGCGTCGAATCATCTTTAGGAGTTGAACATGCCCCTCACCGAAACGCTTGCCGCAGTCCGGACTTTTGATTCCCGACTTGCCACGTTATCGCATCTGCTAAAAATCGGCGCTAAGCACCTGAACGAAGCGGAGGCAATCTACCTAGGCCACCGTTTGGCCCCCGATATGCTCCCCCTGGGAACGCAGGTTGCATTCACCTGCAATCAACCAAGAAACTTTGCTTTATGGTTGGCCGGAACGGAAAGTGCTGATCTCGAACCGAATGTGGATTCACTCGCGGTAGCCGAACAACATATTGCAGATACGCGAACGCTATTGGCCAGTCATGTCTCTGGCGAAACGAACCTGCCCTCCCGAAAGCACCTGGAACTCGGCGTGGATTTGTACGCAGACCTCACTGGGCAGGAGTACCTGAAAGATTTCCTGATGCCCAACTTCTATTTTCATCTGGTAACGAGCTACGCGATATTACGCAATCTGGGTATTCCAGTCGGAAAACGGGACTACATGCTTCACTTGATCCCGAAGGTGCAGCAGCGTGCAATCTAACCATCGCTTCAACCGGACCGGCTTTGTCGCTGGCGCTCCAAAGCCGCCCGGTTAAGCGGGGGCGTTAGCAATAAATAATGACATATGACTATTCTCAAATATACAACAGTTGGCTCAGGTGCTGAACATGTAATTGTGTTACATGAATGGTTAGGTGATCATTCCAACTATGATCCGGTTTTGCCTTATCTTAATACTGAAAAATTCAAATGGATTTTTGTTGATTTACGAGGCTATGGGCTTTCAAAGGATTTGTCAGGTCAATACACTTGCAAAGAAGCTTCAGAGGATGTTCAACGGTTAATAAATAAACTCGGTATTCAAAGTGTTTATATCGTGGGACATTCTATGTCAGCCATGGTAGTTCAAAGAATTGCAGTCGATAATCCTGTGTTATTAAAAAAAATGGTCCTAGTTACACCCGTCCCTGCATCAGGAACCCAGATCAATAAAGAAGATGCAGATATCCTACGAGCTAGCGTATTTAACGATTCGAAAATACGTAATGCGATCCATCTAAGAACAGGTGAAAGATATAATCCCACTTGGTTAGATATAAAACTGAAGCGAGCAAATGACGCTTCTGCTCCAGAGGCTCGTGCTGGATATTTGGAAATGTTCTTAAAAACCGATTTCAGCGACAAAGTCAAAGGGCTTAAAATACCAGTTCGAGTAATCGTCGGTAAATACGACATACCGGCATTTCAAAAACAGACCATACAAAAGCTATTTTCAGACTGGTTTAATGATCTTGAAATTATCGAGTGCAATGAATCAGGACATTATCCGATGCTGGAATGTCCAGTTTTTTTTGCAAGTACGTTGGAAAAACTAATATCAGATTCAAAAAATTGCTAATCGGGTAAGGGCGGGTGTTTAGCCCGCCCTCCCCACACCACCTAGCATGCGGGTCCGCACTAGGCGGTTCA
>JAZBPA010000235.1:0-3977 GCA_036351435.1 Candidatus Competibacteraceae bacterium
CCAACAGCATCAGCCATGGCGCAGGGCTAATCGGCGCGCTGGTCGGAACACCATTTCTCGTCATGCATGCAGCAAGGCACGGGGATGCCGGATTCATTGTCGGTACGAGTGTTTTCGCCTCCTCCATGATTCTTCTTTATCTTGCCTCAACGCTCTACCATGCGTGGCCAATCGGCAAAGCCAAACGCTGTTTTCGGGTCATCGAGCATTCCGCGATCTTTATCCTTATTGCCGGCACCTACACGCCGTTAACCCTTGGCATACTCCGAGGCGCATTGGGCTGGACTCTCTTCGGGCTTATATGGGGTCTTGCATTATCCGGGGTAGTGTTGAAGGCATTCTATCAATCCGCCCACCCCATTCTTTCCACCTGCCTGTATCTGCTCATGGGGTGGCTGCTCGTGATCGCGGTGAAGCCTTTATTTGCCAGCATGCCCTCAACGGGACTGTTCTTATTGATTGCGGGAGGCCTGTCCTACACCGCCGGTGTCGCCTTTTTCGCAACCGATTCACGGGTCCCTTACGGCCACTTGATCTGGCACCTATTTGTCATCAGCGGCACGACATGCCATTATTTTGTAGTCCTCTGGTATGCGGCCTGAGGATCAACCCATCCCCATTTCAACATGCCATCACCATTTGCCGCCCACAACTTCCAGACCACCTGAAAGGGTCATAGGTGACCATTGGTTGAATATGACCCTTTTAAGGTGGCGATCAAGGGTGGTCCCGGAATGTTAGCTTATCAAATTACGTTTATATTTCAATAAGATGGGTGTCGTTGCAGCGAGTGCATGGTACCTGGCACAAAGACTGCGTATCAAGCAATCAGAAGATATTGGCACGACGATTTCCGTTAGCGTTTCTTTTCATCTTCCGATGCGCGATGCCTTGATTCTCGACTTCATTTTCCCTTTGGCTCGACAATCGCGCCCACAATCTTCAACCGGTGGAGAATTAAGATAAGTTCCGAAAAGAGCCCCATCGGTCTTTTGCACGGAAATTCATTACAACCGTTATACAACAGGAGGTCTACCATGAAATCAAGCACCCAGGACAAGGCAGAGGGTAAGTGGCACAAGGTGAAGGGCAAGATCAAGCAGGTCGCCGGAAAAGCAGTCGGGAACCGAGACTTGGAAGCCGAAGGCAAGGCCGAAAATGTTGACGGGAAGATTCAGGAAAAGATCGGCGAGATCAAGGACGTCGTTGGGGAGTAAGCATGGACGCCTGTCAGAAGAATCTGATGGCGTTAAAAAAGGAGGTCACCATGCTTTGGACCATATTCTTGATTTTACTGGTTTTGTGGGCGCTGGGACTACTAACCGGCACCACGATGGGCGGTGTCATCCACGCCTTGCTGGTCATCGCCATCGTTGTAATGTTGATCCAGGTGCTTCAAGGACGAAGACGGGTGTAGCCAGTTGGATCGTCACCGGGAGAGACGAGGTAATCATGAAAAAGGAGTGACTGTTATGAAAAAGAGACGCGGGGTTATCGGCTTTTTGATTCTGATCTTGTTTATCGCCGCCTTCGTGGCATGTGCATCGACCTCTAAACAGGAAGGCATGGGAGAATACGTTGACGACTCGGTCATCACGACCAAGGTCAAATCGCTGCTTGCCGCCGATGATTTTCTCAAGTCGTTCCAGATCGGTGTTGAAACCTACAAGGGCGTCGTTCAGCTGAGCGGTTTCGTGAATGCACAAAAGGCTGTCGACAAAGCGGTCGAAATCACACGCAGCGTCAAGGGGGTCAAATCCGTAAAGAATGACCTGATCGTGAAATAGCCGGGTTTATTCTCTCCCGGATGAAGCCTGGCGAGCACTGTTGACTAAAAGCTGGATTTTCCGGGGGCCCGCTTTGAGAGCTCCGTGTTTTTCTCAAGTTTTCGATCCAAGGCTCGGCTTTCTGGAAACGCTCTCCCTGTTTGTAGCCACAGCTATCCGCTGCAAGGTCATTCCTGGCTACAAACCGCCGACCAACTCACTCTCGACCATGGCTGCACTCAAGGAGGAAACATGAGCGACACCACCTCAAGCCTGCGCCGAAAGATCGGCAATATCGACGAATATCAATCCGTCTTCCGCACGATGAAAACTTTCGCCGCTCCGAGTATCGGCCAAGACACCTCGCGCGGCCAGGCGAAATCTTCCGACAAGCTGTTGTACGCGATGAGGTACGAGTTTGGCGGACACTTCGAGAAACCGGCCTGCAGGCACTGACGGGAAAACCGTGACCTACCGGCTCTAAGGGAGAGGTTCTCAATACATTAAAAATCAAATTGAAACAGAGAGACCTCTTGACCATTCCGTGATCAAATCGCAAGGAGTCGATGGACTATTGCTTGCGCTACCGGGCGCAAAGGAGAAAGGATTCGTTTGTGGCTAAACAGGCAGCTGAACTCAGGTATGCTGTCAGATTTCGAGTGGTCTTAAAGTATTTCGGTCAACTGTGCCTCGTGCTCGCCGCGCTGACGCTGGTGCCGTTGGTGCTGTCGGTTATCTTTGGCGACACGCCCATCAGCCTGCGGTACGGCATGGTGATCATCGGGCTCGCTGCCTTGGGGGCAGGTCTGGCCCGGCTGAAGACTCCTGAAAGGGTACAGGCCAATGAAGGCATGGTGTTGGTCGCGCTGATGTTTCTCTTCACTCCGCTCATGATGACCTATCCGATGATGGGTTCGGGGTTGGGGTTTCTGGATGCCCTCTTCGAAGCCGTTTCCGGCGTAACGACGACGGGCCTGAGTACCAAGGCGACGCTCGTTGGCGCGCCGCAGACGTTTCTTTTTGCCCGCGCCTGGATGCAGTGGTACGGTGGACTGGGCGTCGTCGTACTCTCCCTGGCGCTCATTATGCAGCCGGGTCTGGTGGCCAAGGGTCTGGCTGTCACAGAGGCTGACAGCGATGATTTGGTTGGCGGCACGCGGGCATACGCACGGCGAACTCTCATCGTCTATGGCCTCCTGACCGCCCTGGGCATCATCGGTTCCTTGGCAGTGGGAGTCGGTTTTTTCGACGCAGTGCTGTATACATTTGCGGCGGTCTCGACCGGGGGCTTTGCCCCGCATGACGGCAGCCTCGCGATGTTCGGTTGGCCCGCACAAGTGTGGATTACCCTGCTGTGCCTCGCCGGTGCGATTCCGCTGGCGTTCTATTACCGAATGTTAAAGGAGAAGCGGCGCGTTGCAGTGGACTTTCTGCAACTCCTGGCCGTTGTAATCGCTTCCCTGGTCGTTTCGTTGGCGGTGGGCGCCACAATGCGGCTGAGCGCCGGCATGGCTTGGTCGCATGTACTCCACCACGCGCCCTTGCTTGCCCTTTCTGCGCAGACAACCGCGGGATTTTCCTCGATACCGTGTGCGCAACTCGATGCGGGCTCGAAGCTGGTCTTGATCTTCTCAATGCTTGTGGGCGGGGGCGCAGGGTCAACCGCGGGCGGATTCAAGCTGTTGCGGTTTTTGATAGCCCTAAGTGTGTTTCGGTTGATCCTCCTGCGGACCTGCCTGCCGAAACACGCCGTCATTGAGCCCAGGTTGGCAGGCCGCCGCCTGCTGGATGACGAGATCCGAGCGGCCCTTCTGCTCATCGTGCTGTTCGTCGCCGTCGTTGCGCTGTCCTGGCTGCCCTTTGTTGCAATGGGATACAGCCCGCTCGACGCCTTGTTTGAAGTGGTTTCGGCGACGGGAACGGCGGGGCTTTCCGTGGGACTGACGAGTGCAACTTTGCCCGCACTGCTCAAGGGAATTCTGTGCGTTGACATGCTGATGGGAAGACTTGAAATCATCGCATGGTTTGTGATGCTGTACCCCGGGACCTGGTTTGGCAGGAGAATGGAGGGAACATGAGAACTGTGTTTATTGGCGCTGGCGAAGTCAGCACTATAACCGCTAAGGCACTTATCAAGAAGGGCCACGAAGTCATCATCATCGAGACCGACAAGGCCAAGATCGACGAATTGTCTGAAGAGATGGACTGTAG
>JAZBPA010000236.1:0-8412 GCA_036351435.1 Candidatus Competibacteraceae bacterium
GGCCTAATCCTGCAATCGCTTCTTCCGGCTGCAAAATTAGGTGGACGTGGTTCGTCATTACGCAAAATCCGTACACCTTGACGCCATAAACCTCTTTGAACTCTTCCAGCGTGCGCAGGTAGTACCGGAAATCGGCTTCTTCCGCAAACACGACCTGCTTGTTGTGCCCTCTTTGCACGATATGATGCGGGTAATTCGGAAGCACTACTCTTCCACGTCTCGGCATCGTTCGGTTCGCGTCCGCTATCTTGATCAAAACAGCATTTTAGCCCAGTATACGAAGAGAGAAAATAATTCTGTCCCCTTTTAATTATAAATTTTCGAGAAAAAATGACGGTGCGCAAGTTTACAGTGTTGCTCCTCTGCGCGGTTTTGTCGGGCTGCGCTATACTTGATAAGAATAATTTCGAATCGATCGACGTAGCTGAGCAAGCACGGCGAGCGCATACCGAAGGGCGGTTTAGCGATGCCGAATATTATTATCGGGCGCTGATACGGGCCGATCCAGATACCCTGGACCCCTGGTTTCAACTGGGTAATCTTTACGCAGAAAACGACCGCTTGGAGGACGCCCAACAGGCGTATCGGCAAGCCCTCAAGTACGGTGACAACCCCAAAGTGTTGCACAACCTGGGCTTGGTGCAGCTGCAACAGGGCATTGCAACCCTACAGCAAGCTCGCCAGCACTTGCCCGCCGACGATCCGATCCATGACCATACCCGTCAATATCTCCAACTGTTGTTGGACGAAGGGTTGTAACCTCGGTAGACAAGGTATAGGGAGATTAAATCACGTCGCCGAATGTGTGTGTAAGCACTGAACAGGAGGCGGAAATCGTGCACCCGGTACGCGTACTGTTTATTTGTGACCGCAATGCTACCCGCTCACAAGTGGCCGAAGCTTTATTACGTCGGCTAGGCGGAGCTAGCGTTGAGGTCTATAGCGCCGGTGTCCAACCGGAGCCTTTCGATCTGTTAGCCATTGAAGTAATGGCAGATATGGGCATTGACATCTCAGGACAAATGGGCAAATCCATGGAACATTTTATGGATCAGGATTTCGACTACATCATCACGTTATCAAACCAATGTTTCGATTATGCCGACGACTTTCCCGGTGAACCCGAACAGCTTCACTGGCATTTACCCGATCCAGTTGATTTTCAAGGCGATCCGCAACAGCGACGCTGGTGGTTACAACAACTTTATCTAGAACTAGCGACCCGTATTAGAGGCTGGTTGGCAGCACTGCCTGAGGATAATCTGGCCATTGGGGAATCAGCATAACCAGGGGGTCGAAACAACGGGAGACTGAAGATGAGCGCTTACCAGCATGTATTGTGGGCAGCAGATTTTGCGCCGGAAGCATTGGCGGTGGGGGTCCGTGCCAAAGACATCGCGGAGCGAAACGGAGCTCGGCTGAGCTTGGTCCATGTGGTCGAAGAGATCAATATCAGCATGGGCTATGAACTGGTTCCGGTCCTGCCCGAAATGCCAGCCGATTCGATACTGCGTGAAGCGCAAGATGCTTTAGCACTGATGGCTGCAGAGCTGGGCATTGATGGCGGGAACCGTTGGGTGGTGTCGTCATTGTCCACTAAAGCCGGTATTCTCGAAACCGCCACCAACCACCATGTCGATCTCATTGTGGTCGGCAGTCACGGCCGTCATGGATTGGCCTTGCTATTGGGTTCAACCGCCAATGCGGTATTGCACGGCGCACCTTGCGACGTACTGGCAGTTCGCATTCAACCTTAACGTGTCCCGCAACGGTCGGCATCCTGCGACAAAACACTCCAGCGTGGAGGAATGCACACTATGTCCCAGCAGTACCATGAACAGATTCTCAAAGAATGGGCCGAAATGCAGAAGCGACTTCAGGAAAGTTTTTCCACTGTGTTGCCTGCAAGCCAAGCAGTCAGTGACATGAGCTGGTGGCAAAACTATTCACAGAATCTTTCATTTTGGGAAAACACCGTCAAGCAGAGCTTAACCACGGAAGCCACGATCATGGAACAGTGGATGCAGCAAATACTCAATCAAACCGGGGAAACCGTTCCTTCCGCCGATGTAACGCGGCAAATGGAAGGCGTTATGCGGCACTGGTTACGGTGTCAGGCTCAGTTGATGGATGAATGTTTCGCGATGTTGCGGGGCGGCGAACCCAACGCACAGCCCACCAACGAGCAACCCGACACGACTGAGCCCGAAGCAGCGACTGATCCTGCCGATGCCTGGGAGGACTCCACCGAACCTGACGCCGAATTTTCGGAAGAGGTGGAACAGGAGCAAACCTTACCGTCAGAGCAACCCTTTGCAGAGACCGAAGAGCCGCGCGCTGAACCGGTCGCTACCCCTTATCCTCCAGATGATTTGAAAACGCTCGCCGGTATTGGTCCGACAATTGAAAAGAAACTTAACGAACACGGGATTATCAGTTATCGGCAACTCGCTGAACTGAACGAGCAAGAGGTTCAGCACCTGGAAACCACGGTACTCAAGTTCCCCGGTCGCATCCGGCGCGATAAGTGGGTTGAACAAGCCAAGGAACAGTATTTGCGCAAGTACGGTAAATTGCTTTAATCCATCTGTCATATGAACGCCCTATAAACGCTTGGCAGTGGGTTCCAAGCGTTCAGCCTAACGAATATCAACACTAATTAAGAATGTTATGCCAACCACGACTATAGCCAGCCTACTCAAAGATGAGATTCCGCTGGGCGGTTCCGTGACCGTTAATGGCTGGGTACGTACCCGGCGCGATTCCAAAGCCGGTTTATCTTTTATCGAATTACACGATGGCTCTGGTTTTGCCGGGCTACAGGTCGTGGTCCCCTCAAAACTGCCGAATTATCAAACGGAAATCATGCGGCTCAGTACCGGCTGCGCCCTGGCTGTTGAAGGCACCTTGGTAGAATCCCCGGCTAAGGGCCAGCAGGTGGAGTTGCATGCCACTCAGGTGCAAGTGGTCGGTTGGGTGGATGACCCGGAAACCTACCCGGTCGCGGCCAAGCGACATACCTTCGAACATCTACGCAGCGTTGCGCATCTGCGTCCCCGCACCAACAGTTTAGGCGCTGTGGCCCGAGTGCGACACAGCCTATCCCAAGCGATCCATCGGTTTTTCCATGAGCACGGCTTTTACTGGATTCATACCCCGATCATTACCGCCAGCGATTGCGAGGGTGCCGGTGAACTGTTTCGGGTCAGCAACTTGGATTTGGCTAATTTACCCCGCACCGCAACCGGACAAGTCGATTTCAATCAAGATTTTTTCGGCCGCGAAACCTTTCTCACGGTCTCCGGCCAACTGAATGTCGAAGCGTACTGCTTGGCGCTGTCCAAAGTGTATACTTTTGGCCCCACCTTCCGGGCCGAGAATTCCAATACCAGCCGCCATTTAGCGGAGTTTTGGATGGTCGAGCCGGAAATCGCCTTTGCTGATCTGCACGACAACGCCGATCTAGCAGAAAATCTGCTCAAAGCCATTTTTAAAACCGTGTTGGAGGAACGCGCCGACGATATGGCGTTCTTCGCCCAGCGGATCGACAAAACCTGTATCGACCGGTTGGAAAAGATCATTCACTCCACGTTTGCCCGTATGGACTACAGCGAAGCGATTGAAATTTTGCAACGTGCGCCCAAGACCTTCGAGTTCCCGGTGCATTGGGGGGTGGATTTGCAATCCGAGCATGAGCGGTATTTGGCCGAAGAACATGTGGGTCGACCGCTCATCGTGATGAATTATCCCACCGAAATTAAAAGCTTTTATATGCGTTTAAACGACGACGAGCGCACTGTGGCGGCGATGGATGTGTTGGCGCCGGGTATTGGCGAGATCATCGGCGGCAGTCAGCGTGAAGAACGGCTGGATGTGTTGGATCGGCGTATGGTGGAGGCGGGCATGGATAAAGCGACTTACCAGTGGTATCGGGACCTGCGCCGCTACGGGACTGTTCCTCATGCCGGCTTTGGGTTGGGCTTCGAACGTACCTTGAGTTATATCACCGGCATGGCCAATGTACGGGACGTCATTCCCTTCCCGCGCACTCCCAAGAATGCCGATTTCTAATCCCTCGCCATGAGCAGTCCAACGCCCGAACCTGTCTCAGATACCACAAGTGAGCTAGCGGAATCCGCTGCTGAACCGGGATACTACACTGGCCCAACGCCGACCGATGAAGCGGAAGCGCGAATCGCTTATTGTCGCACCATCGCACAGCGTTGCGTGTTAGCGTTACCGGGCGGACGAGAACCGAACCCCGATTCCGCACAACACTGGCCTAATTTGGAACGGGTCTTTGTAGAACCGAATGCCCAGGCTAGTCCGATTAAAAAGTCTGCAGAGAATCCGTCAGCGGCAACTATTCCACTGTTCGATACGATTGAACAAAACCGTCGCTTGGTGGTGCTCGGTTCCCCAGGAAGTGGCAAAACCACGCTGCTGAAACGCTTAGGGCTAGCTTTTGCTGGCGCATGCTGGCAGGGCCTAGAACGCTGGCCCGAGAATGGACGGGATTGGCTACCGGTATTGGTCAGTGTGCAAAAGTTCGCCTGCTGGTTACAGGCAAAACCCGCTTTGCCCGACGCGTTCGCTGCCTTACTGTGGGCTTATATCATCGATGATCTCGACCAGCGTGGTTTGGGGTTTGCTGAGGAAGTATTAGCTCAAGCTGCTGATAAAGGCCAAGCATTGGTGTTGCTGGATGATCTCGACAGTGTTCCCGAATCGCTGCAGCGCACCGTGTTGGATACGATCACAGACTTTGCCAAAAGTTATCATCGCGCTAGGCTACTAGTGACCTGCAGTCTGGAGGCCTATAGCCAACCTGGTGAGCGATTGCCGGAACGGCGCTTCCCCACCATGGAATTGGCAGCTTGGGATCACCACCAGATTGATCATTTTATTCGTGCATGCTGCGCCGATTTGGCTGCACGACACGCGTCTTTTGAGGAACAGGTACCCGGCTTAATCAACAGCTTCTACTGGGCTGTGGAATGGTCGAAACGGACTCTGCCAACAGTGGATCCGCTGTTGCTCTCCCTCATCGGAGCGGGAATCGATCAACGCCAAAATCCACCCGAACAATCGGCATGGTTATTTGCGCAGGCCGTAGACCGGTTGCTGCAACAGCACCCCGCTCTGCTTAGCTTTCTACAAGAAACCGAACTCAGCGTAGAGGATTTACTGTGGGTACTGGGGCGAATAGCTGTTTCTGCTTGGGAACTTGAGGAGGACAACGACGGTTGCAACCGTCCTCTACACCTCAGTAGCGATTACCTTGTCGAAGCACTGACCGAACTGCACCCGGAAACAGATCGGGATTGGGCCTGCCGATTATTGGACCGTGTGCGGGAAACCGGCTTGTTAGTGGAACATCAACCCGGTTTATACCGCTTTTTGCATCCGGTAATCAGCAATTATCTGGCGGGTATTCCGCTGGCATTAGCCTCTGACTTCGTCAAGCAAGGGCTCAAGCTGACACAAACCCATTGGGCGCAAGCGCGCTGCTTGCTGCCGTTAGCTGCGATGACTCAAGCGCGCCAAAATCACCAATGGAAAACAGTTTGGACGCTTGTCGATGAGCTTTGTAAGGATAATTCCGAGGAAAACATTAGGGCCATCTGGCTGGCCGGTGAAGTCATGCTAGCCATCGGTTGTGAGGCCATCAACCAGCACGACGGCGGCGACGAAAAGCTGATCCAGGTAACCCAGCAACTCACTGCGCTATTAGAACAGGGGCGATTGGCCCCGGACGAACGTGTGCAGGCCGCAGAATGTTTGGGTAGCTTGGGCGATCCCCGTTTTGGACAGAAACGCCTCTATCTACCTAGCCGTTACCAGCAACAGGAAGAACGCGGGTTGGGCTTCGTCACCATTCCCGCCAGCTCGTTCTGGATGGGCAGTAGTGACGATGATCCCGATGCCGACCTTAACGAACTGGGCAATACCAATCCGTTACTCATCCCTTACGCCTACTGGATGGCCCGTTATCCAGTGACGGTTGCTCAGTATAGTCTTTTTGTCGACAGGAACGGTTATGCCGCCGATGCGGCTTGGTGGCAGGAAGAGGCTGCTAAAGCGTGGTTGGATACTGTTCAGCGCGACAAGCCGGTCGCTTGGGAAGCGCAACGCCAACATCCCAATCGGCCCGTTACCGGAATCAGTTGGTTTGAAGCGCGGGCTTACTGCAGTTGGTTGGATGACTGCTTGCGCAAAACCCGCAATGCCATGCCCGCGGATTACGAAATTCGTTTGCCCAGCGAGGCGGAATGGGAAAAAGCCGCGCGTTGCGCAAGCCGTAACCCCTATCCTTGGGGTACCGCCGCATGGGAACTCCAACACGCAAATCTCCAACCCAGTCTTATCGGTCATCCCACTCCAGTCGGTTTATATCCCCAAGGAGCGACGGTGAACGGATTACACGATTTGGCGGGTAATGTCTGGGAATGGACCTTGAGCGGCGCGAGCCAATATCCTTATCAGTCTCACCATAACAGCTTACAGGAGCAACAACAGCGAATCGCAAGAGGCGGTGCGTGGAACGTTGAACCCATGCAAGCACGCTGTGCAGCTCGTGCCCCGTTCGATGCCAGCGAGCATAACGCTGCGCTAGGCTTCCGCGTTGTCATATCGGTGATGCACTCGCCCTTTTCGCCCCAAGCTGTTTTCTAAGCCTCTCAAGCGTCGTTATTGCCCAACACGACTTGTTTGCGCTGTTTAGCGAAATCCAGCAAGCGTTGGATAGGCTTAACGGCCTGCGCGCGGATTTTCTCGTCGATGCGGATTTCGTTCTCGCCGGTTTCCAAGACTCTCGCCAGTTGCCGCAAACCGTTCATCGCCATCCAAGGGCAGTGTGCACAACTCACGCAAGTCGCGCCTTTACCGGCGGTCGGCGCTTCCAGAAACTGTTTGCCGGGGGCGGCTTCGCGCATCTTATGGAAAATACCCCGATCGGTCGCCACAATGAACTGTTGTGCCGGTAGATCCCGCGCCGCTTGAATCAGGGCTGTGGTGGAACCCACCACATCGGCTTGAGCGATGACCTCGGCAGGGGATTCCGGGTGGACCAACACCCGTGCAGCGGGATGTTCCGCACGCAGTTGCCTTAATGCATCTGCTTTGAATGCTTCGTGTACCACACAGGAACCGTCCCACAACAACATATCGGCACCAGTTTCCTGTTGAATATAACCACCCAGGTAGCGATCCGGCGCCCAGAGGATTTTCTCGCCGCGTTCATCCAGATAACGGATGAGGTCCAGCGCGATTCCCGAAGTAACTACCCAATCGGCACGGGCCTTCACCGCTGCGCTGGTATTGGCGTAAACCACTACCGTGCGATCCGGATGTTGATCACAGAACGCACTGAACACATCGGCGGGACAACCCAAATCCAATGAACAGGTCGCTTCCAGTTCCGGCATCAACACCCGCTTTTCCGGATTCAAAATTTTGGCGGTTTCACCCATGAACTTCACGCCAGCGACCACTAAGGTGCTTGCCGTACATTCATGGCCGAAGCGTGCCATATCCAGTGAATCCGACACGTACCCGCCGGTTGCATCGGCCAATTCCTGCAACACTGCCGCTGTGTAGTAATGCGCCACCAGTTTGGCATCCTGCTCTACTAATAAGCGTTTGATACGCTGAATAAGCGCTGCGCTTTCCTCGTCGGTCAACACTTCTTCGACAGCTGGCGGTACTTGGCCGGGCGTCAACCGATAGTTGCTGGGAGAAACTTTAAAGACTGCGTTCATAATGCTCTGCTCCGACGACAGCAAGCGCCTTATTTGAGAAATTCAAGGGTGCCGGGATTCTTCGCCCGATACAGCCGGGCCGGACGGTGACTGCCTTCGCGGGTCAATTCACCGGTGTTCTCGATGCTATCCATCGCCAATACCCGTTTACGAAAATTACGCTTGTCCAATGGCTCGCCCAGAATGGTTTCGTAAACGGTTTGCAACATACTCAGGGTGAAACGGGAAGGCATAAACAGTAGGGCGATGGTGGAGTAGGACAATTTGGAGACGAGGCGTTGATGGGCCAAATTGATGATCTGTTGATGGTTTAACAGCAAAAGCGGTAGATCCTGCACCGGATACCAGCGCAAGCCTGCGTGTTCAGTCAATACAGGAGGCGGTTCTACGGGAACCAAAGCATAGTAGGCAACAGCGACAACCCGGTGTTGCTGGTTCTCCGGCGGATGCCCGAACGTATAAAGCTGTTCCAGATAGCCCCCGCAAAAACCGGTCTGCTCAATCAGATGCCGACGTGCAGCGGCATCCAAATCTTCTTCCACAGCCACTTCGCCGCCGGGCAACCGCCAGCCGTTATCCGCCTGCGCGAGCAGCAACACTTCCAAGCGCTCGTCGCGGATATTGAACAGCACCACGTCTGTGGATAGTTCGA
>JAZBPA010000237.1:0-14767 GCA_036351435.1 Candidatus Competibacteraceae bacterium
TACGCTACGCGGCATTACGTTACTTTAACGCCGCAGGTGCGGATCCAGACGGGGAGCTTGGTGAAGAGCATGCGCCGGAAACGCATCTGATTCCCTTGGCCATCCTGGCTGCGCTGGGCCGGGGACCGACCTTGGACATCTTCGGGACCGATTATCCGACCGCTGACGGCACGGCGATCCGCGATTACATTCACGTCACTGATTTAGCCGATGCCCACGTTAAAGCCTTGGAGTATCTGCAGCAGGGCGATGCGAGCGCTGCCTTCAATTTAGGAACAGGACAGGGCTATTCTGTAAGAGAGGTTATCGATACGGTTGCCGCGGTGAACGGCAAGCCGGTGCCGGTTCGGGAAACAGCGCGCCGCCCCGGTGATCCGGCTATTCTGGTAGCCGATGCCCGGCACGGGATGGACGTGCTGCAGTGGCAACCCAAACACTCGCAGTTAGCTCATATTGTCGATACCGCTTGGCGTTGGCATGCTCAGAGAGCGGATGCATGAGTCAAATCGCCTTGCGAATTAATCGCTAAAGCGGCTAGCTACCCGGCATTTTCTGCCTGGGGGAACAAAGGCAAGGTTGTTCCCACTGTAGTATCCGCACGCAATGTTTGCCGGCGCCGCTCCGAGGTGCGTTCCTCGCGGGTCTCGCGCGACACCAACTCATATAAAATCGCCTGTTTTCCCTCACCACGCCGCAGAATACGGCCTAGTCGCTGGATAAACTCCCGCGCCGACCCGCTGCCGGATAGAATCACACCGATGGAGGCATCCGGTACATCGACACCTTCGTTCAATACCTTGCTGGTAACCAACGCTTTGTAGGTGCTGCTTTTAAAAGCTTCCAACATAGCTTGACGCTCTTTGACTTGCGTCTGATGTGTGAGGCAGGGAATCAAAAAGCGTTGCGACACTTCGTAGGCAGTCGTGTTATCTTCGGTGAAGATCACGGTTTTTTCTCCTGGATGCTTAGCTAAAATATCCTCTAGCGCACGGAGCTTGGCAGGTGTCGCCAGCGCGATACGTCGCGCTAGTTGGTGAGCTTGCATGGCCCGGCGGCCTTCAGCGGTACGCGCGGAGCACATCACGAACCGATTCCAGCCTTGCAACGAACCCAACCCGATGCGCTGGGAATGTAAAAATAGATTGCGTTCATCCAAAGCGCCCTGATAGGTATTCCGTTCCTCTTGGGAGAGCTCCACCAAAACAGGGCGGATTTGAAACGCAGCCAACACATTTCCGGCCAGTTCTTCGGGGTGCTTTTGATAAACCGTAGCGCCGATTAATTCCACCAAATCTTCATGCTTACCGTCGCTGCGCTCCAGCGTGGCGGTCAGGCCCAGGCGATAAGGAGCCAACGAGTCCTCGGCGATGCTACGGTAAAATTCCGACGGCAGATGATGGACTTCGTCGAAAATCAAAACGCCGAAGCGATTGCCTAATCGCTCCATATGCCGCGACGCTGAATCATAAGTGGCGATGGTCAACGGGGTGATTTCGTGATAACCCCCGCCCACCAAGCCGATGTCTTGCTGCGGAAACGCTAGGCGCATTAGCGCATACCATTGATGCATCAAATCCAGGGTGGGTACCAGGATTAAGCCATCCCGCCCCGCCCAACACAACGCCAGCACGCCCACCAACGTTTTGCCCGCTCCAGTGGGCAATACCACTACGCCTTGTCCTCTGGCTGCCTGCCAGCATCGCAGTGCTTCTTGTTGATGCGGGTAGGGTTCGACCGGTAAATCGGAAATGAATTGGTGTCGTTGGTAACGAGGGGCTTGGTTGCGAGCCAGCGAGGTTTTTAAAGCGCTAATGATCCGCGGATAACAATAAGCGGGCGCCCGATAAGCATCCACCCGCGGGTCATAGTGAAAGAAGGGTTCGCAATCGGCGGGTAATAATGGACTACCTTCCAGCACCAAGGTGCCGCGATCAAAACGCAAACGCGCCTCGACATCAACGCCTGGGGTATTGAGCCGATAAAAGCCTGCGGAATCCTTGACGCCCTTGCCCATGATCGCAGCTGACCTCGGCTAAAAGCCCGCGTTACGCAAGCCTGCAGCTGTTTGTTCCGGGTACACCATGCTCATCCGCTCTTCCATCAGCAATTGCAGATAAGCCACATCGGAGACATGTAACTGAGGATTGAGATAAAAACGCGGCACCAAACGGGCGCTTAACCAATGCGTCGCTGGGTCGGAACCAGTCCGGTCGGGGAAGAAGGTCATATTGAAACTCCATAACCCACGGCTAGCAAAATAGCTTAATACTTGCTTGAGTCCACGAGCAAAATCACTGATCTCCGAATCAGTGACGGCAGCTAACGTAGAGCGACCGGGAAACACCGCGACACAATCGCCCAGCAAGCCGGTCGGCACGAAGGGAACTAGCCACTGAACGGCGCCGCTGGTTCCTATCCACCGTTCACCTTCCGCCTTTTCCAACGCCAGTAAATCCTCCAAATAAGTTCGTCCATACTGGTCACGATAGGCCGTTTCCGCCGCCAACTCACGGCGCATCCCGTTGCCGGGCGTGGTCGTATAAATCACCTGTAGATGAGGATGAACTTGGCTCGCCCCGGATGGCGGCATGTAATTCCAGGTTACGATACCGAAAGCAGGTTCCGAGGTGGCGGCCTGCGTTTCGAGACGGCGGAAAAAATCGCGGGCGAGCACCAAGCCATCTTCGATCATCTGCACCGGCATATCGCCCATAGGGTGAAAATGCTCAGCCGAAAGAGCGGCTACCGCAGAAATATCGTCATAGGGAAACAGATTCGGGAATAGAGTGGCTTCCCCGCGTTGCAAACGCCCTTCCGGTATCAGATCTTCGGGGAAGCGCGGTGTTACGCTCAACACCTTGTC
The DNA here is from genome assembly GCA_036351435.1 of Candidatus Competibacteraceae bacterium. Lineage (GTDB taxonomy): Bacteria > Pseudomonadota > Gammaproteobacteria > Competibacterales > Competibacteraceae > JAAUQA01. Next base: position 2,864 of record JAZBPA010000237.1, read on the forward strand.
AGGGCAAAATGGGCATTGTGCGGCGGTTGGGGCGATCAAGCCATCCAGATCGGCAGGCGGTACGGTGCTGAATACGAAGTGACAAAGGCGACCGCTGTTGCCCGTTAGGGGATCGTAACGAACCTCGCTCTCTATGGTGCTCAGCGCAAACTGTTGACGGGGATCGTATTGCCGTCCTTGTTTGATGTCTTTGCGGAATTCAATTGACTTGGCCATAACAGAGTAACAACCTGTTGGAAGATGTTTGGCCAACTATAACACGATCCGCTGTGCGGCCCGTGGCGGGTAGGGTAAGGGAATTCGGGGTGGGGCAATGCTAGGACTGGCCGGCAGTGAGAGCTGCCAGCCGAGAGATCACACGTGTTCGTGCAGACCGCATTCCCGCTTCAGACCGAAAAAGCGGGTATCTTCCTCGTTCATGCCGTCTGCTAAGCGGTGCGTGGTATGGGTGTCGCCGATGGACACATAACCTTCATGCCAGAGCGGATGATAGGGCAACTGATGCTGGGTCAAATACCGATACACATCGCGATCGGTCCAATCGAGAATGGGATGGATCTTATAACGGCCATTACGCTCCATCACAAAATCCATTTCACGGCGGCTTTGCGATTGTTGCCGGCGTAACCCGGCCATCCAAGCCTGCACGTCGAGTTCTTCCAGGGCCTGTTGCATGGGTTCGACCTTGTTGAGCCGATTGTACAGTTCAATGCCTTCCAAGCCCTGTTCCCACAGCTTGCCGTAGCGGGCCTCTTGTTCTACCGGCGTCAATCGCGCACGATACACTTTCAGGTTAAGGCACAACCGCTCGGTCAAATCTTCGATGAACTCATAGGTTTCCGGGAACAGATAACCGGTATCAATCAGAACGACCGGGATATCGGGTTGCTGCCGAGTCACCATATGCAAGGACACAGCCGCTTGTGCGCCAAAGCTGGAGGACAAGACAATATGGCCGGGAAAACGCTCCAATGCCCAAGCGACACGCTGTTCGGCACGCATGGACTCCAGAGACCGATTGGTTTGGGGCAAATCGATCTGCGGAATACCCGCACCTAAATCACTGTCTGTCAACGCTGCCACCTGAGTCATGGTTGTTGGTCTCATTCAGTATTAACCCAGCTTGATACCCTGAAAAAATTTCTGTTATTACTTTAGCAATGGTTGGTTAAAACTAAAAGGAATTAGTTTCTATAACTTTATGACGAACCATTATATACCACCGTCCCCAAGCAGCTGCTGTTGGAGGCTCTATCACGCCGTTCCAAGCCACTTCCAGGTTCAGCGCTCGTTGGTCGGGGGGATATGCAACCTCAGTTTGTCCAAAGTCGCCGCTACTTCATCTTGCCACTGTGCCAGTAACTCTTCATTGCTACGCTGGCGCAAGCCGTATTGCCGATATTTTTCGAAATGATCGGAAGCTGCCCGACCAAACGTCTCCGCCACGCGGGGATACCAGTAATTCACCGACGCCTGCACCGCCGTGGGATCATGCCCGGTGTCCAGTATTTTGCGCACCCCCGCTTCGCCCAGTTCAGCATGGCGTTTCTCGACAGGCAGAACGCCTAGGATTACATCGGCCAAGGGTTGATAGGAACAGCGGCTGGTTTCGTCCAGTTGAATCACGGTGGCGCGGCCCATTAGGAAATTCATCGCTACAGCGTCCACCCAGCCGAACAACGGATAATGGAACACGCTAAGCCGCATATCGCCCTGTAATTGCCGTGCGCTTGGGTCGGCATTGCGGTCCACCCGCGCCGCCCACTGGTGGGCGGACACATACAACGTGGTGCGGGCACCAAACTGTTCCATCAAACGCAACACCTGTTCGGCGTGGCTGAATTTTTCCAGCACAATCTTGGCCGCCACCATGCGTTCTTTTAGCCCAGGCGCGACGTTGATGCAGTCAGCGAAACCGGCCGCTCCCGCCATTTCCGAGTCCACGAACACCGCCATAAACCGCATAACCTCGCCGCGATAGCGGGGCGTGGCGTTGTCGGGTGAACTCAATTTGCCGCCTGCCGCGAGATAGTTGTGCAGGCTTTCTTCATCTTGCATGTTGGGATTCCTCGCAGCGGTCACTGATCGTAATCAATGGTGATTTTGTCGGTGATCGGATAACTCTGACAGGCCAGGATGTAGCCCCGAGCGATTTCGTAATCTTCCAAGGCGAAATTGGCGTTCATATCGACCTCGCCCTCGACCAGCATCGCCCGGCAGGTAGAACAGACCCCGCCTTTGCACGCGTAAGGCAGTTCGGTGCCTTCTTTCAATGCCGCATCCAACAAAGTATCGGTGTTCTTCTCCAGTCGAAAGCTGCTGGCGCGCCCGTCCAGGATGACGGTCACCTCACAGGTATTGTTGCCTACAGATTTGGCGACGGTTTCGGCTTTGCGGGGGCGTTTGGGTGCTTCACCGGTGGTGAACAGTTCGAACTTGATCTGTCGTTTATCCAAACCATGCTCTTGCAAGGCTTCGGAGACTTGAATCATCATCGCCTGCGGGCCGCAGATAAATGCCGTGTCCACGGTTTTGATGTCCAGCCAGTGCTGGAACAACTGGGCGCATTTATCCTTGGTGAGCATACCGTTGAACAGGTCGATATCCTGGTGTTCCCGATTCAAGATGTGGATCAGGTTTAGCCGACCGAGATGCTCATTTTTCAGATCTTCGAGTTCCTCGCGGAACATGATGCTGCTGGTGGCCTCGTTGCCGTAGAACAGTGTGATGGTACTGTGCGGCTCAGCCAATAACGTGGTCTTGACCAAACCCAGGATCGGGGTGATGCCGCTGCCGCCGGCGAAAACAGCGTAGTGTTTCCGATGAGAGGGGTCCAAGGGTACGTGAAAATTACCCATAGGCGGCATCGCTTCCAGGACCTGACCGGGTTGCAGGTCTGCGTTGGCCCAGGTCGAAAATAGCCCGCCGGCGACTTTTTTGATGCCGACCCGCAGTGCCGGGTCCTGTACTGCAGCGCAGATGGAATAGGAGCGACGCACTTCCTCATCGTCGATGCGGGTGCGAAAAGTCAGATACTGACCCTGGGTAAAACGGAACGTGTCTTTCAACGAATCCGGCACGGCAAGCGTGACGACCACCGAGTCGCGCGTTTCCCGGCGTACCTCGGCGACCGTCAGCGGATAGAATTTGCTCATGGGAAAGTCCTGTTCACAAACATTTGAAATAATCGAACGGTTCCAGACAATCCTGACATCGGTAAAGCGCCTTGCACGGCGTGGAACCGAATTGGCTGATCCGCTTGGTGCGGGTCGACCCGCAATGCGGGCATTCCACGGCCTGTTGGCGTTGGAAGCGGATCGGCATGGGGCCATCCGTCACTTTGCGCTCCGGCGGGGCGATGCCGTAGTCGCGTAACTTGGTGCGGCCGGCGTCGGTAAGCCAATCGGTGGTCCACGGTGGGGACAGTTGCGTCTCCAAGCGCAGCGTTTCGATGCCTCGTTGGCGCAGAGCCTGTTCTATATCGTGTGCGATCACGCTGGTGGCCGGGCAGCCGGAATAGGTCGGGGTGATTTTGACGACCAACTCTTCGTCGTTCCAACCGACCTCACGCACAATGCCGAGATCGACCACCGAGATTACGGGAATTTCCGGATCGGGAACTGCGTCCAACCAGGTCCAGATTTCTTCGACGGTCGGCAAAGTGGTTAGCGTCTCCATCAATGCACCTCCTTACCAGGTGGCGTTGGGATAAGCGCGCTGCAGAAATTGCATATCGGCCAGGATGAAGCCGAGGTTTTCACTGTGCACGCCTTGTTTACCGCCCCGTTGCATCCAGCTCGCTTTGGGTAGTGCCAAGGTGGCTTCTTCCAGGACGGTTTCAAGATAATGCAACCAGGGTCCCTTCAGGCCAGTTGGATCGACCGCTATGCCATCGGCCAGCAGCGCCTGATCCACGGGATCGGGTTCGAACAACTCGCCGGTGTACATCCACAGGTCGTCGATAGCTTCTTGCATTTTGTCGTGACTGTCCTCGGTGCCGTCGCCCAGCGTTACTACCCACTCACTGCTGCGGGCGCGGTGGTAATCGACTTCTTTCAGGGATTTGGCAGCGATTTCGGCGATTTGCGGGTTTACTGAACCAGTCAGTCCCTGCAACAATAGGTAATACCAGGCATCGAAATACAGCTGTCGTGCTATGGTGTGGCCGAAGTGGCCGTTGGGTTGTTCGACCAGCAGCAGGTTGCGGAACGCTCGGGCATCACGTAGATAAGCCAGCTGATCGGCATCCCGCCCGCTGCCCTCCACTTGACCGGCCAGATTAAGCCACAAAGTCGCTTGGCCGATCAGATCCAAAGCGACATTGGTCAGCGCCAGATCTTCTTCTAACACCGGCCCGTGACCGCACCATTCCGACAACCGATGGCCGAGAATCAACCCGTTGTCGCCGAGGCGCAGCAGATATTCGAAAAGCGGTTCGGTAGCCATCACATATGCCCCACTTCCTTGGGAATATCGTAGAAGGTCGGGTGGCGATAGACTTTGCTGTTAGCCGGTTCGAACAGCGGTCCTTTTTCACCGGGGGAACTAGCGGCGATGTCCGATGCCTTCACCACCCAGATGCTGACGCCTTCGTTGCGCCGGGTATATACGTCACGGGCGTAGCGGATGGCAGTCTCCGGATCGGAGGCGTGTAAACTGCCGACATGCTTATGCGCTAAGCCGTGCTGGCTGCGAATAAAAATTTCGAATAAAGGCCATTCTTGCATGACTGTTCTCCTCTGTACTCAGGCGGCGGCGTGTAAGGCCCGTTTGTGGGCGTGCGCCACGGCAGCGTCCCGCACCCACTGACCCTGTTCATAAGCCTTGACCCGTGCCCGCAACCGCTCACGATTGCATGGCCCGTCGCCGTTGATGACGTTAAAAAATTCTTCCCAATCGATAGGGCCGAAATCGTAATGACCGCGCGCTTCGTTCCAGCGCAACTGCGGATCGGGCACGGTCAAGTTCAGAAACTCGGCTTGGGGTACGGTCTGATCGACGAAGCGCTGGCGCAGCTCGTCGTTGCTGTACAGTTTGATTTTCCACTGCATGGACTGGGCACTGTGCGGCGAATCATTGTCGGAAGGGCCGAACATCATCAGCGACGGCCACCACCAGCGGTTGAGTGCATCTTGAGCCATCGCTCTTTGTTCGGCTGTGCCGCGCGCCAGAGTCAGCATGATGTCGTAGCCCTGGCGCTGATGAAAACTTTCTTCCTTGCAGATGCGGATCATGGCGCGTGAGTAAGGGCCGAAAGAGCAGCGTTGCAAGGTCACCTGATTCATAATCGCAGCCCCGTCCACCAACCAGCCGATCGCGCCGATGTCGGCCCAGGTTAGCGAAGGGTAGTTAAAAATGCTGGAATACTTGGCTTTGCCGGAATGGAGCTGTTCGATTAACTGATCGCGGGATATGCCCAGCGTTTCCGCCGCGCTGTACAGATATAACCCATGCCCGCCTTCATCCTGTACCTTGGCGAGCAGGATGGCTTTGCGTTTCAAACTCGGCGCACGGGTGATCCAATTGCCTTCGGGCAACATGCCGACCACCTCTGAGTGGGCGTGCTGCGAAATCTGCCGGATCAGGGTTTTGCGATACGCCTCCGGCATCCAATCTTTCGGTTCGATTTTAATGTCAGCGTCGATACGTTCTTGAAAGGCGCGCTCTTCGGGCGATAGTTCCTCCAACGATCTCACCCGATCAACGCCGGTATTAACCATTTGTGCATACATAGCGAATCTCCACAGTTCAGATGCGGTACTCAATTCAAATTCAATTAGCGGGTGCGTCCGACAAGCCGCCGAAACGCAGGTAAAAATCCCGACCGACTTCAGGCAAGGGACCATCAGCGGAGAGCAGGGCTTTGGAGAGGTACTGCTCAGACGGTCCTGACAGCAGCCGATACAAATTGCGGCATAACAAACGAGCCGCTGCGCCCACCCAGTCGGGCGGAAGCAACTCGTTGGGCAATTGCGGATCACGTAGCAGCAGACGCCGGTATTCGTGAATCAACAAGGTACGGACTTGGAAGCATTGCTCGGGATCCAGGGTGTCGGCGCTTTCCAGCGCTGCCCATATCGGCCGGAATTGCGCCAGAAAACGATGATAATCCTCAGATAACCCGTCTAAATTCCAGCAGGTTTTCACCAGGTTTTTCAATGGCGAAGACACCACTGTATCTTCACTGGTGGCGCGCATCAAAATGACTTCGTCCTGTAAGCCCAGAGCCTGCAGCGTTCCGCTCAGCAAATCCACTTCCGCCATCGGGTGAGCCATGATGCCGGGTGCGATGGCGCCGAACCCCAACCAATTCAGTTCCCGGCGTAGGTTTTCTCGCTCGCTGCTATTGATCTGTGAGGTCAGGACTAGGCGCCAGACGCCGTCCCAACGCATCGGATGCTCGTCGTAAATCCGCCGGAAAGCGTTTCTAAATCGGCGTAGCCCCGATTCCGTCACACTGTAAAAACTGCGTCGGCCGACCTGTGCCGAGTTCAACCACCCTTCCTTGGACAACCGATACACCGAGGTTCTAACCAAACGCTGGTTGAGTCCCAATGGATCCAACAAAGCAATGATGCTGCCCAACCAAACCGTACCGCCCCGCGGCACGATAGCATCGCCGTACAGGGTGATGATCAGCGATCCCCCCCGAATCGGGCGCTTGCCACGGAACTCGCCCACCAACTCTTCCACACGCCGAATTTTTGCCATGCTCAACAATTTCCGTCTTATGTTCTTCTTTTATGTAACATAACAAGAGAGATACAGGGGTTAGCGTTTGTTATGACAGTCAGGCTCTTGATTGGTTGATCCTACCGTAACACAAGGATAAAAATAAAGTCTTTGGAGTGGATGTTGACATAACAGAAATGATACACTAAAAATGTATTGCATGAATAATTTTGTGTCGCTTTTGGTTGGCTTTGTTTCGCATCTGTAACGTAATGAAGGTCAGTCCATATCCCTCAGTATCCCTGTGAGGGAAGGTCGGCTCAGACCGCCTACATAACAATCAACCTGATGTTTTCGGAGGACGTATTATGTTCAAGCCCATGATCGGCAGGGTACTCGCTCTGGTCGCGCTGTTTTTTGTCGTGCTTACTCCGGTGTTCGCTGCCGACACCATTAAGATTGGTTCCTTCCTTTCAGTCACCGGCCCGGCCTCTTTTCTGGGCGATCCGGAGCTCAAAACCCTTCAGCTATATATCGAAAAAATCAATGCGGCTGGCGGGGTGCTGGGCAAACAGCTGGAGCTGATTCATTACGATGATGCCGGCGATGCCAACAAAGCCCGCACCTTCGTCAAACGTCTGATCTCCAACGATGAGGTTGATATTATTCTGGGCGGTACCACAACCGGCACCACCATGGCTGCTATTCCGTTGGTCGAGCGTGCCGAAATACCGTTCATTTCGATGGCCGGCGGTATCCCTATCATTGATCCAGTCCAGAAATGGGTGTTCAAAACACCGCAAACCGATCGTATGGCTGCTGAAAAGATCATGGAGCACATGAAAAATCAGGGAATCAGCAAGATTGCCCTGATTTCAGGTACTGGTGGTTTCGGGCGTTCTGGTCGCGAGCAGACCTTGGACGTTGCGCCGCAATACGGTATTGAAATTCTGGCCGACGAAACTTACGGTCCCAAAGACACCGATATGACCGCCCAGTTGACCAAGATCAAAAACACCGACGGCGTGCAAGCGGTGTTCAACTTCGGGTTCGGTCAAGGCCCGGCAATCGTGACTAAAAACTACGCTCAACTGGGCATTGAATGGCCGCTGTACCAATCGCATGGTGTGGCTTCCAACAGTTACATTGAGTTGGCCGGTGAAGCTGCCGAAGGCGTGTTGATTTCGGCTTCGGCCTTGCTGATTGCCGATGATCTGCCCGCCGACGACGTGCAAAAAGACGTGTTGGTGACTTACAAAAAGGATTATGAAGAAGCATTCAAAAATCCAGTCTCGACCTTCGGTGCTTACGCGTACGATGCTCTGATGATCGCGGTGGATGCCATGAACCGTGCCGGCGATACGGACAAGGCCAAGGTGCGCGATGCCATTGAACAAACCACGGGTTACGTGGGTGCCACCGGCATGGTCAACATGACGCCCGAGGACCATATGGGACTGGATCTCACTGCCTTTCGTATTTTGCAAATCAAGGGCGGTGGTTGGCAGCTGGTTCAATAAACCTGTCCGGATCAGGGCTTACGCAGCTCGTTCCAGAGGACGCCGTGAATACTTTCTTGTAGGCTTGACGACGGCCATCCAGTCCGTCGACACCTCTGGAACGAGCGACGCAAGCCCTGTGCGTAAGTCTTATAGATCTTAAGCGAGACCCCACTTTTTGCTTAGGGTAAAAGCGGGTTTGTCGATCACCATGCTGTTGAACGTCAGGCGGGTTTATGTTTGCAGAATTTCTTCAATATCTGTTCTCCGGTGTCACTATCGGTTCCACCTATGCGTTGGTGGGGTTGGGGTTCGCCATCATCTATAACGCCAGTCATGTCATTAACTTCGCTCAGGGTGAATTCGTCATGATCGGCGGGATGGGCACCGTGTTCTTGCTCAACGTCGGCGTTCCGCTACCGCTGGCTATCGTGTGCGCTGTCGTGCTGGCTGTTCTAGCCGGGTTAGCGCTGGAGAAGTTCGCTGTCGAACCGTCCAAGCAGGCCGATGTGGTGACGCTGATCATCATCACTATCGGTGCGTCGATTTTCTTACGCGGCTTGGTACAGGTGTTCTGGGGCAAAGAATTTTTCGCGTTGCCGCCGTTCAGCGGCAACGATCCGATCCACCTCGGCGGTGCAACCATACTACCGCAAAGCCTGTGGGTGCTTGGGGTAACGCTGGTGATCGTGGGGACTCTGGCCTGGTTTTTTAAATACACGCTGCTGGGTAAGGCCATTTTAGCGACCGCTTGCAATGCGGACGCGGCAAAGTTGATGGGCATCAACACTCAATTCATTTTGTTCTTCTCTTTCGGGTTGTCAGCTCTGTTGGGCGCGGTGGCGGGCATTATCATCGCGCCGATTACCCTAACCTCCTATGATATCGGGATCATGTTGGGCCTCAAGGGCTTCGTGGCAGCTGTGCTTGGTGGGCTGGGAAGCGCGGTGGGCGCCATCGTCGGCGGGTTATTGCTGGGTATCATTGAGGCGATGGCGGCGGGGTATATTTCCTCTGATTACAAGGATGCCGTCCCGTTTGTGATCATTCTGCTGATCTTGTTTTTCCTGCCGAGCGGTTTATTCGGCGTGCGCGGCACGGAGCGGGTGTGATGCTGGAAAAATTGACAACACCCCGCACCGGCGGTTTGCTGGTTCTGGCCGTGATCATTGTGTTGCTACCGCTGTTCCTGCCCAATAATTATTATTACGACGTGGCGATCAAGATCGGCATCAACGCCATCGTGGTGGTTGGCTTGAATCTGCTGGTGGGTTATGCCGGTCAGATCAGTCTGGGCCACGGCGGATTTTTCGGGTTAGGCGCTTATACCTCCGGCGTGCTGACCGTCTATTACGGCTGGTCGTCGATACTGGCGCTACTGGCCGGTGTGGTGCTGGTCGGCGTCATTTCATTCGTGATCGCCCGTCCCATTCTGCGCCTGAGCGGCCATTACCTGGCCATGGCGACGTTGGGCTTGGGGATCATCATCTCCATCATTATCACTAACGAGGACTGGCTGACCGGCGGTCCCGACGGCATGTACGTGGAACCGTTCACGCTGTTCGGCTGGGAACTCTATGGCGAACAGACCTGGTACTGGGTAATCGGGGTGTTGCTGGTCATCAGCGTGTGGCTAGCGCTCAATATTATCGATTCTCCGGCGGGTCGGGCTTTACGCGCGGTGCACGGTTCGGAGGTGGCAGCGCAGGTAGTCGGCGTCGATACCACCGGTTACAAGGTCCTCCTGTTCGTGGTTTCGGCGGTGTTCGCCAGTCTCATGGGCAGCCTGTTCGCCCATTATTCGGGATTTATCAGCCCGGTGCAGGCCGGTTTTTTCCATTCCATCGAACTGGTCACCATGGTGGTGCTGGGCGGTATGGCGTCTACTTTCGGGGCGGTGATCGGAGCGGTCATTCTTACCCTGTTGCCTCAGTTGCTGAGCGGTTTCGAGGATTTCGAGATGGTGATCTTCGGACTGATTCTCATGCTGACTCTGATCTTCATGCCTAAGGGACTGGTGCCCACGCTGAGCGCACTATTCAAGGATCGGCGGGGGCGCAAGCCATGAGCCTGTTGCGGGTCGAGAACCTTAGCAAATCCTTCGGTGGCGTGGACGCCATTGCCGATTTGAGCTTCGCTATCCAGGTCGGCGCGATCCACGCGGTTATCGGCCCCAATGGAGCCGGCAAAACCACATTGTTCAATATGATCACCGGTCTATACCAGCCGACCCGAGGCGCTATTTTTCTGGAAGAACACAATATCGTCGGCCAAGCGCCTTATACACTGGCCAAGCGCGGACTGAGCCGGACCTTTCAAAATCTGCAGATCTGCATGAACATGACTGCTGTCGAAAATGTGATGGTGGGGCGTCATTTGCACCTCAACCGCAGTTTTATTGCCGCTATGTTGCGGTTGCCGATCATCGTGCGCGGCGACCGCCAGTGTCGAGAAAAAGCGGCGGAATTGATGGAATTCGTCGGAGTCGGCAAATACGTCAAAACGGATGCCAACGCCATGCCCTACGGCGCCCTGAAACGGCTGGAAATTGCCCGCGCCTTGGCGGCGGAGCCGAAGGTATTACTGCTGGATGAACCTGCCGCCGGCTTGAACGCCAAAGAAACCGCCGAGATCGACCAATTGATCCAAAAAATCGCCACTACCGGCGTCACCGTCGTGTTGGTGGAACACGATATGAAGTTGGTGATGAACATCTCGGATTATCTACTGGTTCTGGACTTCGGTAAAAAGCTGGCCGAGGGCACGCCTGACGAGATCAGCAACAACCCCGACGTGATCGCCGCTTATCTGGGCGGCGGTTAACGACTAGCCTGCACGAGACTGATTCGCATGACCCAAGCCGCTTCCATCGTTAAATCCGAACATGCCCGGGTACGGCGCATCCTGAGGATGATCAGCGAATTGCAGCAAGAACTGCAAAACACCGGGCAAGTGCCGGATGTTGTGCTATTCAAGGCGATTTTTGATTATCTCGAGTCCTACGAGAAAACCCATTACCCCAAGGAAGAGCGCTACCTGTTCGCTGCCCTGCGGCTGCGTGAACCGCAATCGCACCCATTATTGGATCAATTACAGCAGGATCATCAGCAAGGCGAGCAATGGATGATACGCCTGCATGATCTGCTGGACGCTACTCAAGGCGGTGAGCAAGAGTCCCGCCAAGCTTTCGTGGATGAGCTCGCTCATTTCGTGGCTTTGCTGGAAGAACACATGGACAGGGAGGAACAAGAGGTCTTGCCCCTGGCGCTAGCCAGCCTCAAGCCGGAAGATTGGCAGGCGGTCGATGAAGGCTATTTGCATTATGACCACTTGCTACCGACCGTGCTGGGGGAAACCGCTAATGTCGATCTGCACCAACTGTTCACGCAAATCATTCACTTTGCGCCTGAACCGCTCGGCGGTTTGGGGCTCAAGCATGGGGATGCAGCGGCTGCCGCTGCCGTTAACCAAGGTTTGGGGGCCGACGGCGGTGGCCTGTCCGGGCAATACGGTCATGTGCGAGCCCTGGATGGATTAACTGAACAGGATTGGCAGGCGATCAACGAACAGTATTTGCATCATGATGACCCGCAATTCGGGCGGACCGTCAAAGATGAAATCCGTCAATTGCACACCCGCATGGCTTATGCGGCACCGGCTCCGATCGGTTTGGGCATGGAGAGCACCACGCTACCCGACACCCAAGACCGGGTACTGGAAATCCAGAGTTTGA